>PXQY01000109.1 GCA_003021745.1 Halobacteriales archaeon QH_7_69_31
CCGACGGCCTCGAGGAGCCCTACCGTGCGGGCGCGGTACCGCTCGCGGAGGTCGGTGACATGGTCCGACCGGAGGTCGTAGTCGAGGGCCTGCGAGTCGGCAGTCCGGGCGCCGTCCGCCAGCAGTTCGTTCGCCTCGTCGGCCCACAGCCGGTCGTCGGCCGCCATCACGGCGTCCCCTCTCCGACTCGACGGGCGGCTCCAGGTCGAACGCCGTCCAGACGGCCCGCCGGATGCGGGCCTCGGCCTGCTCGACGGCCTCGGACTCCGCCTCGACCGGGCGGGCCAGGTCGCCGATGTACGCCTCGCCGGCATCGTGCAGCTGGCCGAGCAACTCAAAGGGTGCCCCGCGATCGCAACCGCCCTGGGCGAACCGGAAGGACCACTACGACCGCCGTGGTACAGTCGTCACCCCGTGCCCTCCTACGATGCGGTGCTGTACGACAACGACGGGGTCCTCGTCGAGCCGCCCGCGCCGGACACCCAGCGGGCGGCCGTCCGGGACGCGTTCCGGGCGGTCGGCGTCGACGACCCGGACCGGGCGGACGTCGACGAACTGACCGCGGGTGTCACCGTCGACGCGTTGCGGACCATCGGCGAGCGGTACGGCGTCGACCCGGAGGCGCTGTGGCTGGCCCGCGAGCGGCACGACGAGCGGTCCCAAATCGCCGCCTTCCGGGACGGCCGGCGGGGCCACTACGACGACGTGGCGGCCGTCCTCGACCAACGCCGGCCCAGCGGCGTGGTGAGCAACAACCACCACAGCACCGTGGCGTTCCTCCTCGAGCACTTCGGCTGGACGGGGACGTTCGACACCTACTACGGGCGGGAGATGTCCGTCGAGAGCCTCCAGCGCAAGAAGCCGAACACCCACTACCTCGAGCGGGCGCTCGGGGACCTCGGGACGGACTCGGCGCTCTACGTCGGCGACAGCGGTAGTGACGTCCTCGCGGCCCACCGGGCCAGGCTCGACTCGGCGTTCGTTGGACTGATGCGGTCGAGACCCGACGCGAGTTCGGGTGTTACAGCCAGTTATCGACGAAAACGACGCTGCGGAGCGAATCGCGGTCGCCGATGGCGTCCACCGCGCGGATGATCGCCGTCGCAATCTCGTACGCCGTCAGAGTGTGGTCGTCGATGAAGAAGACCCCCGCGTGGTTCCTCTCGTCCATCGCCAGGAAATCGGTGTCCTTGGTGACGACGACGTGGTCGCGCTTGCGGGCGTACGGTGCGATGTCACCGCGGTCCTCGACGCCGGTATCGAGCGCGTCGACGACGTGTTCGCCCTCGTGGCCCTCCGCGCGTAGATACGCGAGCACCTGTCTGTCGACGTTTTCGTCGAGGAGGACCGAAATCGGGTTCTCGCGTCCGGTCACTCCACGTCCTCGGGGGCAAGGGCGTCATCCCGAGCGTCCTCGATGCGTTCGCGCCGGCGCTCCCGGACCGCCCTCATCTCCGCAGGATGCTCGTGGTAGTACGCCAGTGCCCGGTAGACGGCTGCGAGGTCCAGGCCGTACCGGTTGGCGAACGCCCGCGGCGAGACGTTTCCGTCCTCGACCTCCTCGTGGACCTGCAGGACGCCGATTCGATGTCCTTCGATCCGTGGCTCGCCGTCCAGCACCCCATCGTCGGAGACGATTCCGGCCGCGCGCTGTGCCATACCGGTACGTACCCGCTCGACAGTACAAAAACCATCGCACGGACCACCTCGTCACGCGTTCGATGAACTCCCGGTCACGGGGAACCTCCAGCGGCGAGCGGCGGTCCCGGTCGACGATCGGGGGGCGGTCTCGCCCCGGAAGTTCGCACCAGTCAGGCTTGCTCCGCCTTCACCTCGTCGGCGTACCGGTCGGCCAGCCGGATCGGTCGCGGGAGCTTGTACTCGCCGCCGGCGGCCGCGACGATCTCGACCGCCGTCTCGACGGACACCCGGTGGCCGGGCGAGACGTACAGCGGGTTCACCGTGGTCGAGTCGGGGTACTGGCGGCGCTGGTAGGCGTATCCGACGACGTCGCCGTCGGGCGCCGTCATCTCGCCGTCGGCCTCGATGGGGACCCGCTCGCCTTCCTGGAGGGCGTCGATCGGTGCCGACGGGGTGCCACACAGCAGGCTCTTGGCGACGCCGACGGTCGGGGCGTCGAGACAGACGCCGACGTGGGTCGCGAGCCCGGCCTCGCGGTAGTGGATGCGGCCGCTCCCGTCGAGGAGGACCACGTCGGGGGCGACGTCGAGCCGCTCCAGCGCCGCGAGGACCGGTTCGCCCTCCCGGAACGCGAGCAAGCCCGGGACGTACGGGATCGACAGCGGGGTGGTGGCGTGCTCCCGGGCGACCACCGTCTCGCCCTCGCAGACGACGACCGCCGAGACGGCGCGGTCCTCCAGGAACGCCTGGTCGACGCCGGCGACGAGCGCGTCGCCGTCGCGGACGTCGGTAGCGTCGACCTCGAGGACGTCCTCGAGGACGGCGGCCTCGGCGATGTCGCGCTGGAGCGCTTCCATCGCCTCGGTGGACAGCGAACCGTCGGGTCGGAACCGCTCGCGGACGACGCCCATCAGGGTCGGCGGCCGGGGCCGCCGGGGCCGCCACCGCCGCGGCCGGGGCCGAGGTTCAACTGCCTGGGGCCGCGGCCGACCTCGTGCTTGATGCGGTTACCGTACCCCAGTCCGATGAACAGCCCGACGAGGTGGGCGAAGTGAGCGACGCCGCTGAGGATGCCGCCGGAGGCGACGAAGAACAGCGAGAACACCGCGACGAGGATGGTCAGCGTCCGGACGGACATCGGGATGACGAAAAAGAGCAGGACCTTGAGGTCCGGGGCGGTGATCGATAGCACGCCCATGATGGCCATGATGGCGCCGGAGGCACCGAGGACGGCGGCCTGCTCGCCCGTGGCGAGCGCGAGGCCGACCTGGCCCAGGCCCGCCGCGATGCCGCTCGCGAAAAACAGGGCGGTGAACTTCTTCGAGCCCACCTGTCGCTCGACGATGGGACCGAAGAAGTACAGCGCGATGCCGTTGAACAGCAGGTGCGTGATGCCGCCGTGGGCGAAGATGGAGACGACCCAGGTCCAGACGTACTCGGGGTGTTCGGTGGTGAGGGTGAAGATCTGGCCCCACGTCGTCGTGGCGGGCCGCTGGCCGGTCGGCATCTCGATCACCAGGGGGGCGATGATGTACTGGAGGGCGAAGACGACCACGGAGACTCCGAGAAAGACATACGCCATGTTCCCCCGGAAGTACCCGAGGGGACCGCCGGCGCCGGTGTCGATGCCCAACGTCGACCCGAGGCCGCCCGCCTCGCCGCGGCCGGCGACCGAATCGTCGAAGCCGCTGTCGAAGACGCCGTCGGGGTCGTTCCACTGGTCGAGGCCGGGACAGCTGTGGTTCTCCGGGAGGCGGTGGTCGCTACAGTAGGTGCCGCCGCAGTTGCCGCAGTTGTACGGCATGTTCACGTGTTCGCCGCACACGTCACACGTCGCCATTACCCCGGCGTAGCCGGCCGGCGTGGAAAGTCGTTGGGATGTACGGCAGCGATGCCGAATATCAGCCGGATGCAAGACGGACCCCCGGTTCTTATTTGCCGCTCGACCCCGTAGACCAGGGCGTGCAGGCCTACGAGCGAAAGCAGCTCCTCGAGCGCATCGGGCGCGAGAGCGCGACGGTGGGCGTGGACATCCCCGAGCGGATCGAGGTCCAGGGCTCGACCGTCGAGCTCCGGGCGTTCGTCTTCGAGATCAAGCGACGCGACGCCGTCCCGCCGGGCGAACGCGAGCGGGTCGAGGCGGCAAAGCGGAACCTCCGCCGGGAGCGGCCCGGGCGCTGGAGGCGCTTGTGAATCTCGAGACCGGGTCCGTCGAGGCGGAGGCCGAGCGACGGGCGACGGCGGACAAAAAGCGGTGGATGAACTTCCTCAAGCAGGCGCTCGGCCGGGACGACGACGGGCCGCAAGTGCGGGGGCCATGAGCCGGAACGCCGAGGTCGCGCGCCGGCTCGAGGAGATGGCCGACCACCTCGAGGCCCGCGACGTCGACTACAAGCCGCGCGCCTACCGGCGGGCGGCCGAGAGCATCCGCGCCCACGCCGTCGCCGTCGAGACGCTTCTCGAGGCCGAGGGCGAGGACGCCCTCGCCGGGATCGACGACGTGGGCGAGGCCATCGCCGGCAAGACCGCCGACTACCTCGAGACCGGCGAGATCGAGGAACTGGCGGCGCTCCGCGAGGAGCTGCCCGTCGACATGGACGCGCTGACGGCCGTCGACGGCGTCGGCCCCAAGACCGTCGCGGCGCTCTACGAAGCCCTCCGGATCGAGGACCTCGACGACCTGGAGGCGGCCGCCGAGGCCGGCGACATCCGGGACGTGTCGGGGTTCGGCCCGAAGACCGAGTCGAACGTCCTCGAGAACATCCCGTTCGCCCGGGAGTCCCGCGAGCGGAGCCGCCTCGGGACGGCACGGCCCGTGGCCGACCGCGTGCTCGCGTTCTTCGAGGACGTCGACGCCGTCGAGCGCGTCGACGTCGCCGGGTCGATCCGGCGGTGGCGCGCCACCATCGGCGACGTGGACGTCCTCGCCGCCAGCGACGACGGCGCGGCCGTCGTCGAGGCCTTCGAGACCTGGGAGGACGCCGACGACGTCATCGAGGCGGGCACCAACAAGGCCAGCGTCCGGGCGAACGGCACCCGCGTCGACCTCCGCGTCGTCGGCCCCGGGGAGTTCGGCGCGGCGCTGCAGTATTTCACCGGCAGCAAGGCCCACAACGTCACCGTGCGGAACCGCGCCATCGAGCGGGACCTGAAGGTCAACGAGTACGGCGTCTTCGATACATCCGCCGTCGAGGACCCCGACGACGGTGAGGGCACCGAGAGTGCGCGAACGCTGTCGGACGGACGGTCCGACGGAAGCCAGCGCGTCGGCGACCGCGTCGCCGGCGAGACAGAGGCGGGCGTCTACGATGCCCTCGGGATGGCGTGGGTGCCGCCGGAACTCCGGGAGGACCGAGGGGAGGTGGCGGCCGCCGCGGCCGACGACCTCCCGGACCTCGTGGAGACGGCCGACGTCCGCGGCGACCTCCACTGCCACACCGCGTGGTCGGACGGCGACCACACGGTCGCGGAGATGGTGGCTGGCGCGGCCGACGTCGGCCACGACTTCCTCGCCATCACCGACCACGCCACGGGCCCGGGCATGGTCGGCGGCGTCGGGCTCGACGACGGCGAACTCCGCGAGCAGATCGAGGCGGTTCGGGCGGTCGCCGACGACGCCGACGTCTCCGTCTTCGCCGGCGTCGAGGCCAACGTCGGGCCCGACGGCGAGGTGTCGGTCGGCGACGACGTGCTGGCGGCGCTTGACTGCGTCGTCGCCTCGCCGCACAGCGACCTGGATGGCGACGGCACCGATCGGCTCCTCGCGGCCATCGAGCACCCCGAGGTGGACGTCGTCGGCCACCCGACCGGCCGGAAGCTCAACCAGCGGCCCGGCATCGACGTCGACGTCCGGCAGGTCGCCGAGGCCGCCGCCGACCACGGGAGCTACGAGTACCTCCGGTACGGCGTCCACACCGCCCGCCGCGGCTGGTGCGAACCGGCGGACGTCCTGAACTGCCGGGACGCCGACGGCGTCCGGGCGTTCCTTGAGGACTGACGGCGGTCGAGGAGCGGACGACAGCGACCGACGATGCACCCCCGTTCACCCCGGTGCGGTTTGTGCAACGGCCGCCTCCGGCCGGTCCCGGCCGGGGCCGCGACGCCCGGGTACGCCCTGGACCCTAGCGAGTCCGATTGCTGGCGCTGTCGGGACTGCGAACGGGTATTCGGACGGGAAACCAGGGGGACCACGCGACGGTTTGACCGGGCACCGGACCGGGCGGGCCTCAGGCGCTCCGGTTCGGCGTCCACTCCTCGCAGGCGTCCATGTCGTCCATCAGGACGCCGTGGTAGCCGCAGTACGGCTCGATGTCGCCGTCGGTGCGGACGTACTGGAACTGCGAGCAGTTCCCGCAGTAGACGTCGCCCAGCGGCTCCGACGGGTCGTCGGTGAGGACCTCGGCCTGGTCGGTGGCCGCGCCGCCGTCGGTGCGGCCCCGGCCGCCGGCGCCGGCGCCGCCGCTCCCCCGGCGGCCGCCGCGGTTGGTCTGGGTCTCGACGTCACCGTCCGGCGTGCCGCCGAGCAGGCCGATGCCGCTCAGCCGGCCGCGGAGTTCGTCGTTCGACACCTCGACGACGCGGGCCTCGCCCTCCCCGGTGATCTCGAGCGTGACGGTGCCGCCGGGGTCGTTCCGGGCCTTGAAGTTGGCGACGGCCGCGAACAGACACCAGGTCGCGACCAGCGCCCCGGCGAAGTAGACGGCCGACACGACGATGGGCATCGAGGTGCCGGCGTCGCCCACGACCCACTCGCCCGGGTAGGCGCGGTCGAACAGGACGACGCCGACGAGGCTGACCGCCGCGCCGACGACGGCGCCGGCCCGGAGCGTGGTCGCGGTCCTGGGGATGACGGTCACGGTGCCGAGCAGGACGGCCGGAAGCCCGACGCCTCCGAGGATGCCGGCGACCCCGCGGGCCTCGTAAATGCCGAGACCGAACCGGCTCCCGACGCCGGTCGCGGCGACGACGATGCCGGCGACCAAAAGGACCGCACCGACGGCGAACAGCGCGACGCCCGCGTAGAGCTGGCGACGGCCGGCCCCGTTGTTGGCTCCCTCGTAGACCTCCGTGAGGCTAGCCATACGTGAAGTTCCGTCTCGTCACGTAAAACATTACGTCAGACGCGCGCAAGACGGGCTGATCGAGTCACGAGCATGACGGGGTGGGCGAGTCACGACTTCGACCCGCGCGTACCGACGGTGGCTCCGTCGGAGGACGACCAGCGACGCCCAGGAACGCCGCCGCTGAGATTCGGCCGCCGCGGCGTTCACAGCGTTCGGGAGCACCCGGATCCTCGCGTGGGCAGACAGTGCCGATCGGTACGACCCTGCGGTCACTCGTCGCCGGAGCGGATGGCGGCCTCGGCGGCGTCGAGGGCGTCTCGGGCGTCGAAGTCCTCGACGATGCCGTCCAGCTCCGCGTCGCTGGCCTCGCCCAGTTCCCGGGCGTGTGCGGTCACGTTCGGGAGCGCCCGGACGAGGTTGTCGACGATGGGGACCGCCGCCGCCCGGGCGGACCGCGAGAGGGGATTCAGGTCGACCACGAGCGGGGTCGTGCCCATCTCGGCCAGCGCCTCGGCGCGGTCGCCGTCCTCGAGCGGGACCAGGACCACGTCGGCGCTGCCGATGCCGTCGGCGTCGACCGTCGCCCGCTCGTGATCGATGCCGGGCACGCGGTCGTCGGCGCCGGCCCCCAGCACCGCCTCGGCCCCGTGATCTCTGAGGTGGTCGGCGATGTGGGCGACCCGCTCGTCGGTGCGGTCGAACAGGTTGACCTCCAGCGCGGCGCCGGTGGCGTCGGCGAGTTCGACCGTCTCCGCGGGCGCCAGGGCGGCCACGTTGCCGTTGACCGAGAGCACGGCGTGGTCGGCCCGGAGGAGGTGGGCGGCGGCGGCGCGCTCGGCGGCGTCGGCGCTGGGGATGGTGCGCTCGCCGAGCAGGTAGTCGAACGCCTCGCCGCGGCCCTGGGCGATGAGGCCCTGCCGGGAGGTGATGCCCGCCTCGACGCCGGCCTCGATGCGGTGTCTGCGGCGGAGCGACTCGGAGCGGGGATGGGACGCCGGGACGTCGACCTCGGTCATGGCGCTCGGTCCGCGACCGGCGGACAAAAGCGACCCGGTTGCTGCAGGGCCGGAGTCGGCAGGGTCGACGGCCGGACGTTACAACAGCACGCCGCGCTGGAACAGCCAGACGGCGACGCGGCCGGCGGGTACGAGCCCAAGCCCAAGCACGATGGTACCGATGGTCGTGCGAGCGTCAGCACCGCGGGCCGTGGCCCCATGCCGCCACAATTGGAGGCCGACGAAACAGGCTCCGACGACGCCCCCGGCTAATAGCGTGAACGAGGGCAGGACGCCGGTCGGGACGGCGGGCTCGTTCGCGGTAGCGAAGTCGGCCCCGAGCCCCACCGCGCCAACGACGCCGGCGGCGAGGACGTACCCGACGCCGGCGAGTGAGTGCCGGACGACGGACGAGGGGCTCGCCGAGTCGTGGGCCCCGGGAAGCAGGCTTGGTGCAGCGTACGTCGCGGTGCCGGTGTAGACGAGCGGGAGCGTCACGAGCCCGACCGTCAGGGCGTACGGCAGCGCGGCCCAGACCGCCAGAATGACCCACGCAGCCGTTAGGGCGTAGGTCCGGCCGGAGGGGTCGCCGAGCAGGACCGGCGGCACTACGACGACAGCCAGGGCGACGAGCGCGAAGATGCTGATCGGTACCGAGTACGGCCGGAACCGGTCGACAGTGGAGGGCGGCGTCGACATCGTAACGTATTCCGACGCCAGGGAAAAGTGTCTTCGGTCGCCCGGTGAGACCGTCGCCGAGCCCGGGTCGGTATCGGGAGCCATTCGCTACCGGAGGTGCGCCCCGGCCAGCGACACCGCACACCGCTCGGCGTCGTAGCCCGCATCCGACAGCCCCGTGTCCAGAGCGAAGACGGACTCGCCGAGCATCGCCATCGAAGCCTCCCCGCCGGCCTCCGCGACGGCCTGGACCGTCTCGCGGACCTCGGGCGTGAGCAGTCCGGTCTCGCGGGCGAACTCGCGGGAGGCGTGCATGAACGTCTCCAGGGTGGGTTCGGCGACCAGCGCCGACAGCGCCTGGCGGCCGGCCTCGGTGATCGCGTCTGTGTCGCCCGAGATGACTTCCTCGGTCCCGAGTTGGCCCCGAGCGAGGTACTCGACCTCGCGGGTGGCCGGGATGCCGTCCAAAACACCGTGGGCCGGCGCACCCGGCTCGAGGCGGACGGGGAAGCCGCCGCGGGCCTGTGCGACCACGTCGCCGAGCCCGGTTTCGGCCTGGATGTCGGCGCCGTGGGCGACGGTGACGAGTTCGTTCTCCGAGAGGCCGTGGTCGAACACCGCGTCGGCGGCCAGCGCCGTCCCGAGGGCGGCCGCGCCGGAGACGCCGAAGCCGGCCGACAGCGGGAGGTCGGTCTCGACGACCACGTGGGCGGTCGACCGGAGCGCGTCGAGGACCCGGGCGACCGCCTCGAGGTCGCAGGTCTCGCCGTTCAGTTCGACGCCGTCGCCGGGCTCGAGCCGGACGGTGACGCCGTCGGCGAGGGTGACGCCGGCGCCCCGCGAGCCCGCCTTTGTCGGGTCTTCGTCTCGGTTGACGGTGAAGAAGCCGGTCACGTGGCCCGGGACGAACGCGGTCGCGTCGGTCACCGGGCCCCTCCCGGAGCCGCGCCGTCTCGCGTCGGTGGTGGGGTCATGGCGGGGCCTGCGGGTGGCGGTGGGTTAAGGCTTCCTCGACGCGGTCGCTGTGTACCGGTACGACCGCACGCCTTCGTGCGGTCGCTACCGGAATGATGGACAGTAGTCACTATCAGTCGTCCGTCGGGTCGTCGACCCGGTCGCTCGCGGTCGGCCAGGTCACGTCGCCCGCGAACCCGATGTCCATGCGCTGGGCGGCCCGCGAGATCATGTGGACGCCGGTCGGGGCGGTGGCGAACAGAAAGAGGATGCCGACGAGCGAGACCAGGCCGGCGCCCGCCGGCCCGAAGTGGACGAACCCGGCGAGGAAGATGCTCGCGGCGCCGAGCGTGGTGGCCTTGCTGGTCGCGTGCATCCGGTTGTAGACGTCGGGGAGCCGCAGGAGCCCGATCGTGCCGACGAGCAGGAAGAAGGCGCCGATGCCGACGAGCAGCGTGACGACGGCCGGCCGAAAGGCGGCGTGGGCGGTCATTCGATGATGTCCCCCTCCGTGACGTACCGGGCGACGGCGATGGTGCTGATGAACCCGATGATCGCGAGCACGAGCGCCACGTCGACGAACAGCCCGCGGCCGGTCTCGATGGCGAACAGCACGGCGATGGCGACGACGTTCGTGCCGATGGTGTCGAGGCCGACGACCCGGTCGGGCGTCGTGGGCCCGCGGATGACGCGGTAGCTCGCGAACAGCGTGACGCCGGCCGACAGCAGGATGCCGGCGGTGAGCGCGGCCTGGAGTAGCGGCGGGAGTTCACTCGCCATCGGTGCTCCCTCCGGTGTCCTCGCGGTGCGACTCGGCGCCGTCCTCGCCCGCCGAGGCGTCGCATTCGGGGTGAGCATCGTCGACCACCGATGCGTCGTGGTCGGGGTCGGTGGCATCGCCGCTCGCCGAGTCTCCGCGTTCGGGGTGGGCATCATCGTCCGCCGAGGTGTCGCCGTCGGGGTCGGCGCCATCGTCGCCCACCGAGTGGTCGTGTGCCGGATCGTCCGGGGGCCCGCCACCCGGCGGGCCGGAGCGGCCGGGAGGCCGGTCGCCGGGGTCGGCCGGTTCGTCGAAGATGCGGAGGGCGTAATCCTCCAATCGCCGGATGGGGGCGACGACGGCACGGCGGTCGGATGCGGCGATGGCGTGGACGTACAAGGTGTTGGTCGCGGGTTCGTGGTCCATTGTGAGCGTCCCCGGGGTGAGGGTGATGCTGTTGGCGATGGTCGCGACGGCGGCATCGGTCTCGACGCGGAGCGGGATGGCGACGACGTCTGGGTCGATTGGCATCGAGGGCGCGAGGACGCGGTAGGCGACCTCGACGTTCGCGGTGGAAAGCTCGACGAGGAACACCGCGACGTACCGGAGCACCCACGGGACGGCGCCGACCGCCCGGCGGAGGCGGACGTCGGTCGTGTAGAACCCCCGGGTGACGTAGGCGATGGGGAGGCCGACGAGGAGGCCGACGAGGAACTCGCCGGCGACGGTCGCGGGCTCGGGGCTGACGCCGCGGACGAACAGCCACAGCACGGCGAGGGCGACCCCGATGGTCGGCCACCGCCGCGTCACGAGCCGTCACCTCCCTCCAGGACCGCCTCGACGTAGCCCTGGCGGTCGAGCGCCGCCGTCGCGGCGGCTTCGCTGGCGCGCACGAGCGGGTCGAACCCGACGCCGACGGCGACCAGGAGCCCGGCGAGCACGGCGGCGCCGGCGACCAGGGCCGGCCGTCGCTCGTAGGGGACCGGGTCGCCCCAGAACGCCGCGTTCCAGGCGCGCGTGACGTAGGCGACGGTGAGCGCGGCGCCGGCGATGGCGACCGCCACGGCGAGGGCCGACCCGTCGCGGGCGGCGACGTCGAACACGAGGAGCTTCCCGAAGAACCCGACCAGCGGCGGGATGCCGACCAAGGCGAGGCTGCCGACGAGGAAGGCGCCGGCCAGCACGGGGTCGCGGTCGGCGATGCCGCCGAGGTCGGCGAACCGGGAGCTACCGCCGCCGGCGCGGAGCGCGCCGCTGACGAGAAAGAGGCTGCTCTTGGCGAGGCCGTGGCCCACGGCGTACACGACGGCGGCCGCGATGCCGAGCGACCGAACGGCCTGGGAGCCGGCCGTCGCCGCGATGGCGAGCGGGAGGAGGACGTACCCGATCTGGCCGATGCTGGAGTACGCGAGCAGCCCGTCGAGGTCCGGTTGCACGACCGCGCCGACGCCGCCGAACAGGATGCTCCCGGCCGCCATCAGGAAGAGGACGGGACCGACGAACGCCAGCATCGAGTCCCCGGCGCCACCAAAGGGAAGTCCGACGGGGAGCGGGGCGGCGGCGAACACGCCGAAGTACAGCCGGATGATGGCGTATATGCCGACCTTCTTGACGACGCCGGCCAGCACCGCCGTGACCGGCGCGGGCGCCGCCCGGTAGGCCTCCGGCACCCAGAACTGGAAGGGGACGACGCCGGCCTTGAGCGCGAAGACGACCAGAAGGAGCGTCGAGATCCCGAGGACGGGCGCGGGGTCGATGCCGTAGGCCTGGTGGGCGGCGAGCCGGCGGGACATGTCGGCCATGTTCAGCGTGCCGGTCGTGGCGTACAGGCCCCCGACCGCGAGCAGCATGAGGGCGCCGCCGACCAGGTTGAGGACGGCGTACTGGAAGCCGGCGCGGGTGTGCCGGGGGCCGCTGTAGAACGCCACGAGGACGTACGACGCCACCAGCATCACCTCGAACCAGACGAAGAGGTTGAAGAGGTCGCCGGTGAGCAGCGACCCGGTGACGCCGACGAGCATGAAGTGGTACAGGGGGTGGTAGGCCAGCCGCTGGTCCTCGGCACGGAGGTACGCAAGCGAGTACGCCACGGCGACGAGCGAGACGACGGCCGTCAGCCCGAGCAGCACCACGGCCAGCGCGTCGGCCACCATGGAGATGCCGAACGGCGCCGGCCAGCCGGAGACCTGGTAGGTGAGGATGCCGCCGTCCGCCACGCGGGCGGCGAGGGCGGCCACCCCAGCGAGGTACGCGAGGCTCCCCAGGAGGCTCAGTCCGCGCTGGAGCCGTGGGGCGGGGCGGGCAAGCAGCGTGCCGACGGCGGTCGACAGTGCCGCCAGCATCGGCGCGACCACGACGTGACTCGGGTCAACCACCGTCGGCACCTCCCGCGTCCGGGTCGCCGTCGCCGTCACGCTTCGTCTGTCCGCCACTGTCACGCTCGTCGGGCATCACGCCGTCGCGGGCTCCGCCCCGGCCTGTCGCGGGCGTGTGGACCTCGCCGTCACCTGCGGGCGTGTCGACGACCCCGCCGTCGGTCGCGGGCTCGTCGCCCTCCCTTCCTGCGTCGCCCTCGACGTTGGCCGTCCCCGCGGCGACGTCGGCCTGGACGCCGGCGGGGACGGCCCCGGCCGGGTGGCCGCCTCCGGCGAGTTCGCGGAGGTCCAGCGTGCCGTGCTCCTGGTAGAGCCGGTAGGTCAACACCAATGCGAAGGCGGTGGTGCCGAATCCGATGACGATGGCCGTGAGCACGAGCGCCTGGACTAAGGGGTCGGTGACGCCGGCCGTCTCGCCGCCGTGGTCCACGATCGGGGCGGTCCCGGTGAGGCCGCCCATCGTCACGAGGTAGACGTTCGCGGTCTGGCCGAGGATGACGACGCCCCAGACGACCCGGACGACGTCACGGCGGAGCAGGAGGAAGGTGCCGACGGTGGCGAGGGCGCCGAGCGCCAGCGCGAGGACGACCTGGGTCACTCCCGGCCCACCACCTTGAGGATCGTGAGGAGGGCGCCGACGACCACGAGATACACCCCGAGGTCGAAAACGAGGGCGCTGGCGAGTTCGATTTCGTGGTACAGCGGGACGCCCTCGACGAACACGACGGCCTGCGAGAGGAAGGGGTAGCCGGCGAGCATGGCGGCGACGCCGCCGGCCGCCGCGAGGGCGAGCCCGGCGGCGAACGTCCCGGCGAAGGTCTCGGTCACCCCCGAGAGGACGCCGCGGCCGGGCACCGTCACGCCGAGGAGCGTCTCCTCGAGTTCGTCGAGGCCGTAGATGATGGCGGTGAGGGCGAAGGCCGTGACCGTGAGGACGCCGGCGATGAAGCCGCCGCCGGGGAGGTTGTGGCCCCGCACCAGGAGCGCGACCGCGGTCACGAGGATGAGCGGGACGACCGTCCGGGTGACGAGCCGGGCGATGACGGTCGTCTCCCGGCGCGGGTCGCGACGGCCGGCGGGCCGACCTCGCCCGTCGCTCACGGCGCTTCCCCCGTGCCGCGCATGGCGATGAGCGTCAGCACCGACAGCGCCGCGATGGCGAGGACGGTGATCTCGCCCAGGGTGTCGAACGCCCGGAAGTCGACCAGGATGACGTTCACGAGGTTGCCGCCGCCGGCGGCGTCGAGGAGGACGGGGCCGTGTTCGGCGGGGACGCCGCCGTTCTCGACGAAGAACTCGGCGATGCGGTCGTCCGGCCGGCCGGCGGTGGCCACGAGCACCGTGACGAGGACGGTCGCGCCGACGAGTGCGGCGACGAAGCCGTCCGTGATCGAGCGCAGGCGGGTGGCCTCGCCGTAGAACGCGGGGAGTTCGTCCAGCACGAGCAGGAGGATGACGAGCACGAGCGTCTCGACGACGAGCTGGGTCAGCGCGAGGTCCGGCGCCGACGCCAGGACGTAGAAGACCGCGACCATGAACCCGAGGATCGAGAGGGTGAGCACGCCGGCGACGTGCGACGGGGCGGTGCCGACCGCGGCGGCGCCCACGACCGCCACCAGGAGGACGAGTGCGATCGGCAGGCCGACGACGAAGCCGTCGAACGCCGGGAGGTCGACGCCGGTGGCGGTGTAGCCGCCGAGGACGAGGAGGCTCGTCGAGGCGAGAAGCACCGCGGCGTAGGTCCGCACCACGCCGGTCTGGACGTACCGCGGGACGAGCGCGCCGAGCCGGTCCAGCCCCTCGATACCGGCGTCGTAGTAGGCGTCCGGGCTGGTGTGGGGGACCGCCCGGAGCCGCCGGACGCCGCGGTGGATCCGGTCGTAGGAGGGGTAGAGCACCGCCCCGAGTCCGATGGCGAGCAGGCTCATGCCGGCGTACGGAGAGGGCGATGTCGGGAGGTGGTACTCGAAGCCGTGGCCCCCGGCCACGGCGCTGCTCGCGACGACGCTCGCGAGGAACGACTCGAAGGCCTCGACGTGGACGCCGACCGTCGCGAGGACGCCGGCCAGCCCGACGAGGCCGGCCAGGCCGCCCAGGAGGACCGTCGGCGCCAGCATCGACCACGGCGGGGCCTGGATCTCGGGGTCGGCGAGGCCGTCGGGCGGCTCGCCGAAGAACAGCATCAGAAACCGGATCGAGTAGAGGACCGTGAACACGCTGCCGAAGACGGCGATGGCGGGGAACAGGAGGTACAGGCCGCCCTCGTGGGCGGCGACCTCCCAGGTCGCCTCGAACAGAAGCTCCTTCGAGTAGAAGCCGTTGAACGGCGGGACGCCGGCCATCCCGAGGGCGGCGACGACGGTGACGGCGGCCGTGACGGGGAGGTGCTCGGCGAGCCCGCCGAGGTCGTGGATGGCGCGGGTGCCGGCCTCGTGGGCGACGATGCCGGCGACGAGGAACAGCGCGGCCTTGAACAGCGCGTGGTTGACGATGTGGAAGGCGCCCGCCTCGACGCCGGCCTCGGTCGCGAGCCCGTAGCCGGCGATGATGAGCCCGAGGTGGGAGGCTGTCGAATACGCCAGAAGCTCCTTCACGTCCGTCGCGCCGACCGCCAGGACGGCGGTGACCGCCATCGAGACCAGCCCCAGCGTGGCGACGAGAAGCGTCCAGTCGGGGACCGCGACGTCCGGCGGCAGAAAGAGGGGGCGGAGCCGCCCGACGAGGTAGACGCCTGCCTTGACCATCGTGGCGGAGTGCAGGAACGCCGAGACGGGCGTGGGCGCCTCCATCGCGTCGGGCAGCCAGATCTGCAGCGGCACCTGGGCCGACTTGGCGGCGGCGCCGACGACGAAGAGTGCGACGACCGGGACGAACAGTCCTCGGGTCTCGAGGGCGCCGCGGACGCCCTCGGGGTTCGCCAGCATCGAGCCATCGGTGCCGACGAGCGTGAACGTGCGGGCCAGCCCCGGCGCCTCTCCGGTGACGTGGGCAAGAAGTACGACGCCGACCAGGAGGAACAGGCCGCCTACGACGGTGACCAACATCGACTTCCGGGCGGCGTACCGGCCGGCGTCGGTCGTCCGGTAGTGGCCGATGAGCAGAAAGGAGGTGACGGAGGTGAGTTCCCAGAAGACGAACAGCGCGATCAGGTCGGCGGCGAGCGCGACGCCGAGCATCGAGCCCATGAACGCGAGCAGCGTCGCGTAGTACCGCTGGGTTCCGGGTTCGTCACGCATGTAGCCGGCCGAGTAGATGAACACGAGGACACCGACGCCGGTGGCGAGGACGCCGACGAGGAGCGCGAGCCCGTCGAGGTACAGCGCGAGTTCGACGCCCAGTGCGGGGATCCAGGGAACGACGACGGCGCCGGCGTCCGGTGTGGCGTGGAGGGCGGCGTCGGCCTGGGTCGCCAAGAGTGCGAGACAGACCGCCGCGACCCCGGCGGCGAAGTACGCCGTCCGCTCGCCGAGGACCCGGTGGACGACCGGGACGAGGGCGGCACCGAGGAACGGCAACCCGAGGACGGCGAGGAGGACGGCGGCGTCCGGTGACACGGCCGAACGCCGGCCCGCGCCGGACTTAAGGATTCCCAAACCGCCCCGGACGGCTTTCGACACTCCCGGCGCTGTGCCGGTTCGGCGGCGACCCGCACGCCGACGACCCGCCGGCGGACGACGAGTTCTCGCCTGAGCGGTACCTCACGAAGCCGGGCAACTTCCACTGGGTCCAGTTATAGACGGACGGCGACCACGTGTACGTCGGCGCCGAGCTGTACCCTCGCCACGACGGTGTACCGGACCGTCGTCACCACTCGCCAATGTTTACGACCGGCGGAAGCGCATCCGCGTCAGGAACCCACTCGGCGAGTGTGTCGACGCGCTCTGCGATGTCGCCGGTATCCATCGTGTCGTCCCCGTAGTAGAGAACTGTGACACCGGCCGCCGTCTCCGGATCGAGGAAGTCCGGGTCGTGACTGAGAAGGAGGTACTCCTGGCGCCGCGCGAACTCCAGGATAGTACGGTCATCAGCGCCTTCGTTCAATATGGCAGGGACGTGAGTGGCCGAGTGACCCTTCACACGCAGGATTTCCGCGACACGAGGGCTGGTATTTTCGTCAACGAGAATCCTGTAACCCATCCGTCTCCTCGTCTCGTCCTCTCAGGAGTTCCGACAGCGAGGCCGCACCGGCATCTTTGGCCCGTTGCTCCCGCGCGCGACGCCGGCGCTCCACCGCTGCCATCTCCACGTCGTGCGTGTGGTAATACTGGAGGGCACCGTAGACGTCCGCGATATCGAGATTCAACTCCTCGGCGACCGCTGCTGCCGGTTTGCCGGCCTCCTCGACGAGGCCATGGATTCGGCTGACGGTCACCCGTCGCCCATCGATGTGGGGCTCGTCGTGAAGCTCCGTCACTATCTCGACTGACGACTGCGCCATGTCGAACCGTATCGCGTGACCGTACATAAACTCGGGGCCGAATCAGCGATTCGGTCATCTCTATGAAGACAGTCGCTGCCGGCCCTGCGAGACTCGCTCCGCTCGCGGTTCCCTCCCGCCCACCACGAGGCGCTCCCTGCGGTCGGTCCTCGCGGCTCGCGTGTCGTCGTTCCCGCTGGTCACTCCTCCCGCTCGCTCATCCGGCGGCGCTCCCTGTCGGTCGCACCCTCGGACTCGCTTCGCTCGCCCGACGAGCTCCCGCTCGACGCGTGCGACCGTCGCCTCAGGGCGACAGTCGCTGCCGGTCTCGCGGGAACGCCGGACGACGGTCCTGCTCGCCTCGCTCCGCTCGGCTGTGCGGGCTGCGTCGCCCGAGCTCCCGCTCGACGGGCACCGGTTTAGCCTACGGGCTCAACCGCTGCCGGTCCTGCGAGACTCGCTCCGCTCGTCTCGCGGGCTCCCAACGTCCTCGCCCTACGGGCTCAGACGTTGGCGATCTCGCGGGAACAGCACCGCCTCCCGGATGTTGTCCAGCTCGAGCATCGTCATCAGCAGGCGCTCGCCGCCGAGCCCCCAGCCGGCGTGGGGCGGCATGCCGTACCTGAACATCTCGGTGTAGTACTCGAAGGCCTCGGGCTCTAACCCCTGCCGTTCGAAGCCCTCGATGAGCCTCTCGCGGCGGTGCTCGCGCTGGCCGCCGGAGACCAGTTCCATCCGGGGATGCATAAGGTCGAAGCCCGTCGACAGATCCGGGTCGTCGTCGTGGTCCATGATGTAGAACGGCTTGATCTCGGCGGGCCAGTCGGTGACGAAGTAGTGGCCGCCGACGTCCCGGCCGAGCGCCCGCTCGCCCTCCGTCGGGAGGTCGTCGCCCCACACGAGCTGCTCGTCTAGCGCGCCGGTGGCGTTGACGCGGTCGATGGCGTCCTCGTAGGTGAACCGCGGGAACGGCGGCTCCGGCGGCTCGAACTCCTCGGCGAGGTCCAGCGCCTCCAGCTGGTCCCGGCAGTTCTCCGCGACGGCCTCGTAGGCCGCCACGACCACGGCCTCGCAGACGTCCATCGCGTCGTGGTGGTCGCAGAAGGCGCCCTCGAAGTCGATGGAGGTGGCCTCATTGAGGTGCCGCGGGGTGTTGTGCTCCTCGGCGCGGAAGATCGGGCCGATCTCGAAGACGCGCTCGACGTTCGAGCCCGCGACGAGCTGTTTGAACAGCTGCGGGCTCTGGTTCATGAACGCCTCGCGGCCGAAGTAGGTGATGGGGAACAGCTCGGTGCCGCCCTCGGTGCCGGTGGCGACGATCTTCGGCGTGTTGATCTCGGTGGCGTCGTGGGCGCGGAACGCCGCCCGGACCGCCCGCAGCACCTCGGCGCGGACCTCGAAGACGGCCTGGCCCTCCGCCCGCCGGAGGTCCAGCGTCCGGTTGTCGAGCCGGGTCGACAGCTCCGCCTCGACCTTCCCGCTCGGGTCCAGCGGCAGCTCGGTGTCCGCCGGCGCGAGGACCTCGACGGACTCGGGGACGACCTCGACGCCGGTCGGGGCGCGCTCTTCGGCCTCGACGGCGCCCGTCACGGCGACGACGGACTCCCGGTGGGCGCCCAGGCCGGTCTCGACCAGGTCGTCGGCCATCGCCTCCTTCTCGAACTTCACCTGGATCCGGCCGCTCGTGTCCCGCAGGATGAGGAAGGCGATGCCGCCGAGGTCCCGCAGCTCGTGGACCCACCCGGCGACGGTGACCTCCTCGCCCGGGGCGGCCTCGGCCGCGTACGTGCGCTCGTCCATAGCCCGGATTCAGGGGGCCGTCCCTTAAGTCACACTTTCTCCCGTCGAGGGCGTCCGGGTCGTGGGCCGGGCGGCGCGACCATCGGGAGCGCCGCCGGATGGGCGAGCGGGAGGCGCGAGTGAGGCCTCGGAACGGGCGAGCGGCGAAGCCGCGCGCCGGCCCGCCAGCCGAGCCCGGGTTCGCGGAGCGGTTCACGGTCAGTCTCGAGAGGCCGGTACCGCTGCTCAGACCACGACGAGGATGCCGGTGGCGTACATGACGGCGAAGCCGACGAGGAACGACAGCAGGTTCGTCGCGCTCGCCACGCGCCCGTCGGCGGCCCGGACCAGGCGGGCGAGTTCCCAGTCGACCTGGAGGATGGCCCCGACCCCCACGGCGAGGAACAAGGCACCGAGCGTCGGCGAGAACGCGACGCCGCCGATCCAGCCGCCCAGGATGACGGGCGCCCCGGCGAGCAGGCCCAGCGCCGCGAAGTGCCGGAGCGCGGGCCGCTCGCCGTCGGCGACCGGCGCGACCACCGCCGGCCCCTCGGTCACGTTGTGGAGCATGAAGCCGACGACGAGGAACGTACCGAGCGAGACGCGGCCCAGCGCGAACGAACTCCCGATGGCAAGCCCCTCCGCGAGGTTGTGGAGACCGATGCCGAGCGCCACCAGGTAGGCGACCCAGAGCCCGCCGGCGGCGCGGTCGTCCCCGGCGGCGACCCGGCGCTCGCGCCAGGCGCTGACCGCCTGGACGGACAGCAGCGCGCCGACGACGCCGAGGACGACCAGGAGCGGGCCCTCGTAGACGCCGGGGATCCGGTCGGCGAGTTCGAACGCCTCGAACGCCGCATCGAACGCGAGAAAGGCGAGCACGCCGGCGGCGAAAAGCAACATGGCGTGCAGCGCGCGGTCACTCATCGACCGGATGAACGGGAACCACAGCATCCCGAGCACGACCGGGATGATCCCGACGAAGACCCCGACGAGCGCCAGCGTCACCAGCACCGTCGCGGTCATCCCGGGCGACGCCTGTGGGGCCACGATGGTGTGGCTCACCGTGGTGCCGTCGGCCAACAGCAGGTCGACGTGGAGGTCCCACCCGGGCGTCCAGTGGTAGGGAACGACGATGCGGGCGCTCTGTCGCGGCGCCAGGGTCCGGTCGCCGCCGGCGCCCTCGACGCGGAACTCCCAGTAGGCCTCGTCGACGAGCACCTGCGAGAATGTGACGGATTCGGGGCCGTTGTTGGTCACGTGGAGGACGACGGTGTCGTCGGACGGCATGGTGGCGTGGGTGACGGTCACGTCGGGGAGCGGCTCGCCGCTCTGGACACCGGAAAGCGGCGAGGCGAACAGGAACAGCCCGAGGACGGCGACGAGCAGGACGACGGGGACAAGTGCAGCGACCCATTGCGGGAGGCCGAGCGGCCGCGTCGGCTCCTCCCCGGGCTCGACGCCTCCGTCGGTCGTCCGGTCGGCGGTCGCGGCGGCGGCGTGGTCCTCGCCGCCGTCCTCGACATCGGTGTCGGCCACCTCAGACCACCTCGAAGAAGCTCATCCAGCCGAGTTCGACGAACTCCGACTGGTGGGCGTGGAACATGTACAGGCCGGGGTCGTGGTCGGCGTAGTCGAGTTCGACGATGCCGCGCTGGGCCTGGCACTGCATGACGGTGTCGACGGTCGCGTCCGTCGGGAGCAGTGTCGTCCCGTGGTCGTAGTAGTCGAAGAACTGCGAGTGGGTGTGAAAGGAGTTGATGGGGTCGAACTCGACGGCATTGACGAGGTAGACGCGCTGTCGGTCGGTGCGGTCGATCCGGATCGGCCGCCTGGTCTCGCCCGGCTGCCAGGTGCCCTCGCCGTCGGTGTCGCCGACGCCGTAGGCGAACGCGCGGGTGTTGGCGGCGTAGACCTCGTTCTCGCCGTCGAAGTCCGTGTCGAAGCCGTTCATCACCACCACCAACTCCGTGACGTCGTCGTTTGCGGGGTACTGGTGGTTCCGGGATTCGGCCTCGGCGACGAGCCGGGCGCGGAACTCGTCGGTGATGGGCCCGTGATAGTTGACGTACTCGCGGGGTCGTTCGGCGACCCGTTCCGGGTCGGGGTCGACGACGATGGTGCCGTAGAGGCCGCGGTGGATGTGCGCCTTCAGGGGGAGCGAGTGGCAGTGATAGAGGTGGACGCCGGCAGGTTGGGCGACCCACTCGTAGGTGAACGACTCGCCGGACGAAACCACCCCGGGCCCGGTCTGCGGGACGCCGTCCATCCGCGGGTTGGTGTTCTTCAGGTGCGGATGGATGGTGTGGGCGTGCTCGCCGGCGTTGGTGAACTCGATCCGGACGAGGTCGCCCTCCTCGACCCGGAGCGTGGGGCCGGGGACCTGGCCGTTGTAGGCCCACGCCGAGAACTCGACGCCCGGGGCGATCGTGATCGTGGTGTCGACAGCGACCAGTTCGAACTCGCGGACGGTCCGGCCGTCCTCGTCGTAGACGGCCTGGGGGACGGTGTCCTGGCCGTCGCGGCCGGTGTTGAACGTCGAGAGGAACTCGTGTGGGTCGAAGTCGGTGTCGCGGTACTCGTCGACGGCGCCGAAGGTGCCGTGGTCCTCCTCCCCGTGGCCGCTCGTGGCGGTCGCCCCCGATCCGCCGAGGCCGACGGCGGCGCTGCCGGCGACGCCGAGGCCGCCGAGGACGGTTCGGCGGTTCACGCCGATCGACTCGACCAGCCGCGACTCGAGGCGGTCCGTGACTTCGGCCGCCCTTGCGTAGTTTATCGACGGCATCCCTTCTCCCGGTGTCGCTGGATCATGGCTCGCCGTTCGGGGAGGCGACACTTGAATTTGACGCGTCTAAACCTATCGTTCGAGTAGACTAACGAATAGTTTTGCACGACGCTCTCGGGGGCCGGGACGGGGCTGTCGGTTCCGCAGGTAGCCGTATCGACGTCCCTACAGCGGGGCGATGTCGGTCCCGAGGTCCGCGGTGGGTCGCCCGGTGGGGGCCCGGCGTCAGGCGTCCTCGTCCGGCGGGCTTTCGGCCGTCCGGGGCTCGTAGGCCTCGGTCTTCACGAGCCGCGCCCGCAGGATCCGGGTGTTCTCGACGCGGTCGACGTAGATGTCCAGACCGTCGTACTCGATGGTCTCGCCCTCCTCGACGAGGCGGCCGGCGCGGTTGAAGATGAAGCCCGCGATGGTCTCGAACTCCTCGCCCTCGGGGATGTCGACCTCGAGGGTCTCGTTGACCTCGTCGATGTTCACCGCGCCCTTCAGGATGGCCGTCCGGTCGTCGACGACCTCGATCGGCTCCTCCTCGCCGGACTGGAGGATCTCGCCGACGATCTCCTCGGTGACGTCCTCCATCGTCACCATCCCCTCCGTGGTCCCGAACTCGTCGATGACGATCACCATGTGCATCCGGTTTTCGCGCATCTCGGCCAGCAGGTCGTCGACGTTCTTCGACTCGGGGACGTGGAGGGTTTCCTCGATGAGGTCCTCGAGTTCGACTGCGTCGTTCTCGCCGTAGGTGTAGTCCCGGACGAGATCGGAGACGTCGACGACGCCCAGGACGTTATCGAGGCTGCCGTCGTACACCGGCAGCCGCGTGTGGCCGGACTGGACGCAGGCCTGGATGGCCTCGTCGATGCTCGCGTCCTTCGGGACGGCCTCCATGTCGAGCCGCGGCGTCATGACCTCCTTGGCGATGGTGTTCGTAAAGCGGAAGATCCGCTGGAGCATCTCCCGTTCGTCCTCCTCGAGGACGCCGGCGCGCTCGCCGGTCTCGATGATGTCGCGGATCTCCTCGCGGGTGACGTACGTCGACTCGATCTCGCTGCGGCCGCCGGTCACCCGGTTGAGCTGGCGGGTGAGGTAGTCGAACGTGACGACGAGCGGGAAGAGCAGGTACTCCGAAAGCTCCAGCGGCTTCGAGATGCGGAGCGCCCACGACTCGGTGTTCTCGACGGCGTAGGACTTCGGGGCACTCTCGCCGAACAGGAGCACCAGGGCGGTGATGCCGAACGTGGCCACGAAGACCGCGACCGACTGGGAGACGTAGATGGCGAGAAGCCCCGTGGCGATGGAGGACATCGCGATGTTGACGACGTTGTTGCCGACGAGGATGGTGACGAGCAGGCGGTGGGGGTCCTCTTTGAGAGCCTGCAGCGTCGACGCGCCACGGCGTCCGTCGTCCACCATCGCCTCGACGCGGTGGGGCGCGAGCGAGAACATCGCGATCTCCGAGGAGGAGAAGAAGGCCGACAATGCGAGCAGCACCACGATGGTGGTGCCCCCGACCGCCGCGACGACCCAGTCGCTGACCGGGGCGCCGGCCGCGCCGCCGCCCACCTGCAGCACTGCCAGCGGCAGGAACCACGCGACAGAGCCCATCCGGACGTGCGGGTTTCCGTGGGACCGGGATTAAGGCTTGCCATCACCACGGCCGACGCGTCCCCGCCGTCCGTCCGCGATCGACTGCATGTTTGGCCCGGAATCTCCGGCGTCCTGAACGCCGGCGCCCCGCCGTCGGCGGCTGCACCTCGCGCCGGGGATTCGCGGCCGGGTGCGGCACGCCGGTGTCTTCCGCGCTGGCATCCGCCGGTCGGCCAGCCATCGCGTTCCACCGATATCTTCGCCCGGTCGCCCGGCCGCCTGCCGGTCGCACACGACGGCGACACCCTTAGGCGGCGGCCGGCCGTACCGACGGCCATGTCAGACGAGGATACCGACCCGGCGATCACGCTCTACCGGCTCCAGGCCTGCCCGTTCTGCGAGCGCGTCGTGCGGACGCTCGACGAACTCGACGTGCCGTACCACTCGCGGTTCGTCGAGGCGCGACACTCCCGGCGGGACGGCGTCAAGCGCCGCTCCGGCGCCCGCACCGTCCCGGCGATCGTCGACGCCTCGACCGGCGTGACGATGAGCGAGAGCGCCAACATCGTCGAGTACCTCGAGACGACGTACGGCGGCGGCGAGGCTCCGGAGGAGCCCCGAACCGACGGTGGAGCCGTCGGTGGCGGCGCCGACCCCGGCCGGGCCACGGCTCGCGCCGCCGGGGAGGCCGAATGAACCTCGAGTTCGACGTCATCGACCTCGAACCCGCCGACCCGCCCGGGCACACGATGGACGGCGACTTCCCCGCGACGTACATCTGGCAGGAGGTCCGCGACCGCGGGTGGGACGAGTACGGGGCCGCGGTCGTCGGGTGCTCCATCTCGACGCCGTACGAGCACTCCCGGTTCCTCGAGGAGTGGGGCCTCGAGGCGTTCCGGCTGTTCGCCGACCCGGCCAACGACGTGGCCGAGGCCTACGGCGTCGGCCACGACCTCGACGGCATGCACGGCATCCACGAGCCCCGGCCCGCCGTCTTCGTCATCGACGCCGACCGGACCGTCCGGCACGCCTGGGTCGCCACGGAGTGGCCAGAGTTCCCGCCGTACGCGGAACTCGAAGACGCCGTCGAGTCGCTGGAGCCGTGACCGACCTCACCGCGGCCGTCGCGGCGCTGCGGCGCGGCGACCTGGTCGTCTACCCCACCGAGACCGTCTACGGGCTCGGTGCCGACGCCACGGACCCCGAGGCCGTCGCGCGGGTGTTCGACGCGAAAGAGCGGGCCCGAGAGAACCCGGTCTCGATGGCGCTGCCCGAGGTGGGCGCGGCCCCCGACTACGTCCGGTGGACCGACCGGGAGCGGGCGTTCTGCGAGGCGTTCCTCCCGGGCCCTGTTACCGTTCTCCTGGAGCGGACAGACCGGGTGCCGGATGTGCTGGTCGCCGGCCGGGACCGCGTCGGCATCCGCGTCCCGGACCACGACGTCGCCCGGACGCTCGCGAGACGCGTCGGCCCCGTCACCGCGACGAGTGCGAACCTGAGCGGCCGCCCCAGCGCCCGCCGGCTCGCGGACCTCGACCCCGCGATCCGGGAGCGGGCGGTCGTCGTCGACGGCGGCGAGACGGCCGGCACGGAGAGCACGGTGGTCGACGTGGCCGGGGGCGAACTCCGTCGACGGGGGGCACGGGCGGCGGCGATAGAGGCGTGGCTCGAGGACACGGACTGACGGGGTCGGCCTGGCTCCTCGCGCCTCGATCCGCTTCCGGAGACCTCGCCGGGACGGACTCTGCGGTGTTGGCCTGGCTCCTCGCGCCTCAGTCCGCCCGCGGGGACGTCGCCGGGACGGACTCGGCGGCGTCGGCCGGCGGCTCCGCCGTCGATCCCGCGACGGCCTCGCGGTCCGCCGCGCGCCGGACGGCCGCACCGACGACCACCACGATGACGATGTCGTAGTAGACGCCGCCGGGAATCAGGAACGCCGTCGCCGTACTGTAGAGGTACAGCCCCACGGCGAGCGCGGCGACGAGGAGGTTCCGGTTCGGGGACAGCGTCCGGAGTGAGGCCCCGGCGTCCTCGAGGAGCGGCTTGCCGGTCACCGCGAGGACGATGCCGGACAGGAGCGCGAGGTTCAGGAAGAAGTGAGTCGCGAAGGCACTCTCCAGGGCGCGCTCCAGGAGTGCGACGACCCGGGGATGGGCGGGCCAGACGGCGAATCGGGTCGGGTACACGACGGCGGCGTACGGCACGAGGGCCATCAGCCCGGCGAGGAGGCCGGTGACGAGCCGGGCCTCCCGAAACTGGGCGGCCCGGCGGTTGCCGAACGCCTCGTCGGTCGTCTCGACGGGGTAGCCGAGGTCGGCGAGCGCCGCCCGCAGCGACGCCGGCGACGCCGTCTCGGGGTCGTAGTCGACCCGAACCGTCCCGTGACCCGGCGTGGCCGTGACGTTGCTCACGCCGTCGCGGGCCGCCAGGATGCACTCGAGGAGACCGGCACACGTCCGGCAGTCCAGGCCGGTGACCTCGAAGACGCAGTGCTCGTGGGCCTCGCCGACGGTGGCCGTTTCGACACCCGGCGAGGCGGCTCGGTCGACGTCCGCCGGGGTCACGCCGTCGGCGTCGGCGACGATCCGGGCGACGTCGCGCCGGCAGTCACGGTCAGCCATCGCTGTCTGGGTGTGGGTCCGTGCCCATCCGTGGTCCTCCGTGCTATGACTCGACGTGTGTCGCCACCCGCTTCAATGTGAGGTTCGGCGAACCGGCGGCTGCCGGGGGCCCCGACTCGGGCGGTGCGGTCACGACGGGAGCCGCGAACGGAGCGACCGCGTCCGGGTTCCACACTCCCCTCGGTACTCGCAGGCCCCACACCGGGCGTCGTCATCGAGCCGCAGCGGCGGGCCGTCGAGGGATTCGGCGGTCCGGAGCGCCCGCCGGTAGGCGGCCTTCCGCCGGGTCGTGAGCCGGAGCCGTCGAACGACGCCGTGGGCCGGGTACTCCACGAGGGCCGACTCGACGGCCACCTCCCGCTCCCAGGCCAGGGCCTTCGCGGCCGCGGTCGCCCGGACAGAGTGAGGCGACCAGACGCCGCGGTCGGGCGGACGTCCGGCCGAGACGACGACGGGGCGAGGCGGCGCCTCGAGCACTTTGTGGGCGACGCCGCGGCAGTCCTTGCCGGACAGCCGGACGTGGCTGCCGGCGGGGTCGACCAGGCGGTGCCAGCAGTCCAGCCGGTCCCGCGTGGCACGGAGCGCGGCCCGGTAGGCCGGCGGTGCCAGCGCGACCGGTTCGTCGGTCAGGTCGGTGTCGGGGTCGAGCAGGGCCGGGTAGCGGTACGCCAGTTCGCGAACGGCCCGGGCGTCGTCGGGCGGGTCGCCGTCGTCGTGTTTTCGGCGGTAGTACAGCTTCCGTGGGCAGTAGGCGGCCGTCGCCAGCTCGGTGAACGTCGGCACGGGGCCGGTGGTGGCGGCTTGGGCCTTGAAACTTCGGCTACGACCGGTAGTACTGGTTGACAAACCGCGCCAGAAGCGGGAGGTCCCGGAGGTGGAGCAGCTTCACGATGGCCCGCTTGTCGCCGGCGTTCGCCCGGGCGAGGGTGTCGTGGTCGAGGCGGTTGAGGTCCGAGACCAGCGTATCGTACCGGTCGTTCGGCGAGAGGTACAAAAGGTGGGTCATCACGAGGCGGGCGTCCATGTCCGGGGCGACATCCCCGTGCCAGAGGTCGTCGTAGACCGACATCGCCTCGGCGGACGTGTCCGGCTCCGACTGACTGAGACAGCGGTCGACGGTGGTCGCGGCGGCGCGGCCGGACTGCATCCCCTTGTGGATCCCTTCGCCCCACAGCGGGTCGATCGTCGGGACGGTGTCGCCGATCGCCATGAAGCTGTCCGTACTGAGCGACGCGGGGGGCTGGATGTGGGCTGACCCGCGGTGCTGGCGGCCCTCGAGCCGGGTCGCGGTCTCGAACCGCGGGTCCGTGTCGAGCCAGTGGTCCAGGTAGCCGTCGATGGTCCGGTCGACCGCCGAGTACCGCTGGTAGCTGTCGTTCCGGATGTAGCACAAGCCCACCTTCGCGGTGTCGGCGCCGGTGTGGAAGATCCAGGCGTAGCCGCCCGGCGCGAACGCGTGGTCCAGGCGGAGCATCATCGACGCCCGTAGGTCGGCGTACTCCTCGTGGTCGAGGTCGACGCCCTCGAACTCGTACTCGATGCCGATGGCCTGGTTCTCCCGGTCGAGGTCACAGACCCCAAGCTCCGTCGCCAGCGGCGCGGCCGGTCCGGTCGCGTCGACGACGATGTCGGCGTACACCGCCTCGGAGCCGTTGTACCGGACGCCGACGGGTTCGCCGTCCTCGACGATGGGTTCGGAGACGCGGGCGTCGAACCGATACGCCGCGCCGCGGTCGCGGCCCTCGGCGACGAGGAACTCCTTGAACGCGCCGAAGTCCAGGACGGCACCGGGGCGGGGCTCGACGAAGTGGTCGTTCGGCGACTCGATGACGACGTCGTCGGTGAACTGCATCACGACCTCGTCGGGGACGTTGAACGCGGTCAACATGGCGGGAAACGTGCCGCCGGTGGACTTGTTGCTCTGACGCGGGAACGACGACTCGGGTTCCGTCTCGAGGACGACGACGTCGTAGCCGCGGGCCGCGGCGTCGCGGGCGCACTGGGCGCCCGCCGGGCCCGCGCCGGCGACGATCACGTCAAAGCGCTCGCGCATATCGGTGCCTCACACAGGGGCGTAAAGAGTGTTCCTGACTCCATGAGGCGCCGACGCGGTGTCCCTTCGTGGGCATCGGTCCGCGGTGTTCCATGGTGGGCATCGGTCAGTCGTCGGCCGGCGCCGCGTCCGTGCCTGCGTCGCCGGCGGTCGCGACCGGCGCACCGTTGACCTCGAGTGCCTCGACGACGAGTTCGGCGACGTCGACGATCTCGATGTCCTCTTCGAACCCGCCGGTCTTCCGGCCGTCCTCGTACATCGTCATGCACATCGGGCAGGCGACGACGAACTTCTCGACGGCGGCGCCGGCGTCGGTGTCCTCCAGCGCCTCTCGGAGCCGCTCCTCGCTCGGTTTCGGCTCCTCGTCGAAGTCCATCCAGAGGCCGCCGCCCCCGCCGCCACAGCAGAAGGAGTTCGCGCGGTTCCGCGGCATCTCCCGGAGGTCACACCCGGTCGCGCGGACGAGTTCCCGGGGCGCCTCGTACTCGTCGTTGAACCGGCCGAGGTGACACGGGTCGTGGTAGGTGACCGTGTAGTCCAGTTCGTCGCCGCCCAGGCCGAGGGCGTCGACGCCGACGAGTTCCTCGACGGCCTGGGTCCAGTGGTACACCTCGACGTCGCCGTCGCGGTTCCAGTAGCCCTCGACGGCGAACTCCATCATCGGGTCGTCGGCGAACGCCTCGAAGTCGACCTCCGGGTATTCGTTTTTGAACGTGTTGTACGAGTGGGGATCGGTACAGACGATCGTCCCGTAGTCACACTCCCGGAAGCTGTCGACGAGGGTGCCGGCCTGCTCGACGAAGAGGAACTCCTCGCCGATGCGGCGGACGTCGTTGCCGTCGTAGACCTCGTCCTCGTAGAGGATGCCGACCGAGACCGATTCCTCGCGGGCGTCGGCGACCTCGAAGCCCAGTTCCTCGGTCCAGTCCCCGCGGTCCGACGGCGGGTCCCCGAACGTGTTGCCCTTCTGCATCACGTTCTGGAAGACGTCCTGGATCTCCGGGCGGACGTCGCCCTGGTCGACCTGCTGGCGGTTGAGCCGGGTGAAGCTCTTGAGGTGCTCGATCTCGACGGGGCAGGCGTCCATGCAGGCCATACAGGCCATGCAGGACTCCATCGTCTCGGTGTCGATGACGCCGCCGCCGTCGGCGATGATCGGTTTCGTCTCGCCGCCCGCCTCCACCGATTGCCTGTAGGCCTTCAGGTCGAGGATGACGTCGCGGGGGTCCAGCGGCCGGCCGGACGCCTTTGCGGGGCAGACGGCCGAACAGCGGCCGCACTTGGTGCAGGCGTCCTGGTCGAGCAGTTCCCGCCAGCTGAAGTCGTCGATGGACTCGGCGTTCGTCGCGTCCAGGTCCGACGGCACGCCCGGCAGCCGGACGCCGGCCTGCTCGTCGCGCGTCACGACGTTGGCGAACGACGAGATCATGTGGAACGGCTTGGCGTACGGGATGGCCGCGATGAAGAGGAACGCGAGCAGCGCGTGGGACCACCACGCAAGCGGGTAGACGGCGGCCGCCGACGAGGCGTCCAGCCCCAGGCTGGCGAGGGCGAGCGCCACCGCGGTCCCGACGAAGCTGACCGACTCGGGGCCCTGGCCGAGGATGCGGAGGCCCTCCAGGAGGAACCCGCCCAGCCCGAGGAGGAACAGCGACCAGACGAGGAACGCGTCCTCCCAGTCGGTGTGTTTGCCCCACAGCCGGTCGCTGCGGCGGACGTACCGGCGCCACAGCGCGACGGCCAGGCCGACGACGAAGAGTAGACCGAGGGCGTCGGTGACCAGTTGGTAGGACAGATAGAAGTCGCCGACCCAGAACGAGTCGCCGGTGGCGACCTGGTAGAAGTCGATGTCGACGAAGAGGATGGTGGTCGCGATGAGCAGCGTCAGAAAGCCCCACATGATGAACGCGTGCATGAGGCCGCCGACCAGGTCGCGGTTGAACTGCGTCTCGTTCGTGGCGACGATCTTCGCGGCCGAGGCGATCCGGCCCGGGAGGTCGTCGAGTCGGTCGAACCAGTCGGCCGTCCCGCGCGTGTACCGGGCGAACCGTCGGTAGACCCCGATGGCGGCGACGAGGATCGTCAGTGTGGCGAGGAAGTAAAACAGCACCTTCTGGACCGGGCCGATCTGCCAGTAGGTCTCCCTGGCGAGGTCGCCGCCGGCTTGCAGGGCGAGCGCCGATGGCATACGCTGACACGGCGTGACCGACGCGCTTAAGCTTTGTCACAGCGGGCGTCGAGGCCGCCGTCTGCGGGGGTTTCACGCCACTGGAGCGGTGATTGCCGACTCCCTCACGTCGCACCGACGACTGCGGCCACCGCCAGCGCGGCCGCCAGCGCGAGCGCCGGGAGGTCCCGGGCGCCGAGCCGCAACTCGGGCAGTGTCGGGTTCCAGGCGAAACAGCGCGCCTGCAGCGCCAGGGCAAAGGTGTCCGCCCGGTCGAATGCGCGGGCGAACGCAGCCACCGCCAGGAGCCGGACGCGTTCGGTAACCGGGCGTTCGGCGCCGAGGCGGACGCGCTGGGCGTTCCTGATGCGGGCGACGTCGTCCTGCAGGACCGGGAGGAACCGGAAGACGAAGGCTGCACCCATCCCGAGAAACTGGCCGGGCCGCCCCGGGACCGACCGCTGGATGACCGCGCGGGACTCCCGGACCGGCGTCGTCCTGACGTAGGCGGCCGTGACGAGCAACACGAGCAGCACCCGCACACTCGCCAGTGCCGGCCCGATGGCGTCGGCGAGGACGAACCACGGCGCGCCGAGGGTCAGCCCTTCGAGTATCGGCGCCGCGACCACGACGGGCAGCACGACCCGGAACTCCCAGAGGCTCCGCAACGGCGACGTCCGGGCCACCGCCAGCATCCCGGCGACCAGTCCGGTGAGCGCGAGGAGGCCCGGTGGCGTCGTGTAGACGAACGCGGCCGCGACGAAGGTCGTCTGGACGAGGAGCTTCGAGCGGGGGTCGAGCCGGTGGGCAGGGGTCGACCCCGGTTCGTACACCAGCGTCATGGCGGCCGGACGTCGAGGCCCTCGAGGTCCGCCCGGACCGCACCGAGCGGCCCGTCGGCGGCGATCGTTCCGTCCGAGAGGACCACGACCCGGTCTACGACGTCGGCGACCGCACCCAGGTCGTGGGTGACGACCACGACGCTCGTCCCGGCGGCGTTGAGCGATTCGAGTCGTTCGCGGACCAGCTGCCGTGCCGGCCAGTCGAGCCCGGTGAACGGCTCGTCCAGCACCAGGTGGTCGGGCTCCATCGCCAGCGCCCCGGCGATCGCGACCCGGGCCGTCTCGCCGCCGGAGAGGCGGTCGATCCGCTCGTCCCGTCGGCCGTCCATCCCGACCGCCGACAGCGCCGACTCGACGCGTCTGTCGATCTCCTCGCGGGCCAGGCCCAGGTTCTCGGGGCCGAACGCGACGTCGGCGCCGACCGTTGCGGCGACGAAACAGTCGCGGGGGTTCTGGAAGACCATCCCGACCGCAGTCCTGGCGGCGACGAGGTCGGCACCGACCGGATCGCCGTCGACGAACACCTCGCCATCGTCCGGTTCCAGGAGGCCGTTGAAGTGTCTGACGAGCGTCGTCTTGCCCGACCCGTTCGCGCCGCAGATCGCGAGGAACGTCCCGTCGTCGACGGTCATCGAGATGCCGTCGACGGCTGTCACGTCGCCGTACCGGTGGACCAACCCCTCGGTCCGTATCATCCGGCCTGGAGGACGTCGCTCCGGACGATCCCGAGGGCCGCGACCAGCTTGAGTATCTCGGCCGGGACGAACGGGACGACACCCGCGAGGACCGCGGCCTCCGGCCCGACGTCCTGGACGTACATGAGTCCCAGGGCCCCGAACGCGTAGATGACGACCGTCCCGACCGCCATGGCCACCACGAGTCGGGCCGGCGACACCGACGACGGCCGCCGGACCTCCGTCGAGCCGTGGACCAGGTACCCGATGACGACCGCGGCCAGTGGGAAGGCCCACAGGTAGCCGAACGACGGAGCCCCGCCGAGGAGGATGCCGATACCCGCCGATCCGCCCTCGAAGACCGGCGCGCCGACGGCCCCGGCAGCGAGATACAGCACCATCGCGGCGCCGCCCCACACCGGCCCGAGCAGGATGCCGGCTAGGAACACGCCCAGGACCTGCAGCGTGAACGGGATCGAGGTCACGGGCACCGTGACCGAAACGAGAGCGAACGCGCCCATGAGCGCCGCGAACAGCGCCGCCCGCGCGATGTTCAACGTCGTCTCCTCGTCCACGAGGTCGACCCCCGACGTGTTCGTGCGTGTCATGCCCGGCCCTCGCTCGTCAACCATCTTGACGGTACCGGTTGACAACGACCGCCAGGTTTAAATATGAGATTGGGGGACATATCCGTCCAGTGTGACCGACAACACGGAGGAACTCCGGGATATATTCACGGAGGTCGCGGACGACGACACCGTGACCGAAACCCAACGTGAACCTAGGGGGTCGCTCGTGGACGACCGCGCGTCCGAGGACCGCCTGGTCGAGATCATCGAGCGGATGCGGGCCGACCATGGCTTCGACACCGACCTCGCCGACCCGGACCTCGCGACCGTCGTCGAGCGGTTCTACGACGGGGCGGGCGACACCGCCATCGCCGAGGCCCTGGACGTCTCCCGCCGGGCGGTCTTCCGCGCCCGGATGGACCTCCACCTCGTCCGGGACCGCGACACCGACGCGCCGTTCGACCTCGAGGCCCTCCGCGACCACCTCGAGGCCGACCGGACGACCGGCGAGATCGCCGACGACCTCGAGGTCTCGGAGTCGACCGTCCGCCGGTACCGCCGGGTCGTCCGCGCCCGAACCGAGGCCCGACGCGTGAGCCACCGGTACCGCAGCGAGTTCGAGGACGTCCTCCTCGAGGCCGAAATGGGCGAGCAGTTCACCGAGGACATGGCCGAGGACGGCCTCGAGGAAGCGACCGAGGGCACCGAGACGAACGTCTCCTTCTGACGGTCCGAACGTTGAAGTACGGAGACACGGCCAGACCCCCCGTGCTGTGAGCAGGGCCGGCAGGACGCCGAGGCCGGTGTGCGGGACACGGCCTGCCCGCGACCTATCCGTCCCGCCTGCTCGCAACCCTCTGGGGGCTCGATAGACCGCCCGTCCGGGGCCGGGAACAGGCCCTCGCCCGCGTGGGAGCGGCCCGAGCCGGCTCTTTCGGGGTCCCGGAGCGTGGCGTAGCCGAACGCCTCGGGGCCCGAACCCAGGAGACGGGCCGGGGGGACCAACGGCGGTACGATCCACCGCGACGGGACCGGACGAGGCGACGTGGCGCCGGCACGCTCGAGCGCTGGAGGGTCGAAGCCCTTGAATATAGGGTAGCCGAACAGGAGGACGAATGCTGCCGTCCTCCTGGAAGCGCGACATCGCCAGCGGGCTCATCATCGTCGTGCCGCTGCTCGTCGTCGCGTACGTCATCGCCGTCGTCTACCGGGCCCTCGCCTCGATCCCGTACCTCGATACGGTGCTGAAGACGGAAGACCCGGTCCTCCAGGTCGGCATCGTCCTCGTGCTGTTCGCGCTACTGGTCATCTCGGTCGGTTACCTGATGCGGACCACCCTCGGGGACCTCCTGGAGACCGCCCTCGACAAGCTCATGAACCAGGTCCCCGGGCTCAGGGTGGTGTACAACGCCTCGAAGATGGCGGTCGAGACGGCGCTGTCCGGTCCCGAGGAGCTGCAAACGCCCGTCAAGCTCGAGGTCTGGGACGGAATGCGGATGACCGCGTTCAAGACCGGGAAGACGACCCCGGACGGACGCGACGTCCTCTTTCTCCCGACGGCGCCGAACATCACGACCGGCTACGTGGTCGAGGTCCAGGCCGACCGGTACGTCGAGGTCGACGAGAGCGTCGAGGACGCCCTGACCCGGATCCTCAGCGCCGGCTTCGGGGAGAGCCGGGAGTCCGGGATCGCGATCGACGTCACGGAGGGCGGCCCGATGGTCCGGGAGGAGGACCGCGAGACCACGGACGACTGACTGCTGGTCGTGCGTGGGACGGCCGCAACTCGGCCCGGGCCGGGCCTGGTGCGGCGACAGGCCTTTTCGGCCGTTGACCGCCCGCAGGCCCTGGTGGGGCGACGGCCCTATCCGCTGATGATCGCCCGGAGGGCGAACAGCGCGTTCTCCTTCCGCTCCATCACCCGACGGTAGAAGTACGACAGCCATCGCGTCCCGTAGGGGGCGTACTGGTAGACCGCCACGCCGTCGGCGGCGAGGGCCCGCTGGGCGTCCTCGCGGACGCCCATCAGCATCTGGACCTCGTAGTCGGTCCCGTACTCCCGGTGGAGATCGCGGGCCAGCTCGATCATCTCGGGGTCGTGGCTCCCGAGGGCGACGCCGCCGTCGAACTGCTCGAAGGCCCCCACGAGGAGGTCCCGGAACGCCTCGTCGATCCTGGCCTTGTCGGTGTAGGCCGCGTCCGGCGGTTCGTCGTAGGCGCCCTTGACGAGTCGGACCTTGCCGGGCAGGTCGGCGAGCCGCGCCAGGTCCGCCGGCGTCCGCTTGAGGTTGGCCTGGAGACAGAGCCCCACGCCGTGGTACCGTCGGACCTGGGACTCGAAGGCGTCGATCGTCGCGTCGGTGGTCGTGTGGTCCTCCATGTCGATCCAGACGAACCCATCGTGGTCGGCGGCCGCCCCGACGACCCGCGTCAGGTTCTCCCGGAAGACGGCCGGGTCGACGTCGAAGCCGAGCTGGGAGGGCTTCACGGAGACGCAGGCGTCGAGGTCGGTGTCGCCGATGGTCGACAGGAGCTCGCAGTAGGCCTCGGCGTCGGCGTCGGCCGGCTCGCGGGCCTCGTAGTGTTCGCCGAGGCGGTTGAAGATCGTGCCGACGCCGGCGGCGTCGAGGTCGCGCGCGTGGTCCATCGCGTCGCCGGCGGTCTCGCCAGCGACGAACCGCCGCGCGATAGGTGGGATCACGCTGGCAAATACTGCCGCGCGACCCAAGAGCGTACCGGGAGCCGTCGCCCTTTTGGGCGGGCCGTGCGGAGCCGAGCCATGGTCGTCGAGCCGGTCGTCGTCGCCGTGTGGGCGATGCTCCCGGCGTACGTCCCGAACAACGCCGCGGTGCTCGTCGGCGGCGGCCGCCCGATCGACGGCGGCCGGGCCCTCCCGGACGGGAACCGCCTGTTCGGTGACGGGAAGACCTGGCGGGGCACCGCCGCGGGGACCGCCGCCGGCGTCCTCCTCGCGCTCCTGTTGACCGCCGTGCGCCCGGCCGCCGTCGAGGCGACGGGGGTCGACGTCCCGGCGTTCCCGCTCGCGGCCGCTGTCGGGCTGGCGTTCGGCGCCATGCTCGGGGACGTCGTAGCGTCGTTCCTGAAACGCCGCACGGGCCGGGAACGAGGTGCCGCCTTCCCCGGATTCGACCAGTACGACTTCGTCGCGGGGGCACTCGGCCTGACGGCGGTGGTCGCCACGGAATGGTTCCTGGCGACGTTCGCGCTCCCGGTGCTTCTCGCCGTCCTCGTCCTCACGCCGCTGTTGCACGTCTCGACGAACGCCGGCGCGTACGCGCTCGGACTGAAGGACGAACCGTGGTAGACGAACGGCGCCGCGTCGGTCAGCGTAGTCCTAACCCGCCGGCCGCGGCCGACCACTCCGTCGATACGCCGGTCATCAGCCCGAGTCGACTGAGCCACCCTCGGCACGGCTCACGGCGGCTAACTCGACGGCGGATCCGTTCCCCCGACGTTTGTTGAAGAATCGACGCGGGGAGACGCCGCCGTCCCGGACGCTCGAGGCATACGTGTCCGATGGGAGTCCGATACGACACGTACTCGTCGAGCGGGACGTCCCGCTACCCGACGGCGACGGAGCCAACGGACCGAGACATCGTTATCATGTGGATACGCGGAGAATCGTGCGACGAGTGGTGCGAGCGGGCGGGGCTGGAGTACGAGCATCCGCGCCCCAAGTTTTTGCGAGCGAGCGGCTCCCGCAGCGAGCGAAGCGAGCGAGGAAGCCCGAGCGAGTAAAAAGTGGGGGCGTTACATCATGCCGCCCATGCCGCCGCCCATCCCGCCCATGCCGCCACCCATGCCGCCCATGCCGCCGCCGGGACCGCCGCCGGGGCCGCCGGGCATGTCCTCGCCATCGTCGTCGTCGGAGCCGCCGCCCTTCAGGTCGCCGGCGGCGATGACGTCGTCGATGCGGAGGATCATGACGGCCGCCTCGGTGGCGGACTCGATGGCCTGGGTCTTCACGCGGAGCGGCTCGACGACGCCCTCGGACTCCATGTCGAGGACGTCGCCGGTGTAGGCGTCGAGCCCGGAGACGGAGCCGTCGTCGGCGTGCCGGCTCCGGAGGTCGACCAGCGAGTCGATGGGGTCGAGGCCGGCGTTCTCCGCGAGCGTGCGCGGGATGACGTCGACGGCGTCGGCGAATGCCTCGACGGCGAGCTGCTCGCGGCCGCCGACGGAGTCGGCGTAGTCGCGCAGGCCGAGCGCCAGCGCCGTCTCCGGCGCGCCGCCGCCGGGCAGGACCTCGCCCTCGTTGAGGGCCGTGCGGACCACGCCGAGGCTGTCCTCGACGGCCCGCTCGACCTCGTCGACGACGTGCTCGGTACCCCCGCGGAGGATGAGCGTGACCGCGCGGGCCTCCTCGACCTCCTCGACGAAGATCTTCTCGTCGCCGGCGATGTCCTTCTGGGCGACGGAGCCGGCGAAGCCGAGGTCCTCGGCGGCGACGTCGTCGACGTTTGAGACGACGCGGCCGCCGGTCGCCCGGGCCAGCGCCTTCATGTCGGACTTCTTCGCCCGGCGGACGGCGATGATGCCCTCCTGGGCGAGGTAGTGCTGGGCCATGTCGTCGATGCCCTTCTGGCAGAAAACGACGTCGGCGCCGACCTCGACGAGCCGGTCGACCATCTCGCGGAGCTGCCGTTCCTCCTGCTCTAGGAACTGCTCGAGCTGGTCGGGGTCGGTGACGTTGACCTCGGCGTCGATCTCGGTCTCCTTGACCTCGATCGGGGTGTCCAGGAGTGCGACGTCTGCGTCCTCGGCGAAGTACGGCATGTTGTCGTGGACGCGCTCCTTGCCGACGAGGACGCCCTCGACGAGTTCGGAGTCGTCGACGGCACCGCCGACGACCTTCTCGACCTTGACGTTGTCCACGTCGACGTCGTCGACGTCATCGGCGACCGCGCGGATCGCACGGACGCTGAGTTCGGCCAGGTGGTCCTTCGATGCCTCGGCGCCCTTGCCGGTCATCGCCGTGGCGGCGATGGACTCGAGGATCTCGGTGTCCTCGACGTCGACCTCGATGGCGACGTCGTCGAGGATCTCCTTGGCCTCGGCGGCGGCCTGCCGGTAGCCCTGCGCGAGGATGGTGGCGTGGATGTCCTGCTCTAGGAGGTCCTCGGCCTTCGAGAGGAGCTCGCCGGCGATGACGACGGAGGTCGTCGTGCCGTCCCCGACCTCGTCCTCCTGGGTTTCGGCGACCTCGACGATCATGTTGGCCGCCGGGTGCTCGATGTCCATCTCGCCGAGGATGGTGACGCCGTCGTTCGTGACGACGACGTTGCCCGTCGAGTCGACGAGCATCTTGTCCATACCTTTCGGGCCGAGCGTCGTCCGTACGGACTCGGCGACCGCCTTGCCGGCGGTGATGTTCATCGACTGGGCGTCGCGCCCGGACGTGCGCTGGCTGTCCTCCGAGAGAACGATGAGGGGCTGGTTACCCATCTGTTGTGCCATGGTCGTCCGATGATTGTCTGTGGTTCTATATAAAGATTGCTGAACTGGCTTCCACAAAACCGCCGGACGGACCTGCCGCGAGGCTGTGAAGGCGTTACACACAAGCTTTATATACGTTGATGAGACGCTTCCGGGGCACGCCATGTCGGGTGGGCGGCCCTGCGAGCACCCGAACCGGCCTGTCCACGCGTCGCGCCGCGAGGCGTTCGCCGACGCCTTGGGCACAACGCCTATTCGTCGGCGCCACCTACCCGGAGGCGATGACTTTCGATCCCACCGAACCCGAACTGGAGGCCGAGGCGGCCGGCGCTCGCGTCGACGAGGCCATCGACGAGTCCGAGGTGGTCCTGTTCATGAAGGGCGACGAGCTGATGCCGCAGTGCGGGTACTCCGAGCGGGCCCTCGGACTGATCCGGCAGTACCGGGAGGACGTCGAGGTGGTCGACGCCCTCCAGAACCTCGAGGCGTTCCGCGATGCACTGGAGGCCCACAGCGGCTGGGAGACCATCCCCCAGACGTACGTCGACGCCGAGTTCGTCGGCGGCAGCGACGTCCTGGCGGAACTGGAAGAGCGGGGGGAACTCGCCGAGACGCTGAACGCGCCCGACGCGGCCGGCGAGGAGCAGGTCGCCACCGACGACGCCGAAGCCCCGTTCTGAAGCGTCGGGCTGACCGGCGGTTCACGACGGGGGCGTCGCCGGGCAGCCTCACCCGGTGAACTGGTGGTACTCGATGTCGTTGGACTGCATCTCGTCGTGCCGGCGCTCCAGGAAGGAGTACACCGCGCCGTGGGGTGCGCCGTCGAGGATCATCTCGGCGGCGCTGCGGACGGCGTCGACCTGCTCCGGCTTGCCGATCATGCCGAGCGTCGTCCCGTAGATGACGACGTCCGCGCCGCTGAGTTCCTCCATCAGCTCACGGGTCCGGCCGTCCTCGCCGATGAGACGCCCCTTCTGTCGGCGGAGGTCGTTCTTGTTCCGCGTGGCGGCCTCGATGTCCACCACGTCGAACAGCTGCATGTCGTCCTCGAGCAGCCGCATGGCCGCCGCGGGGGCGAACCCCCGGCCGATGGCCTCGACGACGTCCGGGCCCGCCAGTCCGCGGATGGGGTCGCCCGTGGGCTCGATCCTGACCGACCCGGTCTCGCTGTCCACGTCCAGCCGGACCTCGGCGCGCTCCTCGATCTCGCGCATGGTCTCACCCCCTTCGCCGATGAGCACGCCGATGCGGTCGTCAGGAACAGTCACGTGGTGCATACGCCCGCTTGGGCAGGCCGCCTTTTAAGCGTTCGCCGACCGCTCCGGCGGCGTTTCGCGCCGGAGACGGGGCCGCGCCGCGACCGATCCGTCACTCACAGCGACCGCTCGTACTCGTACTCGTCGTGCAGTTCCCCGGCGACTTCGGCGTTCGCCGCCTGGCCCTCCTCGAACCCCCGCGCCTCGAGGAACCCGCGGCCGACGGCGTTGTCGGCGAAGACGCCGGCGACGACCCGGTCGACGTCCTGCTCGGTCGCCCACGCCTCGACCACCTCGAGCAACGCCGAGCCGACCCCCTCGCCCCAGCGGTCGGGGTTGACGTACAGCGTGTGGAGTTCCACCTCGTCGGTCCACGTCCGCTCGGCGCTGGCGAACCCGACCACCTCGCCATCAAGTTCGGCGACCTGGAACTCGATGGCGTCGTGCTCGACCGCCGTCGCCAGGACGTCCTCGTCGTAGGCCTGCGCGAGACCGGCCTCGACGCTCTGTGGGTCGAGGAACCCGCCGTAGGCGGCGTACCACGCGTCCCGCGCCACCGCCTCGACGGCCGCGAGGTCCTCCGCCGTCGCCGCCCGGACGTCCACGTTCATACCGACTCGTCGACGTTCAGGAACTCCACGTCGTTACGGCGGGTGTCCACGATGGCGACCGTGCGGTGGGCCTCGCCGACGGTCGGGAAGTGGGCGCCGGGGTTGAGCACCGTCGCGTCGCCGACCGACCGCTCTTCGCGGACGTGCCAGTGGCCGTGACATACGTAGTCGTACTCGTCCGAGGCGGCGAGCGCCTCGATGACCGGCCGCTGTTCGCCGTGCAGGACTGCGACGTCGACGCCGTCGAATTCGAGTTCGGCGAACCGGCCGTGCAGCGTCCCGCCGTCGAGCGAGTCGAAGGCGTCCCGGAGGCCTTCGCGTTCGCCGTCGTTGTTCCCGCGGACCGCGTGGACGGGCACCCCCTCCAGGTCGAGGTGGGGGATGACCGGCGGCGCGACGAAGTCGCCGCAATGGACGATGGCGTCCACGTCGGCCGACGCGAAGCGGTTCATCGCGGCCTCGACCGCCGGGACGTTGTCGTGGGTGTCCGAGATGACGCCGACCTGCATGCGTGGCCGTTCTCGGTGCTCGGAAAAGAAGCCTCGGTCGGCGCCCGGGGCACTCGGGGCGACCGTCGGGGACGTTTCCGTCCGCCGCCCTTGATGTCTACTTGGCCCAGCAGAACGTCTTCGGCGACCCCCTTGGAACCGTGCAGTACCGACCCGATGACCGGCTTCGAGCGGGACGGCCGCTATGGGTGTCACGAGCGCGACCCCGGCCGCCACGAACTGTGTGTCGTGGTGACCGAGGTGTTTCTCGCCTTCGGAACGGAACGCGTCAACGACCTCCCAACGGCACGGTCGGAGCCGAACTTCCCCGGACTCGACTCCGGCGACCGTTGGTCGCTTTGCGTCCAGCGGTGGGTGGAGGCCGTGGAGGCCGTCGAGAACGGATAGGCACCGGAGTCGACCGTCCCGCCGGGGGTGTTGGCGGCGACCAGCGGGGCGGTGTTGGAAACCGGCTCAATGGAGACGCTGCGCCGGCACGCCCACGAGTAGCGAGCCCTCGACTCCCGCAGGTGCGGCCGGTTGCCCCCAACCGGACGGGTCGCCGCGGCGACGGACCCGGCGTGCGACCACGGCCCGGCGGACCGTCACTGCCAGGTCACGTAGGCGAGAACCCCGATGCCGGCCGTCTCCAGCACCTGGAGCACCATCATCACCTCGACGGCGGCGCTCGGCATCGGCGGCGGGGACAGGTAGAACCACAGCGCAACGACGTTCTCGGCCAGAAGCAGGGTCGAAAAGACCATCGAGCCGAGCGTGAGCGGAGAGCGGATCTCGCGGTACGTCCGCCCCCACACGACCAGGAGGACGAACAGGAGACCGATGTTCAGTGCCGCCGCGACGCGGGCGGCGTCCAGTATCATGCTCATGCGGTGCCTCCGGTCGCGGGCGGCGACCGACGCCGTCCGTGCGGGTTGTAGCTCATGTCAGTCCTCCAGTTGCGAGATGATCTCCTCGACGGTCTCCCAGTGGGTCCGGGTCCGGTCGCTCGGCAGATAGACCGTCCCGTAGCTCTGGTCACCGCTCGTGATGATGCCGTTCCGTTCGAGCACGTCGAGGTGGTGACGAACCGTGTTGTACGCCAGGTCGAGGTCCTCCGCCAGGCGGTTCGCGTTCCTGGGACGTTCGTCCAGCGCGCGAAGGATACGGGCCCGGTTCGGGCCGCCGCGCGTGCCGGCGAGCGTCTGCCAGAGGACC
>PXQY01000110.1 GCA_003021745.1 Halobacteriales archaeon QH_7_69_31
AGGAGGATTTGAAAATCATGACGGTTTAGCCGTGGGTGACGGGTTACGCCCGCCACCTCCTGGCGTCGCAGCGTATGCCGCAACGCGCGAGGCGAGGCGCCGCTTGCTCGCTCGCGAAAAGGTTCTATTTGATGATCTCGCCGACCGCGAAGTTGGACTTCACCTCGGAGACCTCGACCTTGACGCGCTCGCCGACCTCGCCGCCCGGCACGATGATGACGTAGCCGCGCTCGACCCGGGCGATGCCGTCGCCCTGCTTGCCGAGGTCCTCGATCTCGACGTAGCGGATCTCCCCGGTCTCGACGGGGGGTTGCGGTTGGTCGCTCGGCTCGGCGTCGGCCGTCGAGCCACCGCCGTCGGTGTCGCCGGCGACCAGCGCCACGCGGTACGTGTCGCCGGCGTCGAGTGAACCGGTCTCGACTTCGCGGCGCGGGACCTCGACGACGTAGCGGTCACCCGACTCCTCGATCCGGCTGCTGAACAGACACAGGAGCTTATCGGAGATCTCCATAGAGTTCGGGCACACTTTGTGAGGGCCCCGTATAGAACCTACCGACTGGCGACCGGGCGCGCTATCGACCGTCGAGCGGCGTGCCGTCCGGTCGCGTCGGGCCTCCGAGTCCTGGACGACGACGCCGTCGGCCTCGGGGCGGGACTCCTGGGCCTCCCGGACGGCGAGAGCCTCATCCAGTTCCCGCACCGCGCTCCTGCAGCGCGGCCACCACCTCCTCGGCGTGCCGACGGTCGCTCCCCGGCCCAGGCCCTCGGACTCGTGGGCCCGCTTCGTGCCTCGCTGTCGACGGCGATGCCGATCGGTCGGGTGATGTCCCGCCAGTCGTAGGACTCCCCGAAGGCATCCTCGGAGGCGTTCGCCAGTCGATGGACCTTGTCGGGGAAGACGGTGGCGGTGTGTCCCTCGCGGTCGCCGTCGTCTGTATCGACGGCCTTGCAGCAGGCGCCAGACAGCGTGCACTCGAAGCCGATTGATTGGATGGCGTCGGCCACCCCGGCCACCGATAGCTCGCCCGCCCGCTGGAGTTCGGCCTCGAGGCTCATGCCGTGGGTTCGACCGCGCGCTGATGTGACGCACGCTCCCGTCAGGCAGGGACGGCGCGGTCGCCCTTCCAGCGGACGCGGCCCTCGACGGCGAGTTTCTCGAGGTGGGCGCGGACGGTGACGGCCGCCAGGTCCCGGACGCCGATGAGGTCCTTCTCGTAGGCGGCTTCGAGGATGTCCGCGACGTCCCGGGCGCCATCCCGGACGGCGTCACGGACCCGGGCTTCGCGGTCGAGGCGGTGGCGGATGAGTCGCTCGCAGGTCGCCGCCGGGTCGTCGATGACGGGGCCGTGGCCCGGAAGGAGGCGGTCCGGCGCCAGGCCGCGGACGCGGCGGAGCGAGGAGAGGTAGGCGCGCATGTCGCCCTCGGGCCACCCGACGACGACGCTGCCCTCCGCGACGGCAAGATCGCCCGTCAGTAGCGCCTCGGGGGTCTCGAAGGCGACGTGCTCGGGTGCGTGCCCCGGGGTGTCCCGCACGACGACGGCGCCCTCGCCGGTCGGAATCTCCGTGCCCTCGGCGAACGTCCGCTCCGGGTCGACGCCGGTCGCCGCGGCGAAGGCGTCCGCCCGGCCGCGGCGGCACCAGACGGTGGCGCCGGCGGCTTCGGCGACGTCGGCGACGGCGCCGACGTGGTCCGGATGGTGGTGGGTGACGGCGACGTGATCCACCCTATCGAGTTCGCCATCGATCCGTGCATCGTGTGCCGCCGGGTCCACCAGCAGGCCCCCGGTTTCGCCGACGACATAGCAGGCGGTGTCCCCGGTCGGGCCACGGGTCGGGGCCTCCACGGGAATCCGCTCTATGCGCATACCGGCGGGACGGGTGGCGATGGCTTAAGTGGTGGCGGCGTTGGGCAGAGAAAGCGGCCAGAGATCCGGACACCGTCTCCACCCGCGAGGGCAGCTTCGCCGCCCGAGCGGGGACACCGCCTGCTACGTCGTCGGCGAGACCGGGGGCCTGCTGGTGGACCCGGCGGCACACGATGCACGGATCGATGGCGAACTCGATAGGGTGGATCACGTCGCCGTCACCCACCACCATCGAGGCGGTTCAACGCGTACCGGACGGTCCGGTCGGGTAACAGCGACTCGTCGGCGAGCTGGCCCTGGGACTGCGGCGAGGTTCCCTCGAGGACCTTCGCGACGAGTTTCGCACTTGGAGGCAGTTCGCGGAGGCGGTCCCGGAAATCGGGGTCCGCCAATGGCGAGTCGGCCGCGTGTGAGGCGTCTTCCGTGGTCGTGCTCATACACGGCCTCTGTGGAACCCGGTGGTAAACCTTCGCTACAAGTGTGACAAAAGAATACCTACACATAAATGTGTATTATGGTCCCTTATACTCCAGTGACTTATACGACGCCGGATCGGCACGTTCGGTCGGAAACGGGCCGGCTGACCCGCAATTCCTGGACGTTTGATGAGCGAGCCAGCGGTCGCGGCAAATTCATCTCAATTCCTGGAGGGGTCGTTAGTCGAATGCGTTTCGCATGGGCCGGCTCGACGTTCGCCGTCTGCCGCCACGATTCCGTGGCGAGAGACCCCGGGTTTCGCTCGCGCGTTCTCCACCGTCCGGCCGTCACGGCGTGGTATGGTGGGGCAGCCACAACGACGTAGTACCTGGCGGACCGATGGCGGGCATGGCGTCGATACCGGAGCCGTACCACGACCTCTTCGACAAGCGGACGTTCGCGCACCTCTCGACGGTCACGCCCGACGGGACGCCCCACCCGACGCCCGTTTGGATCGACTACGACGCCGACACGGACCGGCTGCTCGTCAACACTGCCCGCGGCCGCCGGAAGGAGCGCAACGTCCGGCGGAATCCGGCCGTCGGGGTGAGCATGTGCGACCCGGAGGACCACTACCGGTTCGTCTCGGTGCTCGGGGAGGTGACCTCGGTCACCGAGGAGGGTGCCGTCGACCACATCGACGCGCTGGCGACACGGTACATGGGCGTCGATGAGTACCCCAACCACGGCGAGGAAACTGGCCCGCGGGTGATCGTCGAAATTCGGCCCGACCGCGTGCTCACGGGCGGCGGCTGAGGCCGCTCCGTCCGGCGGTTCCGACGCATCCAGCATCCTTTTATGCCACCGGCGGGTCGGTGTGGCCACGGTGAAGGGACGGGACTGGTACCGGGAGCACGACGTCGCGGAAGCCTACGAGGACAAGCGCTTCTCCCGGGGCGGCCGGTTCATCGACCGGCGGGAGAAGCGGGCCGTCGTGGACGCGCTCTCGCCCGTCGAGGGGAGACGGATCCTGGAGGTGGCCTGTGGGACCGGTCGGTTCACCGCGATGCTCGCCGAGCGCGGAGCGGACGTCGTCGGCGTCGACGTCTCGGAGGCCATGCTCGAACAGGGCCGGACGAAGGCCCGTGCGACGGGCGTGGCCGACGCCATCGACTTCGTGCAGGCCGACGCTGGCCGCCTCCCGTTCCCGGACGAGCAGTTCGAGGCCGTCCTCGCCATGCGGTTTTTCCATCTCGCGCCGGACCCGGCGAGGTTCATGGCGGAACTCCGCCGAGTATCGTCGAATCAGGTGTTCTTCGACACGTTCAATCGGTACTCGACGCGCTCGATCTACAACTGGGCGCTGCCGATGGGCTCGCGGCTCTACTCGGAACGCGAGGTCCGGGAGGTAATCTTGGACGCCGGCCTCGAGACCGCTTCGGCCAGCCACGACTTCGCCGTCCCCTACGGCTTCTACCGCCAGGTGCCCGGGTGGGTCGCCTCGCCAGTCCGGACGCTCGACCGCGCGGTCGGTCGGTCGCCGATCGGCCGGTGGCTCGCGTCGGTGTCCTACTGGGACGCCCGGGTCCAGTCCGGCGACCGCGTGCCGCGGAGCTTTTAATACTGCAACGCCCAACCGGGGGTATGGACGTCTCGGTCGTCGTGCCGACGCTCAACGAACGCGACCGGCTCGAGGGCTGTCTCGACGCCCTGGCGGCGGAGGCGCCCGACGAGGTCCTCGTGGTCAACGGGCCATCCACCGACGGAACCAGCGGGATGGTCCGGGACCGGGCCGACGTCGACGTGCTCGTCGAGATCGACGACCGCAACGTCAACACCGCCCGGAACGCCGGCCTGGACCGCTCGCGTGGCGAGGCGGTCGCCTTCCTGTCGCCGACCGTCCACGTCGAGGCCGGGTGGACCGACGCGGTCCGGGCGGCGCTGCCAGGCGCCGGCGTAGTCACCGGTCCCGCCCACGAGGAACTCCGGGCCGGCGTCGCCGCCGACGAGGTCGAGACCCGGGCGATCCGGGGGCGGTCCGTGACGTACTTCAACGGCGGAAACGCGGCGCTCGCCCGCGAGGTGCTCGAGGCCCTCGACGGCTTCGACGAGGCGCTCTCGACCGGCGGCGCCAGGGACGCCGCCCACCGGGTCGCTGGCCTCGGCTACGGGGTCGCGTGGGCCCCCGACATGTGCGTCTCCCGAGAGACCGCGACCGACGGCGGGACCGCCGAACGGATCTGGCGGCAGCGGTACCACTCGCTTTCCTACCGGCTGGCGAAGAATTACGGGCTCCATCCGACCGTCCCGTGGCGGACCGGCCGGCACGCGGTCGCCGACGCCGCCGCCACGCTCCGCGACGTCGCGCGAGGGGAGGCCCGACCGACGAGGTGGTTCGGGACCGGCCGCGACGTGGTGCTCGGCAGCACGACGGGCTACGCCGACGGCATGCGCGCCCGGTACGCCGACCGGTCGCCGCGCCGGAACCCGAACGGCTGGAGCGCCCGGGCCGACCGGGCTGTCACCGTCTACGACGAACGCTGAATACTGCCCCGACGGCTCACGGAGTCCCGCGGTTCGCTGCGGCTCGCGGGTCGCTTGGCTCCAGGCTCGCGTGTCGTCGGTCGCTCCGCTTCCTGCTCGCGGGTCGCTATCGCTCACCGCTCGCCCGTCCGAGGCGCTCCCTTCGGTCGCGCCTCGCGCCTCCCGCTCGCTCATACCGAGGCCTCCCGCCGGTCGGCCGCGGGGTCTGATAAACCACCCCGTACCGACACGAGGAAATCCCCGTCCGCGACGGAACGGTAGCGTTACGCTTATATAGAACCGCTTTCGACATATCGAACGACCATGTCACAGCAGATGCGACAGCGGCGCGGTCAGCCGCTTTTCATCCTCGACGAGGACACGGAGCGAACGCGCGGGAAGGACGCCCAGTCGTCCAACATCACGGCCGGGAAGGCTGTAAGCGAGTCCGTCCGGACGACGCTCGGGCCCCGCGGGATGGACAAGATGCTCGTCTCCGACAGCGGCGACGTCGTCATCACCAACGACGGCGCCACCATCCTCCAGGAGATGGACATCGAGCACCCAGCGGCCCAGATGATCGTCGAGGTCGCCGAGACACAGGAGGAGGAGGTCGGCGACGGGACGACGACCGCCGCGGTGCTGGCCGGCCAGCTGCTCGCCCAGGCCGAGGATCTCCTCGACGACGACGTCCACCCGACGACGATCGTCGAGGGCTACCGGCGGGCCGCCGACTTCGCGCTGGAGGCCATAGCGGAGCAGGCCCTGACGGACGAGGTCGACGACGACGATCTCGTCGCCGTCGCCGAGTCCTCGATGACCGGGAAGGGCACCGGCGACATCGACGCGGGCGACCTGGTCGAGACCGTCGTCGAGGCGGTCCGCCAGGTCGAGGGCGACGGCGGCGTCGACCGCGACGCGATCGCCATCCGCGCCCGGACCGGTCCCGGCGCCTCCGCGACCGAGCTGGTCCAGGGCGTCATCAGCGAGGAGGAACCCCTCGACGAGGACATGCCCCGCGAGTTGTCCGACGCCGACATCGCCGTCCTGGACGTCGACCTCGAGGTTCGCGAGGCCGAGATCGACGCCGAGTACGACATCTCCAACGTCGACCAGCTCGACGCCGCCATCGAGGCCGAGGAGTCCGAGCTCCGCGGGTACGCCGACACCGTCGCCGACGCCGGCGTCGACGTCGCGTTCGTCACCGGCGACGTCGAGGACCTCGTCGCCTCCTACCTCGCCCAGGAAGGCGTCCTCGCGTTCGACTCCGTCGACGACGACGAGGCCCGCTCCATCGCCCGCGCGAGCGGTGCCCGCACGGTCGGCACCCTGAACGACCTCTCCGGCGACGACCTCGGCGAGGCCGAGCGGGTCGACGTCGAGCGGTTCGGCGAGGACGAACTCGCCTTCGTCGAGGGCGGCGCGGCCGCCGAGACAGTCACCGTCTTCGCCCGCGGCGGCACCGAGCACGTCACCGACGAGCTCGAACGCGCCGTCACCGACGCCCTGGACGTCACCACGGCCGCGCTGGACGCCGGCGGCGTCGTCCCCGGCGCCGGCGCGACCGAGATCGCCATCGCCGACCACATCCGGGCCAGCTCCGCCAGCGTCGAGGGCCGCCGCCAGCTCGCCATCGACGCGTTCGCCGACGCCGTCGATGTCCTCGCCCGCACCCTCGCGGAGAACACCGGGATGGACCCGATCGACGCCCTGGTCGAACTCCGCTCCACTCACGAGTCGGCGGGCCGGGCGGGCCTCATCAGCGAGGGCCAGACCGGCCAGGTCGGCGACCCACTCGAGGACTCTGTCCTCGACCCCGCCGCCGTCAAGCGAGAGGCCGTCGAGTCCGCCACCGAGGCGGCGACGATGATCGCCCGCATCGACGACGTGATCTCCGCTCAGTAACACCCACTTTTTACTCGCTCGGGTTCCGCGCCTTCGGCGCGGAACCGCTCGCTCGCAAAAACTTGGGGAAAAACTTCCGCCCCGACGCCTCGCGCCTCCGGCGCTCGGCGTCGGAGAACCGCTCGCTCCCTACTGTCGCTCGCGGATGCTTGGAACGTCTAATTGATGGATTAGCAATTCCAACGTAGCGGTTTTCTAATCCCACTCCAGGTCGACCCGGGTGCCGACCTCGACGTCGAACGCCTCCTCCCCTCGCCCCTGGTTGACGGCGAGTTCGACGTTCCCATGGCTGCCGACGGTCGCGACCCGGGTCCCGGGCTCGACGTGGGCGTACGATGGGACGACCGGGAGGGACTCTCCGTTTATCCCGACCGTCTCCCGTCCCGCCAGCATGTCGCCGGGAACGTTCGTCACGGCGTTACCGAACTCGTCAACGACGAGTACCTCGCCGACGGCGCCGCCCTCGCGACGGTCCGGCGTCGGGAATGTGAACTCGAAGACGTCGTCGGCCGGCGAGACGCCGGGGAGAGTGTCGATGCGGTCGATACCGGCCTCGTGGACCGCGGCTGCCCCTGGTGCGAAGACGTCGCGGCCGTGGAACGTCGAGCTGCGCGGGTCCTCGACGGCGAGTTCGTAGGCGTCGACGTCCCGGCCGTCGCCGGCCAGCGCGCGGGCCGGCGGGAAGAGCACGCCGTTGTCGGGCCCGACCAGCGCGTGATCGCCGGCGCGGACGACCAGGGCGGCCCTGTCGGTGCCGACGCCGGGGTCGACAACGACGAGGTGGACGGCCGGCGGGAACTCCGGGAGCACCTCGCGGAGCCAGAAGGCCGCCGACCGGACGTCCTGCCGGGGGAGGTCGTGGCCGACATCGACGAGGCGGGCCTCAGACCGCGAGAGGATGACGCCCTTCATCGCGGCGGGGTAAGGGGTACCGAAGTCGGAGGCCAGCGTGATCATCAGTCCGCGGTGGGGTCGCCGTTCGCGACCCCGCCGGTGGGTGGGTCGCCGTTCGCGTCAGACTCGCTGATCTGTCGGAGGCGGTCGACGCCGTCTATCTCCTCGACCACCTCGACGACGGCTGCCGGCACGAGCGCCTCCCAGTCGCCGTCGGCCGCCATCCGCTCGCGGACCTCGGTCCCCTCGAAGGCCTCGCGCTGGTACATCGGGGACTGCCGGACCTCGATGCCGGCCTCGCGGAACAGCCGAACGACCAGGGGGTTGTTGGAAAAGGCGACGTCGAATCGCGGGCTCATCGACTGGACGTGGCCTACCCACACGGAGTTCCGGTTGAGGTCTTCGATCGGGACGGCGTAGGTCACGAGGTCGAGCTCGACGAGTGCTTTCGTGATCATCATGATGCGCTCGCCGGCGGTGAAGGGGTTGCGGAGGGTGTGGGACTGGTCGGCGCTGCCGATGCCAACGACGAGCTCGTCGACCTCCGCGCTGATCCGCTCGACCATCGCGTCGTGGCCCTCGTGGAACGGCTGGAAGCGGCCGATGTAGAAGCCGCGGATCATACCCGGCCGGTGGTGACCGGGTCGTATAAACCCGACGAGTCGACCGCGACGTTGGGCAGCGGTCCCGGCGTCCGCCGCGCCGTCGACCCCGGCGCTCTCCGGCGGTTCTTTGGGGGATGTGGGTCGACCGTGGGAGAAAGTATATCAATCGACACTCCGTGGTTACCCACAATAGGAACTGTTTCATGAGCAACGAACAGGATCCGGACGGCGACGCCGACGGGCGTCGCGACGAGCCGGCGGCGCCGCGGCCAGACCCCGAGGAGGACGCGCCGGCGGCGCCGCGGTCCGACCCCGACGAGGAGGAGGCGGGCGAGCGGCGCCCCCCGGAGGCCCCGGGCGCGACCGGGGAGTCCAGCGAGCAGCTCGAGGATGACGAGGAGTTGCTCGACGGCTCGGACCTCGGCAGCGAGGTCCACGTCGACGCCGAGGTCGAGATCGACGAGGACAGCGAGGACGACCTCCTCGGCGGGCTCCAGGCCGAGTCCAGCGAGGAGATCAAGGTCCCCGACCGGCTCGTCGACCAGGTCATCGGGCAGGACCACGCCCGCGACATCGTGCTGAAGGCGGCCAAGCAGCGCCGCCACGTGATGATGATCGGCTCCCCGGGGACGGGCAAGTCGATGCTGGCGAAGGCGATGAGCCAGCTGCTCCCCAAGGAGGAGCTCCAGGACGTCCTCGTCTACCACAACCCGGACGACGGCAACGAGCCGAAGGTCCGGACCGTGCCGGCGGGCAAGGGCGAACAGATCGTCGACGCCCACAAGGAGGAGGCCCGGAAGCGCAACCAGATGAAGTCCTTCCTGATGTGGATCATCATCCTCGTCGTGTTCGGTTACGCGATCCTCATCGTCCAGCGGCTCCTGCTCGGGCTCATCGCCGCCGGCGTCATCTACCTCGCGTTCCGTTACATGAGCCGGAACGGGGACGCGATGGTGCCGAACCTGCTCGTCAACCACGCCGACCAGCAGGTCGCCCCGTTCGAGGACGCCACCGGCGCCCACGCCGGCGCATTGCTCGGCGACGTCCGGCACGACCCCTTCCAGTCCGGCGGGATGGAGACGCCAAGCCACGACCGCGTGGAGGCCGGCGCGATCCACAAGTCGAACAAGGGCGTGCTGTTCATCGACGAGATGAACACCCTGGACATCCGCAGCCAGCAGAAGCTGATGACGGCGATCCAGGAGGGCGAGTTCGCGATCACCGGCCAGAGCGAGCGCTCCTCGGGCGCGATGGTCCAGACCGAGCCGGTGCCGACGGACTTCGTCATGGTCGCCGCCGGGAACCTCGACGCGATGGAGAACATGCACCCGGCGCTGCGGTCCCGCATCAAGGGGTACGGTTACGAGGTGTACATGGACGACACCATCGAGGACTCCCCGGAGATGCGGCGGAAGTACGCCCGGTTCGTCGCCCAGGAGGTCGCCAACGACGGCCGCCTGCCGCCCTTTACCGCCGAAGCCATCGAGGAACTCATCCTCGAGGCCCAGCGGCGCTCCGGCCGCAAGCAGCACCTCTCGCTGAAGTTCCGCGACCTCGGCGGCCTCATCCGGGTCGCGGGCGACATCGCCCGCGCCGAGGATCGGGACCACACCACCCGCGAGGACGTCCTGCAGGCGAAGGCCCGCTCGCGCTCCATCGAGCAGCAGCTCGCCGACGACTACATCGAGCGCCGGAAGGACTACGAGCTGACGGTCAACGAGGGCGACGTCGTCGGCCGCGTCAACGGCCTCGCCGTCATGGGCGAAGACTCCGGCATCGTCCTCCCGGTGATGGCGGAAGTGGCGCCGAGCCAGGGCCCCGGCGACGTCATCGCCACGGGCCAGCTCCAGGACATGGCCAAGGAGGCCGTCCAGAACGTCTCGGCGATCATCAAGAAGTTCTCGGACGAGGACATCTCCGAGAAGGACGTCCACATCCAGTTCGTCCAGGTCGGCGAGGGCGGCGTCGACGGCGACTCCGCCTCGATCACGGTCGCGGCCGCCGTCATCTCGGCGCTGGAGGGCGTCCCCGTCCGGCAGGACCTCGCGATGACCGGCTCGCTGTCGGTCCGCGGCGACGTGCTCCCGGTCGGCGGCGTCACCCACAAGATCGAGGCGGCCGCCAAGGCCGGCCTCGATACGGTCATCATCCCGAAGGCCAACGAGCAGGACGTGATGATCGAAGAGGAGTACGAAGAGCAGATCGACATCGTCCCGGTCGCCCACATCTCCGAGGTGCTCGACGTGGCGCTGGCCGGCGAGCCCGAGAAGGACTCGCTGATCGACCGGCTGAAGAACATCACCGGCTCCGCCCTCGAGCAGCGCGAGGTCGGCGGCACCGGCAGCCCGTCGCCCCAGTAGGCCGCGGTGACCCGGTGGGTCGCCTTCGCCGGCATCACCCTCGCCGTCCTGTCGCTATTGCTGGTGGTGGCCCGCGCCTCACAGGCGATGGTCACGAGGCCACATGGGGGCAAGCGGTCGCCCGGGTCAGTGAACGGGGACGGACACCTCGACGCGGTCGAAGCCGACGTACGGCCGGGCGAGGAGCCCTCGCCCGCGGCGTCGACAGTCGAGGGCGGTCGGTTGCGGTCGCCCCCGGAACTGTTCGCGAACGTCGCCGTCTCACAGGCGCTTTTCGCCGGACTGCTTGTCGCCGGCATCCTTCTGACCGATGTCCCGTGGTCGGCCCTCGGCGTCTCGGCCGACGCGATCAGCACCGGGCTGCCGGGTGTCGCGGTGGGTATCGGGCTGGGCGTGGCCGTCGCGCTGGCGAACGCGGTCGCCGCCGGGCTCGCCGACGCGTTCGGGACCGACCCGAGCCGCGACCTCCGCGAACTGCTCGCCCCCGAGACCCGGCGGGGCTGGCTCGTCCTGCTCTCGGTCGTCCTCCCGCTCGTGGCCGGCTTCGAGGAACTACTGTTCCGTGCGGCGCTGATCGGCGGGTTCGCCGCGGGGTTCGGGCTCTCGCCGTGGCTGCTCGCGGTCCTCTCGTCGGTCGCCTTCGCCGCCGGCCACGGCGCCCAGGGCGGCCCCGGCGTCGTCGTCACCGGCCTCCTCGGGCTGGCACTGGCAGTCGCGTTCGTCCTGACCGGCAGCCTGCTCGTCGTCGTACTCGCCCACTACGTCGTCAACACGGTCGAGTTCGTCGTCGGGGAGGGCCTCGGCTGGCGACCGTTCGAGTGACCGGCCATGCCGGCGACCCGACCCGGGTCAGTCGTCGTCCCGGTCGGGGTCGGCGATCGACTCCAGCGAGTCGATCCCGCCGACGAGCTTCCGGAGCCCGGCGGCGAGTTCGGCCTCGACGTCGTCCTCGCCGGCGGCGTCCGCGAGCTTTTCGGCCGCCTCGCAGAGCGTCTCGGTGTGTTCACCGATCTCCGCGAGGCCGTCGGCGACCTCCTGGAGCTTCGCTTCCCGATCCTTGCGCTCCGTGATGTCGCGGAAGTACACCGACAGCCCGCCGTCGGCGGGGAACGCTCGGACGTCGAACCAGGTGTCGAACGGCTCGTAGTGGCTCTGCAGTTCGACGCTCTCGCCCGACTCGAGGGCGCGCTGGAACTCGGCCTGCAGCGGGGAGTCGACGGCCTCCGGGAGGACGTCCCAGAGCCGCTCGCCGACGAGCCGTTCGCGGTCGTCCTGCAGGAGGGTGGCGGCGTCCGCGTCGAGGTACGTGACGGTGAACTCGTCATCTAGGCCGATGTAGGCGTCCGAGATGCGCTCGTGGATCGTCTGGAGGTGGGTGAGCGTGTCCTCGACGGCCTCGCGAGCGCGGCGCTCGGCGACCGCGTTCGTGATCCGGTTCGACAGCAGGGTGAGCGACTCGCCGCCGAGGTCCTTCTGGAGGTAATCCGTGACGTCGGCGTTTATCGCCCGGCTCGCGATGTCCTCCGAGCCCTTCGAGGTGAAGAGGATGAAAGGGATGTTCGGCTCGACCTCGCGGCTCCGCTCCAGCAGCGAGAGTCCGTCGGTGCCGGGCATCTTGAAGTCGCTGACGATGCAGTCGATCTCGAGCTTCTCGAGGCGGTCCAGCGCCTCCGTGGCGTTGCTCGCCGTCACGATCTCGAGGTCGTCGATGTCCTCCTCGAGGTTCGAGGCCAGAACGGACAGCAGCTGTCGCTCGTCGTCGACGAACAGGATGGTGATGTCGTCGACGTCCCGGGGCGCCGCCGCGGGACCGGCCACGTCCCCGTGGACCCCGGGGAGGTCGTGGTGGGCCCCGCCCGCGTCCTTCCGTGCCATGGGACACGCTACACCGGCGATACATAAAGCAATGTCCCCCGTTTTGTGCGCCGGAATACAATGGCCGGGCGGATCGCTGCCGCTCGTCGGTCCAGCAGGCGGGGAAGCGCCGAGGGGGCCGAGCGTCGGGCGGGTCCGCAGTGACACCGGCACGGGCTCCAGACGGTTCTCGGCAAAGCGGATCGCACCCAACCCCGGTGCCGATCCAGCACCGGACCGCGTCGACAATCGTCGCGGGGCCTCTCTCGGTGGACCTTCGCGCAGCAATCCCGAATCGAGTTCGAACCCGAGTGGGGCGAACGTCCAAGTACCTTCAGGCTCACTATCGACGTACCGAAAACAAATTCTTTTCATAAAGCAAGCATGATAAACCGACGAGCGTTCCTCGCCGGAGGCCTCGTACTCCTATCGGGGTGTAATCAAGCGAAGAGCATCGTGACACAAGAAGAGGACCATACCCTCTCCGACCTTTGGATCGGTAATAGCCGTGAGCAACCCGTTGTCGTTATGGTGGAGTTCCAACAGGAAGGGGAACCGGAACCAACCCTATCATTAACGGTCAGAATTCCGTCTAAAGAAAAAATACTCTGGGATGATTCGAAGATCTTCGACGACCCGGGCCAGGTGCGGGCAGATCTACCGAACGAAGACATCGAGCCCGCTGAAGCGTCCTGGAACGGTGAAAACGATATCGACAACCGAGGTATCGAAATAAACATCGACACTGATGAATTAAAAATCCTGACACGAGTTGCATAGTAAGCAAAGAACTCGATCCACCATACTCATCAAATACCGTCACCTCGGGACAATCACGACCTTTTAATTGCGACTCGAGGTAACTGCGGTCGCTCCTTCCGAGGGGGCCGGTAATTAGAGCCCCTCCACCGAACGCAGCCGCTTTTCGACCGCCGGCGGCGCGGCGCTTGGCCCGTCCCGGACCCGGTGGTCTGGGATGACGAGCGGGGCGGGGTTTTCCGCCAGCGCCGTCCTGACGAGCTGTCGGTCCCCGTCGGCGTCCCCGTCCAGCCCGGGCGTCATCCCGGCGAGTTCCGCGACCGAGAGCTGAGCGCCGTAGGGAACGTCACGGACGGCTTGGAGGACGTCGCGCCGGTCGGTCGGCATCGTCATCGCGACGTCGACGTCGGCGAAGTCCTCGCGTTCGCCCTCGAGGCAGGCGTCGATGCGGTCCAACAGCGGCAGATCCTCGCCGGCGTCGGCGTCCGGCGATCCGGGGAACTCGACGGAGAGGACGCGGCCGCTGGCGACGCCAACCTGGACGTACCGGTCCAGCGTGGCCGAC
>PXQY01000111.1 GCA_003021745.1 Halobacteriales archaeon QH_7_69_31
TCCGCCAATCCGGAGACCGTGATCGCGTCCGTATATCCCTGCGCTCGAACGGCATTCTCGATCCCCTTCCTAGCCGGTTGATCGTCTGTGAGTAGGACAACGCCCGTAGTCGAGCGGTCTCTCACATACTGAATGGCCAGTCCCGCGAGAATTACATCCGTCTTCTCGACGACGTGTTCGGCTTGGTCGGTTTCGTTCGCGATGGTCCGTCTGGCGATATCGCTTGCGGCGACCGCGTCCCCGTCCGTCGGTGAGGGAGCATCGATGATTTCGGCCCAGCCCTCGTCGAGCGCCGTCCGGACACGATCCGTCTCTGCTCCCCCGAGTTCGCCGATTACACGCTGGGGGAGGTTGCAGACGACGCCGGCGTGCTGGATTGCCCGCCGAAACCGTTGATACCGCGGATTCGAGGGCCGGCCGATCGCGTAGAAGATGTTCGCAACGTCCGGCAGTATCAGGCCAGGCCGAGCCCGGCCAGGACCGCAAAGAGCAGATCGCCATATACGAGCGCCACGACCAGGCCGACGAACATCGGGACGAGGAACGGGATGCCGGGCGTCAGCCAGACCCGCTCGCGATCGGGCTCGACGAGCACCTCGAGCCCCGTCCGCAGCTCCCGCGGCGTCGTGCCGTAGGCCCGGTGGGCATCGAGGAAGCGCTCGGCGCCCCACGCGTCGAGGGGTCGAACGGCGGATCGTGGGTCGTCGGGTGCCCGGTCCGCGGTCCCGCCGTCGGGCACCGGGGACGGAGTGGCGCCGCCATCGGCGACCCCACGCTCGTCGGCCGCGATGGAGCCGTCCCCGGGGTCATTTCGCTCCGTGGGCAGCGGGTGGCGGTAGCGGTCCGGGGCCGCCCGGAGCGTCGCGAGGTCGACGCCGCGCCACCGCACGTACATCCGGAGGGCGTCGACGTCCAGCCCCCGTCGGGTGAACCCCTCGGGCGTCTCCAGGAGGCGGCCGTACTCCGTCGGGACCTCGGCCACGCCGACGGGGCGGCCGACGAACATCGCCGGCGTGACCTCGCCGCGCGGGAGGTTCCTGACCGCCAGAAGCAGCGGGTATGCGAGCCCGAGGAGGACCGTGTTCGAGAGGATGGTCAACGAGAAGACGCCGAGTTCGGCGGTCTGGGCGGGGTAGGTGGCCGGGAGCGCGGTCGTCGCGAGGCCGGTCGGCAGGTAGTAGGCGGGGTTGGCGGGGAAGACGACCGCGAGCGTCATCACCGCCTTGGCGTCGGCACCGCCGAACCCGCCGACCCGCCAGAAGATGTAGCCGAGCGGCGCCACGAGCCCGACCGAGAGCACGGCCCGGAGCACGAGCATGCGCTGGCGGGGCGTGCCGGCCACCAGCAGGAAGTCCCACGCGAGCGCTACGACGCCGACGGCGACGATGGGCAGCCAGACCCGGTTGGGGACCCGGCGGGTGCGGACGTCACGGAGGGCCGCCCACCCGAGCACCGGCACGGCGACGAGCCGGAGGAGGTCGGGCCCGGTGGCGAGACCGAAGAGCAGCGACACGGCCGTGGCTGGGGCCACCGTGCTTATAAACTCCCCACTCCGGGCGCGCGACCGGCCGACACGCGCCGCAACGAATGGGAGTAGTCGAACGGAAACAGTAGGGCGGTCGGCGCCTAACGTACGGTCGCCCGAACCACCGGATGGACGGCGAGTTGCTGCGGTGCAAGGGCGGGGGCGAAAAACCTGGACGGCTGCGTCAGCCCGCGCCGTCGCGGCGCCGGTGGGCCAGAAGCGCCGCGCCGAGCAGCGCCAATATCGTCACGACGGCGCCGAAGCCAGGTGTGTCCTCGGGCTGCGTGGGCGTCGGGCCTTCGGGATCCTCGGGCCGCGTGGGCGTCGGGCCGTCGGATTCGTCGGTCGCCGTCGGGGTATCGGGCTCGTCGGTCGCCGCCGGCGTATCGGGTTCGACAGTCGGCGTCGGGGTCGCCGTTTCGTTATCCGTCGGCGTCGCCGTCTCGTTGTCCTCGGTATCGACGGTCACGCTCTGACGGAACGTCTCCCCCTCAGTTCCGTCGTTGTTCGAGCTGTCGCGGGCTTCAGTCAGCTCGACGGTGTAACTGCCGTCGGCGCCGGCATCGTAGGTCGCGCTGAACCCGCTGTACTTGTCGCCGCTGAAGTCCTCCCGATCAAGCGTCGCCGTCTCGGCACCGGTGATCTCGACGGTGATCTCGACGAGGTTCTCGTCGCTATCGAAGCTAACGGTGATCTCCCCCCCGTCGGCGGAAACGTCGTAGTTGGTGATCTCCGGCGCGTCGTCGCTGCTCTCGTTTTCGGTCTCATTGGTGTTCCCGTCGCCGCCATCGGACTGTTGTCGCGTCGAACGGGTGTTCGAGGAGAGTTGGGGGTAGCTGTCCTGCTCGGCGAACCAGGTGCTCGTGAAGTCGAAGCCGGTCATATTGCTCCTGGCGTCCGCGCCGGTCATCTCCGCGGTCGTGAGTCCCGTCCCCCCGTCGGACCCGACGCCGCCGGCCTGGTCGGTATCCCAGTAGGAGTCGCTCACGCCGGCGCCGTCAGTCGTATTGCCGATGAGGCCGCCGACGTCGCTGCTGCCGGCCACCGAACAGGCGGCATAAGACGTCTCCACGCTCGAGTCACTACCATTGTTGTTGCCGACGAGACACCCCACGTCGTCGTTACCATCGACGTCACCCAGCGCGTAGCTGTCGACGATGACGTCGTCGAGGTTCTGGCCGACCAGACCGCCGGTGTAATTACCGCCGGAGACGTTTCCGGCCGCAAAGGACTCCCGGACGGTCGAGCGGGACCGACCGTCGTTGTAGCCGACGAGGCCACCGACCCGTCGCCCGCTCGCGGTCACGTCGCCGGTCGCGTTCGACCTGTTGATCGTCCCGAAGATGTTGTAGCCGACGAGGCCGCCGACCCGCGAGGTGCCGGAAACCGGGCCGACGGCAGTCGAACCCTCTACGCTTCCGTATGAGTGTTCACCGATGAGGCCGCCGACTGCGTCGCCGTCGCCGGTAACGTTGCCACTTGCCGCCGAGTCGGTTACCTCGCCGGAGTTATCCCCGACGAGGCCGCCGACATCGTCGTTGCCGGTGACGTTGCCATCTGCCGTCGAGTCGGTTACCTCGCCGGAGTTATCCCCGACGAGGCCGCCGACGTAGTCGACGCCGGTGACATTGCCCGTGGCCGCAGCGTTCGAGACCGGCGCCGAACTCTCGCCGATGAGGGCGCCGACGTCGTCTCCGCCGGAGACGTTGCCACTTGCCGCCGAGTCGGTTACCTCGCCGCGGCTTTCCCCGATGAGGCCGCCGACTTCGCGGTCACCGCCGTCGACGTTGCCCGTAGCCGCGGCATTCGAGACCGGCCCCGAACTTGCGCCGATGAGGCCGCCGACATTGTCGTCACCGCCTTCGACGTTACCCGTCGCCGCAGCGTTCGAGACCGGCGCCGAACTGTCGCCGATGAGGCCGCCGGCATAGTCGTCACCGCCGACGACGTCGCCCGTGGCCGCAGCGGTCGAGACCTGCGCGTCGCTATCGCCGATGAGGCCGCCGACGTAGTCGTCAGCGCCCTCGACGTTACCCGTCGCCTCAGCGGTCGAAACCGGCGCCGAACTGTCGCCGATGAGGCCGCCGACTTTGTCGCCGTCGCCGGTGACGTCGGCGGAGGACGAGGCGTCGGACACCTCACCGTCGTTCTCGCCGACCAGGCCGCCGACATCCCTTCCCCCGGCCACCGTGCCGCCGACCGAGGCGCCACGAACCTCGCCAGAGCTGTTTCCGACCAGGCCACCGGTTTCGGCGTTGCCGGTGACGTCGGCACCGTCGAGCGTCACGTCCGTGAGGACGGCGCCGGCTCCGGCCGCGGCAAACAGGCCTGTATCATCTTCGTTCGGCCGGTTGATGGTCAGGTCGCTGATATTGAACCCATTGCCGTCGAAGGTGCCGTTGAAATCGCCGCTGGCCGAGTCGCTGATGGGTCGGAACCCGACGCCTTCGTTCCAGGCCGCCGTCGGGAAGGCATTGATGTCGCTGGTCTGTACGTAGTCGTCGTCCAGCGCCACGCCGCTGTCCGAATTCCCGACGCACTGCAGCTGGCTGACGTTCGTAACCTGGTAGTAGCCGCTCGCGTTCTGCGTGAATCCAACGGTGCTGCAGTCCGGTGCCGTCTGGGCGGCGACAGTGCCGCCACCAGCGGCCAGACCGACCGCGAGTGCAACGCCGAGCACGAACGCCGTCACAGCAGCACGGCGCGCTAGCCTGCGAATCCCCATCGCCCCTCCTCCGGTCCCGCGACAGTCACAGTCGGTTCTCGGTCGCTACGCCTCTCGTTAGGGTGCGGCACCCATCCCGGCGATGGAGCGTGCCACACAGTGGCAGGGCGGCCCCCCATGATCCGTCAAGAGCGCTGGGACTCTTATAAAGGTATGGTATGATACTCCGCGACACCATCGACCGACCGGCTGGCCCGGTGGATGCTGCGCTGGGGGGAAATACCCGGCGCCGGCGTCAGGCGGCGCCGTCGCGCCGCCGGTGGACCAGTAGCGCCGCGCCGAGCAGCGCCAAAACCGTCACGACGAAGCCGAAGCCGGGCGTGTCCTCGGGCCCAGTGGGGGTCGAGGTCTCGGGTTCGGCAGTCGGTGTGGGCGTCGGGGTGTCGGGCTCGTCAGTCGGTGTGGCCGTCGGGGTGTCGGGGTCGTCAGTCGGCGTCGGCGTCACCGTCCCGTTGTCGGTCGGCGTCGCCGTCCCGTTGTCGTCCTCGGTCTCGACGGTCACGCTCTGTCGGAACGTCTCCCCTTCGGTGCCATCGTTATTGGAGCTGTCGCGGGCTTCAGTCAGCTCGACGGTATAGCTGCCGTCGGTCTCGGCATCGTAGGTCGCATTGAAGCCGCTGTAGGTGTCGCCGCTGAAGTCCTCCCGATCCAGCGTCGCCGTCTCGGCACCGGTGATCTCGACGGTGATCTCGACGAGGTTCTCGTCGCTATCGAAGCTAACGGTGATCTCGCCCCCGTCGGCGGAAACGTCGTAGTTGGTGATCTCCGGCGCGCCGCTGCTCTCGTTGGTGCTCCCGTCGCCGCCATCCGCCGGCTGTCTACTCGACCGTGTGTTCGAGGAGAGTTCCGGGTAGTTGTCCTGCACAGGGTACCAGGTGTTCGTGAAGTCGAAGCCGGTCATGTTGCTCCTGGCGTCCACGCCGGTCATCTCTGCGGTCGTGAGCCCGGTCCCACCGTCGGACCCAACCCCGCCGGCTTCGTCGGTGTCCCAGTAGGAGTTGGTAACGCTGGCGCCATTGTTCGTCTCGCCGATGAGGCCGCCTCGATCGGTGCTGCCGGTCACCGTGCACGCGGCGTAGGACGTCTCCACGGTCGACCCACTGCCGGTGTGGTTGCCGACGAGACACCCGACGTTGTCGTCACCGTCGACGTCGCCCAGCGCGTAACTGTCGACGATGGCGTCGTCGAGGTTCTGGCCGACCAGACCGCCGGTGTCGTCATCGCCGGTGACGTTTCCGGTCGCAAATGACTCCCGGACGGTCGTGCCGGAGAAACCGTAGTTGAGTCCGACGAGGCCGCCGACCCGTTGCCCGCTCGCGGTCACGTTGCCGGTCGCGTTCGACCTATTGATCGTCCCTGCGACGTTGGAGCCGAGGAGGCCGCCGACCCTGCTGCCGCCGGTGACATCGGCGGAGGCCGCGGCGTCGGACACGTCATCATAGTTCGCGCCGATGAGGCCGCCGACGTCGTTCCCACTGCCGTCCACGGGGCCCGTGGCCCTGGCGTTCGAGACCGGCGCGGCGGACTCGCCGATGAGGCCGCCGACGTAGTCCTCGCCCGTCACGGTTGCGTTGGCAGTCGAGTCGATGACGGGGCCGCCCCTGACGTCGCCGATGAGGCCGCCGACGTAGTCACCGCCGTCGACGTTGCCCGTGGCCTTTGCGTTCGATACCGGCGCGTCGTTATCGCCGATGAGACCGCCGACCTCGTTGCCGTTGCCGGTGACGTCGCCACTTGCCATCGAGACTGTTACCTCCGCGGAGTTAATCCCGATGAGGCCGCCGACGGAACCGTCGCCGGTGACGTCGCCATTTGCCGTCGAGTCAGTTACCCCGGCGCGGTTATCTCCGATGAGGCCGCCGACGTAGGTGGTGCCGTCGACGTCGCCCGTCGCCGTAGCGTTCGTGACTGACGCCCTACTGAGCCCGATGAGGCCGCCGACGAAAAGGTCGCCCTCGCCAGCGTTGGTTCCGACCAGTCCACCGGTGTCGTAATTGCCGGTGACATCGGCACCGGTGAGCGTCACGTTCGTGACGACGGCGCCGGTTCCGGCCGCGGCGAACAGGCCCGTTTCATCCTCGCCGGCCCGGTTGATGGTCAGGGCGTCGATATGGAACCCGTTGCCGTCGAAGGTGCCGGTGAAGTCGCCATCGGCCGAGGCGCTGATGGGTTCGAACCCATCGAGTCCGTTCCAGCCCGCCGTCTCGGTGGCGTCGATGTCGCTGGTCTGTACGTAGTCGTCGTCCAGCGCCACGCCGCTTTCATTGTTCCCAACGCACTGCAGCTGGCTGACGTTCGTGACCTCGTAGTAGCCGCTCGCGTTCTGCGTGAATCCAACGGTGCTGCAGTCCGGTGGCGTCGCCGTCTGGGCGGCGGCAGTGCCGCCACCAGCGGCCAGCCCGACCGCGAAGGCGACGCCGAACACGAACGCCGCCACAGCCGCCCGGCGGGCTAGTCTGCGCGTCCGCATGGTCCCCCCACCGGTCCCGCGACGATCTCAATCGGTTCTTGTCCGGTACGCATCTCGTCCGGGTGCGACATCCATCCCGGCGATGGAGCGTGCCACACAGTGGCATGGCGACTCCTCATGACCCGTCGAAAGCGGGGGGATTCTTATAAAGTTATGGTACATCACACCCGATTCACCACCGATCGACCGAAGGACTCGCGAGCGTCCGTCTCAGTTCCGATGTCGCTCCCGGTCTGCGGCGAGCGGGGTATCGAATTCGGCGGACGAGACGTCGGCGCGGAATCGCTGTGAGGCCGTGCACGCCCTTCGGTCCAGCCACGACGGGCGCGACGCGAACCCGTCCGCAGTCAGGCCCCGGTAGAGAGTGCGAACCGGCTGGCCGTCCGGCGAGAATCACGGGCGTGCGCAGACGCGCCGAACACACACGGCGGTGCCATCGGGAACCGGACGGACGAGGCTGCGGTCTATATGACGCGGTTCTGGAGGTAGTCGAGGTGCTTTGCGTTGTAGACGATCTGGACCTCGTCGGCGGCGGGGCTGCCGATGCAGGTCAGTCGGACGTCCTTCTCTTCGACCTCCTCGTCGGAGAGGATCTGCTGCATGTCCATGTCGATCTCGCCCTCCGTCACGATGGCGGCGCAGTTCGCACACGCGCCGGCCCGACACGAAAAGGGCCAGTCGTAGCCCTCGGCCTCGGCCGCCTCGAGGATGTACTCGCCCTCGGCGACGTCGAGCGTGCCGTAGTCCTCGTCGCCGAGGCCGGCGTCGGCGGCCTCGTCGAAGAGGTCGTCGTCGTCCATCGACCAGCCGTGGTCGTCCAGCACTTCGTAGTTGAGGTATTCTACCGTGGGCATCGAGCCGGAAATTCTCGGGCCCGGGTTGTTAAGGTTGCTGTTGGCAATCGCCAGGATGGGGGATCGACCCCCTGCTATAGTGACGGTCTGCCGGGTGGTGGCCGAACGCGACGCGGTCCTACGCCAGCGGGGAGAGCCGGAACACGAGGAACGCACCGACGGTCGCGATGGCCGGGACCACGTTCTGCAGCAGGATGACGCGGCCGGTGGTCTCTGGGTCGAAGAGGTCGGCGGCGTCCGGGATGTCGTCGGCCGCCTCCTGGCCGATGGGCGGCGAGTGGCCGCCGGCCCCGCCTGCGGCGTCCCCGACCGTGGCGGCGTCGTCGGCGGCCAGCGCGCCGACCGAGACGCTCGGGCCCTCCCCGCGGACGGCGTCGGCGGCCGTGGCCGTCCGGGTCGCCCGGCCCCACCCGAGGCCGACGATGGACATCGTCGCGATGATGACGAAGCTCGCGGGGATGCCGATCGCCGCGAGTGCCGCGGTCCCGGTCGCCGACACGACGGCGACGACGATGGCGGCCGTCAGCGGCAGCTCCGTGAGGTCGTTGCCCACGGTGTCGAGGGTCCGCCGGGCGATGGTGAACGCGCCGAGGCCGACCGCGCCGGTCGCCAGGAGGATGCCCGCGTCGATCGAGAGTTCGTCGCTCCCCACGAGCGGCGCGACGGCGTTGGCGGCGTTCGAGGCACCGCTGGAGAAGGCCATCAGACAGCCGATGGCGACCACGACCAGGGCGCCGACGGTCTCCCGACGGGTGGCCTCGCTGCCGAACGGGTTCCCGCCGGTCTCGGGGATGGCGACCCAGGCGTTGATCGCCGGGTAGAAGTACCGCCCGATGACGCCGCTCACCCAGAAGGCGACGATCGGGGCGACGATCCACCACGAGACGATCCGGCCCATCGTCTCCCAGTTCAGAGAGCCCGCCGCCAGCCCCAGGCCGGCGATGGAGCCGACCGCGGTCATCGACGTCGACGCGGGGACGCCGAAGTAGTTCGAGACGAACAGCGCGAGACCGATGAAAAAGAGGACGACGATGCTGGCCTCGAGGGTGAACAGCTCGCCCGGGACGATGTCGCCCCCGAGCGTGCCGATCACCTCCCGGCCGAGCGTCCAGCCGCCGACGAAGAAAAACAGCGTCATCAGCCCGGCGGCGAGCACCTTCCCGAGCACGCCGGCGCCGACGGCCGGCCCGAAGGCGGGTGCGGTGTTGGCGCCGCCGATGTTGTACCCGACGAAGACGGCGACGGCCAGGCCGACGACGAGCAACGGCTCCACCATGTCGGATGCCACGGCTGGCCGCCGGATAAGCGGCTCGCAACTGCCACCACCTCGTGCGTCGCCGGACCGGTAGACGCAGGAGGCGGGACTGGTCGGTCGACCCGTGGTGGCGGATCGGAAGGACCACAAGCCCGGGCGAGTGTCATCGACCATGGCCGAGTGGCCGGTGGTGGCAGCCGCGTCGTTGTGGGTCGCCGTCTCGACGGCGATGGCGGTGAGGCCGCGACGCATGCTGCGGTTCCGGTCGCCCGGTCGCATCGAACCGGGCAGCATACCACGCTGGCAGCTCGCCGTCTGGCGGGGAATCGGTGTGACGCTGACCGTCATGGGGCTACTACTCATCTCCATCGCCATCAACAGCCCCTAACCTGGGCATCCGCGCTCACCGGACCGGCACCGAGCCACGAAGCCTGGCGGATCGCCGGGAGGCCCCGGTCCGGACGTGTCCGACCCGATCGGCCCCCACTGGGGCCACGCTTTTGTGCCGTCCCGCCGCCGGCTCCACCATGTTCTCGACCTTCGAGGTCGTCCCGGCGGTCGACGTCCAGGACGGGCAGGTCGTCCAGCTCGTCGGCGGCGAACGCGGCACCGGCGCGACCTACGGCGACCCCGTCGTGGCCGCCGAGGAGTGGGTCGCGGCCGGGGCCAGGACCCTGCACCTGGTCGACCTCGACGGCGCCTTCGACGGCCACCGGGAGAACGCGGCTGCCGTCGAGGCCGTCCTCGCGGCCGTCGACGTCGACGTCCAGTACGGCGGCGGCATCAGGACCGCCCACGACGCCTGCTCGCTCCTGGAGGCCGGCGTCGACCGCGTCATCATGGGGACGGCCGCCGTCGAGAACCCCGCCATGGTGGGGGCCATCAACGAGGACTTCCCGGGCAGCGTCGTAGTGAGCCTCGACGCCAGGGAGGGGGAGGTCGTCGTCTCCGGCTGGACGGAGGGCACCGGCCTCGACCCCGCCGAGGCCGCCGCCCGGTTCGAGGACGAGGGCGCGGCCGCGATCTTGTTCACCGACGTGGACGTGGAGGGCCGCATGGACGGCGTCCGTCAAGCGGAGGTCGAGCGGGTCGTCCAGGCGGTCGACGTGCCCGTCGTCGCAAGCGGCGGGGTCTCGACGCTGGACGACGTCCGGGACTTGAAGGAGACCGGTGCCGCGGCCGCGGTCGTTGGGACGGCGCTGTACGAGGGGGCCTTCACCCTGGCGGACGCCAACGCGATCTGAGGGCGATTCGTGTTGCCGGTGAGTTTTTGAGTGGCCACGATTTACGGATGAATTGTCGTACCGAACAGCTCCCTGATCGGGGCCTGCCGAGACGATATTCCATTGTCCGGTCCGAGACCCCGTGTAGCTGCCGGGTCGGAGGACAGGGAGACGGGTGTGCACGGACTTCCGACCGATTCACCACGGCCGCCAACGACGAATCCGCGCGTACGCCACGGCGACCCGTGCGTAGAGGCCCTCGCGGGTCGTCGGCGGCACCGCCGGCGTGACCGGTTCCGCAAGCATCGCCGCCACCGGGAGCAGGTTCCGTGCGCTCATGGAGCCCCACGTACCACCCGGTCACGTAAAACCTTCAGTCAGACGCGCGTGGGATGGTCGTCCGACTCCGGGGGCGGCGGTCGTCGCGCCGACGGCCGCCGATTCCCGGCCCGACGCCGCAACGGCCTTATGCGAGCGTGAGAACGTGGCGGTATGAGCGACCGGACGGCGGCCGTGACCCGCGAGACGTCGGAGACGGCCGTCGAGGCCACCCTCGCGCTCGACGGCGACGGCGACAGCACCGTCGACACCGGTATCGGCTTCTTCGACCACATGCTCGCCGCCGTCGCCCGCCACGGCCTTTTCGACCTCACCGTGCAGTGCGACGGGGACCTCGACGTCGACGACCACCACACCGTCGAGGACGTCGCCATCACCGTCGGGGAGGCGTTCGCGGAGGCACTCGGCGACAAGCGCGCCATTGCGCGGTACGCCGACCGGCGGGGGCCGATGGACGAGGCCGTCGCCGACGTCGTCGTCGACGTCTCCGGCCGCCCCCGGTTCTACTTCGAGGGCGCGTTCTCGCAGGCGACCGTCGGCGGGTTCACCAGCGACATGGCGCGGCACTTCGCAGAGACGCTGGCGATGAACGCCGGACTCACGCTGCACACCTCGGTCGAGGGCGACAACGCCCACCACGAGGTCGAGGCGCTGTTCAAGGCGCTGGCGCGGGCGCTGGACGACGCGACGCGGATCGACGACCGACGGAGCGACACGCCGAGTACGAAGGGCGAATTGTAGCCCCCGGGTCCCCGCCCGGCGGGGATCACAGGACCGACAGGACCATCAGGCCCACACCGAAGAGCGACATCAGGAGGGATACGATACGGTTCCGCCGTGCGGCACGCTCCTTGCCAGCCTCGGTCACCTCCCCGGGGTCGATGCCCTGGAGGGCCATTCCGGTCTCGGCCTCCGCTCGGGCGTTCAGAGCGACGCCCACGCTGACGACGATAGTCAGGAGCCCGAGGATGAAGACGGGCCAGTAGATCATGTCCGTGTGGTTCGATGGCCCGATACTATATGTGCGGCGCCGCCGGCAATTCGAGGCACGGTCGGGATGGGGCCCGAGAGCCGCGCGTCGCCGTCCGGCCGCGGACGGGTCGGCTGGCCAATGTGTTGGCTGCCAGCGATTAGATGCCGTCAGTCCGTGTCCTCGCGGCCCCGGACCTGCCGGTAGACCACCATCGCGACGACGTGTGTCGCCCCCGTCAGGACCGTGAGGTCCACGACCAACACGAATACCAGGAGGCGGAAGCCGAATCTGCGCCGAACGCTGAAGCGTGTCGAGCCGATCGGTGGAAGGGTATACGTGTCCTGATACACATAGATTCAGGTATGGCGACGAAGACGGTTACCGTCACCGAGGAGGCCTACGAGCGGCTCGCGGCTTTTAAAGGGGACGACGAGAGTTTCTCGGAGACGCTCCTCCGGTTGACCGATGCCGGCGGCGACCCCATGGAGATGGTCGGCGCGTGGGCTGGAACGGACTACGCCGAGGCCGCCGAGGCCGGCATCGATGAGTTCGACGAGTCGATGGTGGACCGCCACGATACTCTGTTTGGAAACTAACCTCCTCATCGACGCGCTCGACCCGGAGTGACGGCCACGACGACGCCCGGGACTTCCTGGACCGACACCGAGACCGACCGCTCTTTCTCCCGACGGTGTGCGTCTGGGAGGAACGCCGTGGCCTGGCGAAAGGTGGTCGGCGAGCGGAGGTCGCGACGGTGTGAACGGCCGACGCGATCAGTCCACGTGGAACTCGATAGCGGCGCCCTGCCCGAACCCGACACACTCGGTCGCGAGGCCGCGCTCCGCGTCCTCGCGCTTCTGCATCTCGTGGATCAGCGTCACGGGCAGCCGGGCACCGGAGGCACCGAGCGGGTGCCCGATGGCGATGGCGCCGCCGTTCACGTTGAAGCGGTCGTCGTCGAAGCCGAGCTGCTGTTGGCAGTAGTAGCACTGTGAGGCGAAGGCCTCGTTGAGCTCGACGAGGTCGTAGTCGTCGGCGGTAGTGCCGGAGCGCTCGAAGAGGCGCTCGCAGGCCGGGATGGGGCCGATGCCCATGACCTCGGGCTCGACGCCGGCGACGGCGTTGTTCCCGACCTCGGCCAGTTCCTCGAAGCCGTGCTCCTCGGCGAACGCCCGGGAGGTGACGAGCAGCGCGGCGGCGCCGTCGGTCGTCTGGGAGGCGTTGCCCGGGGTCACGGTGCCGTCGGACTTGAAGACGGTCGGCAGCTCCGCGAGCGTCTCCGTGGTGGTGCCGGGCCGTAGGCCCTCGTCGGCCTCGACGATGATCTCCTCGCCCTCCTCGTCGTGGCCCTGGACCGGCACGATCTCGTCGTCGAACCGGCCCTCCTCGGTGGCGGCACAGGCACGCTGCTGGGAGCGGGCGGCGTATTCGTCCTGCTCCTGGCGGCTGACGTCGTAGCGCTCGGCGACCTCCTCGGCGGTCATGCCCATCTGGAGGGCGGCGAGGTTGTGCTGGTCGTTCAACGCGGGGTGGATCTCGTTGTTCCGGCCCATCTTCACCCGGGACATCGACTCGACGCCGCCGGCGATGACGCAGTCGCGCTGCCCGGCGCGGATGGCGTCGGCGGCGTTGATGACGGCCTCGGCGGAGGAGGCACACCATCGGTTGATCGTCGACGCCGGGGTCTCCTCGCCGAGTTCGGACAACAGCGCGATGACCCGCGCCATGTTGTTGCCCTGCTCGCCGCGCTGCTGGGCACAGCCCCACTTGAGGTCGTCGACGTCCGCGCCGGTGAGTCCGGTCTCGCCGAGGATCTCCTCGATCAGCGGGATCGAGAGGTCCTCCGAGCGGACCTCCGAGAAGACGCCGTCCTCCTTCCCGAACGGGGTCCGGTACGCTTTCACGACCACGGGCGTGGTGTCGGCCATACCGGAGATAGGTGGCCCGGCCACGTTAAACCTCCTACTCGTACCATTAGGATGCGTAAGGGTTACCCCGGGAAATCCATGGACGCTGTAAACCCCGACCGTGCGACGACTTTCGGCGGCGTCCACCGGCGGCTCCGGATTCCCGACCACCGCAGGCGGGAACGGCGCGGGTTCCGACGGGCTTATACCCGCTGCCTGGCTATCGTTTGGGGAATGAGCAGCCCCGAACTCGACGTCGTTGAGTTCCTGCTGACTGCGGCCATCTACACCGAGCACCGCGAGCTGGACGAACGCGACCTGCCGCCCCGCTACCGCCGCGTCTTCTGGGACGAGGGCGAGGTCGAGCGGCCGCTGACCACGACGACCTCGACGGCCGCCGCCGCGACCGGCGTCGAGCGGCCCTGGGAGGCCATCTCGGGGCTGATGTTCACCGACCGCGACGAGTTCTCAGGCAAGATCGAGTTCACCGACCAGGAGATGGCCGAGTCCTGGCTCCTGGACCGCATCGCCGACGAGGACGTCGCCGGCAATCCGACGCTGGCGTACGCGTTCGACGAGGAGTTCGCCGAGGTCGTCTACGAGGAATCGCGGGAGCAGAACCGGCCGATCCACGCCGACCGGGTCTGGATCGACTCGCTGCTCGAGGAGATGTTCGACGAGGACGAAGAGGAGATGCTCGACCTCGTCGAGGTCCGCGCCCCCGAGGAGATCGAGATGACCCTCGAGGACCTCGTGCTCACCACCGACCAGGAGGACGAGATCCACAAGATCGTCAAGGCCATCGAGCACCGCGACTACCTCGCCGAGATCGGGCTGCGGGAGATCGGGAAGCTCCTGTTCGTCGGCCCGCCGGGCACCGGGAAGACCTCGGTCGCCCGCGCGCTGGCCCAGGACCTCGAGTTGCCGTTCGTCGAGGTGAAGCTGTCGATGATCACCAGCCAGTACCTCGGCGAGACCGCCAAGAACGTCGACAAGACCTTCGAGGTCGCAAAGCGGCTCTCGCCGTGTATCCTGTTCATGGACGAGTTCGACTTCGTCGCCAAGACCCGCTCGTCGGACGAACACGCCGCCATCAAGCGCGCCGTCAACACGCTGTTGAAGAGCATCGACGAGGTCTCGCTCATCCAGGACGACGTCCTCCTCATCGGGGCGACCAACCACCCCGACCACCTGGACGCGGCCGCCTGGCGCCGGTTCGACGAGATCGTGAACTTCCCGAAGCCCGACTACGGGATGCGTGCGGACATCCTCCGGATCGTCACCCGCCGGATGGACGTCGAGGAGTTCGACCCCGAGGCGCTCGCCGAGGCCACCGAGGGCCTGACCGGCAGCGACCTCCGGCTCGTCCTCCGGGAGGCCGTCCTCGACGCGCTCACCGAGAACCGGACGACGCTCGCCCAGTCGGACCTCGTCGACGCCATCGAGGACTTCGAGGAGCGGGACAACCTCAAGAACATGGACATGATCGAGGGCGACGCCGACGCCCTCGTCGCGGGCGGGGGCGACGACGGGGTGGCCTCCGACGGCGGCGGGGAGGCGGCCTCGGACGGCGGCCACGACCACGGTCACGACCACGACGACTGACCCGCTACTAGGGCGACGACCGGAGACGAACTAGAACCGCAGTCGGACGGCCAGTTATTCGTAGAGATACCCCGTCTGCGACGTGAAAGACGGAACCTGTTAGCGCTCGGGTCGCAGAGCGGTCTCGTATCGTTCGATGTCGTCGGGCTTCTCCACGTTGTCGTAGGTCTCTCGGAGGGTATCCTGCGCCCGGAGGAGCTTGTGTTCGTCGAGGAACTGCCGACCGCTTTCGCTGATTCCGTAGAACTTGTACGGCAGGTCGTTTTGCCGACGGTCCTCGGGCAGGAGGACTTCCTCGACGATACCGGCGTCGACGAGTTGCTGGAGGTGCTGACGGATCGTCGTCCGGCTCTTGCTCGGGTTGACGTAGTCGAGTTCCTTCAGCGTCGCTAATTCCGATGGATGTCCGAGGATGTCCTGCAGCAGCGCGAACCGTGTCTCCTGGGTGACGACGGTGAGCCGTTCCCGAACGGACTCCAAGTCGCTCGGCGTGTGGTCGGAGGTACTCATTACACCGCAGTTCGTGTAGTGCGTGCAAAAGCGTTTCGCCCACAGACGAATCGATCCGTTACGGTACGGTGGGCGATGAGGTCGCCACAGGGATAGATGAGTGAGGATCCGGTCACTGTCGATGAACTCGCGGAGAAAGCCGACGAGTATCTGCACGAGGCCTCACTCACACCGCCGGAGTATGAAGCGCTGAAACGGAGTGTTGCGGAACTCACGCCGATATTCTCGGCTGCGAATTCGTATTTCGTCCTCGGCAGCTACGGGACGCCCGAAATCCGTCGTCTCCAGGTTGTGAAAGATCGACTCAACCGGCAACCCGACGCGTACGCATTTCTGATGGTCGACATTCGGAGCGAGTGGACGAACACCTACCTCAAGTTTCGGCTGCTCGCCGATTACACGGACGTCATCGTGGGCGTCGCCGAACACGCCCGGGGCGGGTTCCTCGTCGAGCAAGGGTACTTCACGGCCCTCGAGGAGTACTTCGCGAAAACGCACGTATTCAAACGCGAGTACAACACGATAGATACGGACACGGTCGATACGAACGTCGACGTCGAGAATCCCTACAGCGGAATGCAGACCGCGATCTTCGAGATGCTCGACGAAGCTGGGCGTCTCTGCCGGTGGACGACTGTTGAGGACCTCTTCGATTGTGCTGGGGCTCTTTCGTGAGTGATCACCCACCGCGAATACGGATACGGAATAGAAACATCGAGAACAGGATGTCCGAGACCGAGAGAAGGAGAATCGCATCCGGGATAGGGCCCACCCCGACTGAAACGAGTAGGCCGTCCGTGAATGGCGGATGTGGAACCGTCCCAGCGGAGAAAGAATGGGAATGAAACCAGACCCAAAGAGCCCTGAGTGGTCACGACGCTAGCCGCGACGTCCTCAGTCCGGCCCGTCCCGCCGCCGCAGCACGTAGCCCGCGACACAGAGCGCCGCCAGCGCGAGGCCGACGCCGAAGCCGGGACCGTCACCGTCGGTCGGCGTGTCGCCGTCGCCGGCGACCGTCCCGCCGGGCTCGACGGTCAGGGTTTCGAGGTCGGTCGAGCCGACCGAGAGGTCGTACTCGCCGGCCGACTCCGGGGTGAACGCGAGGGTCACGGTCCTGGTCTCGTTGCCCTCGAGTTCGACCGTCGCCTCGTCGAGGGTCTCGCCATCGCGGGTCACCCGGACGGTCTCCTCGGTCGCGGTCCGGCCGCGGTTGGTCAGGGTGGCGGTGATAACGGCCGACTCGCCGGTCTCGATCGTGGTTTCCTCCAGGCTGGCGTTCGTCACCGCCGTCCTCGGGGTACCGGTGCCCAGCGCGAGCATCGACACCGCGGACATCTCGGTCTCGTAGCGGTGGTACCCCTCGACGGTTTCGAGGGAGGTCGTCTGCATGGCCACCCACTCGCCATCGTCGACCTGCCGGTAGAGGGTCACGTTCCCGGGATCGACGCCGAGTTCCTCGAGATACGCCCGGCGGATGCTAAAGCGGAAGGTCGCCCCGTCGACCTCCCCGGCGGCGAGCGTGGTGTTGATGTGGACGTAGCCGGCCGCGACCGTGCCGGTCTCGGACTCGAAGGAGTTGGCGGCCGACCGAACTGCCTCGGCGTCCTCGGTGGGTTCCGTCTGCCCGGGCTCGGGGTGGACCGCCATCAGCGTTCTGCTGGGGGTCAGGTCGTCCGTGTACGTCCGGACGGTTAGCTCGTAGTCGTCGCTGGTGTTGGTCTCGACGAGCAACCGGTCCGGCAGGATGGGCTCGACCGGCTCGTCGTCCCCGAGCACGGTTTCGTTCTCCGGGGCGTTTTCGTCCACCGAGGTCCCGCTCCGTCGGACGACGGCCTCGGTCTCGTTGACGAGGAGGGTCTGGCCGGGCTCGGGGTTCGAGACGTTGACGAACGCCGCCGGTGGCCGGTCCGTCGCCGCGGCGTCCGGGGAGACGCCCCGGGCGTCGACGATCGTCTCCTCGCGGCCCGACTCCGAGCCCCCGCCGTCGCCGAACCCGTCCTCGAACCGATCGTACCAGAACGTGTCCACGGTCGTGGTGCCCGTCTGGCCGGCTGCGCCGTCGTTCCCGGCGGCGTCCTCGGCCGTCTCGAGCGTCGCATTGTACTCGCCGTCGGTGTCGGCATCGTAGGTGGCCGTGTAGGTCCCGTTGTCCTCGGTGAAATTCGCCTCGGTCAACGTGGCGTTCTCTGGCCCGGTGACGTCGACACTGATGTTCTCGAGCCGTTCGTCGCTGTCGATGGTGACCGAGACGTTCTGGTCGTCCTGGCCGGTGACGGTGAACGACTCGTTCGGAACCGTCGGTGCGACGGTGTCGACGGTGAAGTCGGCGGCTTCCGGTCGGACGTTGCCGGCGTCATCTTCGGCGTAGACGGTGAGGTTGTGTGGGCCGTCGGCGAGGCCGGACAGCGTGGCGTTGGGAGTGAACGACTCGTTGGCGCCGCCGTCGAGGCTGTAGGTCCAGTCGGCGACCGACTCGTCGGCGGTCACGTCGAGCGGCACCTCGCTGGCGTCGTAGGACTCGCCGTCGGTCGGCTCCACGACGGTCACGGCCGGCGCGATCGTGTCGACGGTGGTGGTGTCGGACTGGCCGGCGGCGCCGTCGTTCCCGGCGGCATCCTCGGCCGTCTCGAGGGTGGCGGTGTAGTTTCCGTCGCTGTTGCCGTCGTAAGTCGCGGAGTAGGTGCCGCCGCTCTCGACGAAGTCCGCCTCGGTCAGGGTCGCGCTCTCGGGACCGCTGAGATCGACGCTGACGTTCGACAGGTCCTCGTCGCTATCGAAGCTAACGGAGACGTTCTGTCCCTCGGGATTCGACGCGGTAAAGGAATCACTCGAGACGGTCGGTGCAGTCGTGTCGACGGTAGTGTTATCGGACTGGCCGGCAGCACCGTCATTCCCGGCGGCATCCTCGGCCGTCTCGAGCGTCGCTGTATAGTCGCCGTCGCTGTTGCCGTCGTAAGTCGCGGAGTAGGTGCCGCCGCTCTCGACGAAGTCCGCCTCGGTGAGGGTGGCGCTCTCGGGACCGCTGAGATCGACACTGATGTTCGAGAGGTCCTCGTCGCTGTCGAAGCTGACCGAGACGTTCTGTCCCTCGGGATTCGACGCGGTGAAGGAGTCCGTAGCGATGGTCGGCGCAATCGTGTCGACGGTGGTGGTGTCGGACTGCCCGGCGGCGCCGTCGTTCCCGGCGGCATCCTCGGCCGTGTCCAGCGTCGCAGTATAATTGCCCTCACTGTTGCCGTCGTAGGTCGCAGTGTAGGTACCGCCGCTCTCGGCGAAGTCGGCCTCGGTCAGCGTCGCATCCTCCGGCCCGGCGAGGTCAACGCTGATGTTCGATAAGTCCTCGTCGCTATCGAAGCTGACCGAGACGTTCTGGCCCTCGGGATTCGACGCGGTAAAGGAATCACTCGAGATGGTCGGCGCAGTCGTGTCGACAGTCGTGTCGTCCGACTGCCCGGCGGCGCCGTCGTTCCCGGCGGCATCCTCGGCGGTCTCGAGGGTGGCGGTGTAGTCGCCGTCGCTGTTGCCGTCGTACGTGGCAGTGTACGTGCCGCCGCTCTCGACGAAGTCCCCCTCGGTCAGCGTCGCATCCTCCGGCCCGGCGAGGTCGACGCTGATGTTCGATAAGTCCTCGTCGCTATCGAAGCTGACCGAGACGTTCTG
>PXQY01000112.1 GCA_003021745.1 Halobacteriales archaeon QH_7_69_31
ACTGCGTTCGGCCTCGCGACTCGCGTGTCGTCGTTTGCTCCGCCACTGCTCGCGGGTCGCTTCGCTCCCCGCTCACCCATTCGGCGGCCTCCCTCCCGTCGGCCGCCCGTCCCATAGAAACGCCTTTCCGGGATGCCCGATTCGGCTCCGACAATGACGAGCGTCAAGGAGTTCCGCGTCACGGAGCCGGCGACGCCGGACGCGCTCGGCCGCGGGGCGTTCGTCTTCACCGACGACTACTCCGTCTTCGACTGGGGGAAGATGCCGGACGCCATCCCCACCAAGGGCGCGTCGCTGTGTGCGATGGGCGCCGCGAACTTCGAGCGACTCGAGGCCGCCGGCGTACCGACCCACTACCGTGGTGTGGTCGCCGCCGGAGAGGTCGTGCCCATAGCTGAGGCGGCCTCGCCGCCACGCGAGATGGCGATCGACCTCACGCGCGTCCCGGACCTGCCACACCGGGGCCGTAGCTACGACTACGACGCCTTCCACGACGGGGCCGGCGACACCTACCTGGTCCCACTGGAGGTCGTCTTCCGGAACACGGTTCCCGTCGGCTCCTCGCTCAGGGGGCGGGCCGACCCCGGCGAGTTCGACCTCGCGTACGACACCTGGCCCGACGAGCCCGTGGAGCTCCCGGCGCCGGTCGTCGAGTTCTCCACGAAGTTCGAGGAGTCCGACCGGTACCTCTCCCGGGCGGAGGCCGACGCCATCGCGGGCGCCGCCGACGTCGACGAGTTGGAGCGGGTCGCCCACGCGGTCAACGACCTCGTCACCGAGACGGCCGCCGAAGCCGGACTGGCCCACGAGGACGGGAAGATCGAGTGTCTCTACGTCGACGGCGAGGTCCGGGTCGCCGACGTCGTCGGCACGTTCGACGAGAACCGCTTCGCCGTCGAGGGCCAGGAGCTCTCGAAGGAGGTCCTCCGGCAGTACCACCGCCGCACCCAGCCGGGGTGGGTCGAGGCGATCGAGGACGCGAAGGCCGCCGCCACGGCGCAGGACGTCGCCGACTGGCGGGCGCTCTGCGACCGGGAGCCGGAGCCGCTTGCCGACCACGTCATCGACGCCGTCCGCGACATGTACGCCGCCGGCGCGAACGCCTACATCGGTCGGGCGCTGTTCGACGCGCCGCCGGTGTCGCGAGCCGTCGCGACGATCCGTTCGCTGTAGCGGCGCCGGTCGTCGCGGAACGTGTGCTCGTCTGACCGGCATCACGGGCGACGGCGCCGCTCCGCGACGGGCTGGCCACGCGGCCGGAAGGGACAGACGGGGTGGCAGCGGGTGCTCGCCCCGGTGATGCCCACGGCGGCCGGGGCGGTCGGCGACGGCGGGGATCCGCTCGACACCCACGCCATCGGTTTAGGCGTACCTAAAACACTAAAAGGTGTCGGCGCCGGTCGGCCATCGGCCGAGGAGGAGTCGATCCGTGACCAACCCTGCAGGCCGTACTCCCCCCGAACAACACAATCGTTTTCACGCCCGAATACGGCCCCTCGGACATGAGCGCCTACACCGCGACCGTCACCGTCCGGCCGAAGCGGGGCGTCCTCGACCCAGAGGCGGAGACGACCCAGCGGGCCCTCGAACGGCTCGGGTTCGACCTGGCGGACCTCCGGTCGGCGGACCGCTTCGAGGTGGATCTGGACGCCGCCGACGCCGCGGCCGCCCGGGCGCGGGCGACCGAGATGGCCGAGTGGCTGCTCGCGAACCCGACCATCCACGACTACGACGTCGAGGTCGGCGAGGCGTAGATGACCGTCGCCATGCGGGTGACGCCGACGTCCGGTCCGTACCCGAGGTGCTCACTGTGACTGTTGTCGTTCCATTGATGGCGTCGCTCGGTTCGTACCCGAGGTGCTCACTGTGACCGTTGCCGTCATCCGCTTCGGCGGCTCGAACTGCGACCGCGACGCCCGGCGGGCGCTCGACCACCTGGGCGTCGACGCTTCTCCTACGGCGACTACCTCCGCGCCGGCGCCATGGCCGCCCACGCCCCCATCCTGGAGGAGGTTCGCGAGGCGGCCGCTGACGGCACGCCCGTGCTCGGCATCTGCAACGGCGCCCAGATCGGCTGCGAGGCCGGGCTGACGCCCGGCGCGTTCACCACCAACGAGAGCGCCCGGTTCCAGTGCGAGCCGGTCCACGTCCGGGTCGAGAACGCCGCCACGCCCTGGACGGCCGCCTACGACGAGGGCGAGGTCATCGAGCTCCCCATCGCCCACGGCGAGGGCCGCTTCGAGATCGCCGACGACCGCCTCCAGCAGCTGGAGGAGACCGACCGCGTGCTGTTCCGATACTGCGAGCCGGATGGCGAGGTCACGGCGGCCGCCGACCCGAACGGCTCGACGGACAACGTCGCCGGCGTGCTCGGGACCGACGACCACGTCGCCGTCCTCATGCCGCACCCGGAGCGGGCGACGCTGCCGGACCTCGGCGCGACGGACGGACAGGGCGTGCTGCGGGCGTTCGCCTGACGGATTACCGACCCGCTCTCACCGCGTGTGGCTCTCAGGTGACCAGCGGCTGGTTGTACGCCGTCTCCTCGGCCATCACGTACTCCCAGGTGGCCTCACACTCACAGGCCACCTGCTCGAACACCGACGGGTCCTGCCGGAGGTCGAAGTCCTCGATGGCGGTCTGGACCCGGTCGTCGCAGTCCCCGCAGTTGTGGGGGCCGCGGTCCGAGCCATGGCCGACGGGGTCCGACACCACGATGGCGTCGACGTCCGCGGTCGCCGCCAGCACCGCACATACCGACCAGAGCCACGGGGGCCGGTAGCCGCCGTCGTGGTACAGCTCCTCGACCATCGTGTGCCGCTGGACGTTGCAGGGGTTCATCGAGACGGTGTGACAGCCCTCGACGCCGGCACACCGCCGGATCGAGCGCATCATGTCCGCGACGGCGTCCGGCTCCGCGAGGAACGGCGGCTTCATGAGGAGGTACGCCTTGACGCCGGCGTCGGCGTCTGCGGTCCCAGCAGCCGGGGTCTCCAAACACGCGGCCTCGAACTCGGTGAAGTCGAAGTATTTGTTGACGGCGTCGTGCCGCACTCGATCGGTCGCCGTCTCGAGGCCCACCGCGACGTCGGTATCGAGGCCTCGCTCGGTGAACTCCCGGACCTTCTCTCGATCGACGAAGTCCGGCAGCGACTCGACGACGATGCGGTCGCGGTCGGCGAACGTCTCGGCGACCGCCCGGCGGGTCTCGGCGGGGATCTCGCGCTCGTCGAGGAACGAGCCCGACGTGTAGATCTTGACGAGCCCGGCCCGGTCGGGCGCGTCGGGGTCGTCGCCGAGTCGCTCGCGTTCGTAATCGAGGCACGCATCGAGTTGAGTCACGAGATCCTCGTGGGCGACCGTGCCGCCGTCGACGCTTTCGGCCACGTAGCCGCACATCGTGCAGCCGCCGGCGCGGGCCCACCGGCAGCCGCCGGGGTTGAGGATGATCGTCAGGGAGTGGTAGACGCCGTCCGGGGTGTTGTCCTCGTCGAGCCACACCCGCGTCGGCTCGGTCGGGTCGTAGGTCGTGTCGTTCCGGCTCCGGACCTCCCGCATCACCTCGTTGTGGGCCTCCATGCCCCGGCCCCGCTCGTAGGCCTCCGGGCTCGGCTGACTCATTGCCGGCTGGTATCCGGCGCGCGGCTAAAGGGATGTCGCCCCGGCGTCGATGGCATCCTCGTTGGCCGGCGGCGCCACCGCCCGCCACAGCGCCGCGCCGGCCGTGGCGCCGACCGTGTTGACGAGGACGTCGACGGCGCTCGCACTCCGGGAGGGGAGCGGTGCCTGGACCAGTTCGACGGCCCCGCCGTAGCACACCGCGGTCCCGGCGGCGAGGAGGAGGGCGCGTCCGTCAGCCCTGAGGAGGCCGTAGCCGACCGCGGCGGCCAGCCCGGCGTAGGCGACGAGATGCAGGGAGGTCGCGAGCGGGACGCCGAGAATCGACGGCGGCGGGCCCGGCCCGGGGTCCCGGACTGACGCCACGAGGATGAGCGTCGCGAACGCGCCGACGACGCCCCACCTGACGGCCGGCGCGGCTACGGGGAGTCGTCGGGGCACGGCGCAGTCGTTCACCGCGGGCGGCCTTGAACGCTCCGGCACGGCAGGACGGCGACGGTCGTCCCCGCGTCGGACATCGAGATGGTGGCTGTCTCGGTCCTCCGTGACGCCCAGCCGCTGGCACACTTCCGTCCGGCGGGTCGCCCACGGGGCGGTCGGCTGCACGGCGGGGCGTCCGGCCGGCCGCGAGCGGCGGCAGGTAACCGTTTCCGGTTACATCGCCGCGGCAACTATTTACGAAGGCGTCGACGACGAGGACGCACGGAAGTACATCGGCGCCCGCGGCCTCGGCGTCAAGTACGTCTTCGACCAGGGGCCGGACGTCGACCCCCTCGGGCCGGACAACCTGTTGGCGTTCACGAACGGACCGCTGACCGGCACGCAGGTGACGATGAGCGGCCGCATCGCGATCTGTACGAAGTCCCCGCTGACCCACACCGTCACCGACAGCCACCACGGGGGGTGGTCCGGCGCCCGGCTCAAGTGGGCCGGCTTCGACGGCCTGCTGTTCGAGGGCGAAGCGGACCGTCCCGTCTACGCCTACGTCGAGGACGGCGAGGTCGAACTCCGGGACGCCTCCCACCTCTGGGGTGCCGGTGTCCACGCCACCCGCGATCGGGTCGAGGCCGACCTCGACGGCGAGTACGGCAAGGACCTCTCGATCATGGCCATCGGGCAGGCCGGCGAGAACGAGGTGCGGTTCGCCAACATCGTCAACGAGGACGACCGGGCGTCCGGCCGGGGCGGCACCGGCGCCGTGATGGGCTCGAAGAACCTCAAGGCCGTCGTCGTCCGCGCCTCGACGGACATGCAACAGCCGGCGGACCCGGAGACGTTCAAGACGGGCCACAAGCAGGCGATGGAGGTCATCCAGGAATCGGAGGTCACCGCCCCGAACGAGGGCGGGCTCTCCGTCTACGGGACGAACGTCCTCATGAACGCGACCGAGGAGATGGACGGCCTCCCGACGCGGAACGCGAAGTACACCTCGACGGCCAGCGAGGCCGCCGAGTCGCCGGACGGGCCGGACATCGACGCCGAGCACGTCTCCGGCGAGAACGTCCGGGAGAACATCCTCGTCGAGGAGCCGACGTGTCACTCCTGTCCCGTCGCGTGCAAGAAGGAGGTCGAGGTCGACGTCCACCACAAGGGCGAGGACATGAACCTCCGGATGGAGTCCTACGAGTACGAGTCGGCGTGGGCGCTCGGCCCGAACTCCATGAACGACGACCGCGACCAGGTCGCCGTCATGATCGACCGGTGTAACGACCTCGGGTTCGACACCATCGACGGCGGCAACATGCTCGCGATGGCCATGGAGATGACCGAGAAGGGCTACGTCTCGGAGGGGATCGAGTGGGGCGACACCGAGGAGATGATCGACATGCTCGAGGCCATCGGTCACCGCGACGGCGACCTCGCCGACGCCCTGGCCGACGGCGCCGCGGGCGCCGCCGAGCGGTTCGACGCCCACGACTGCCGGCTGGACGTGAAGGGCCAGACGATGCCCGCCTACGACCCCCGCTGCATGAAGGGGATGGGCATCGCCTACGCCACCTCGAACCGCGGCGCCTGCCACCTGCGCGGCTACACGCCCGCCGCCGAGATCCTGGGCATCCCGGAGAAGGTCGACCCCGTCGAGTGGGAGGGCAAGGCCGAACTCACCGCGACGTTCCAGGACATGCACGCCATCTCCGACAGCTTCGACATCTGCAAGTTCAACGCCTTCGCCGAGGGCATCGAGGAGTACGTCCTCCAGTACAACGGCATGACCGGCCGCGACGTCGGCGAGGAGGAACTCATGCAGGCCGGCGAGCGCGTCTGGAACCTAGAGCGGTACTACAACAACCTCGTCGGGTTCGACGCCGCGGACGACGACCTGCCGGACCGGTTCGTCGAGGGCGCCGACGAGGCGGTCCCCGGCCAGGGCGGCGTCGAGGGCAGCCTCGTCGAACTCGACCGGATGAAGGACGCCTACTACGACCACCGCGGCTGGGTCGACGGCGTCGTCACCGAGGAGAAACTCGACGAACTCGACATCGACGTCGGGCCCGGCACCGACGTCACCGCCGGCGAGGGCGCGGCGCCCGCCGACGACTGAGGATCGAACGCGCGCTTTTTTTCCAGGCCGCCGGGTAGTCGATGGACGACCAGTACCGGTGTCGTGACCGTTGGACCCCCTCTCGCGTAATTGTTACTGAAACTGTTTACAAGTGCGAACGCAGGCGGTCGTGCGGTTCATATCGTTATGACATACAGTGATCACTATCAGTCGAAAGCGTAGAGGTCGCCGGCCCTCGTGGGGACGTAGAGCACGCCCTCGACGGCGACTGGACCGGTGGTCAACCCGGCGTAGCCGACCTCGCCGGTGTCGTACAGGCGGGTCCCGAACGTGTTCCGCGTCGTGCCGTCGTCGGCGTCGAGGGCGACGAGCGAATTGGAACGCGGGGTGAACCCCCCGCCCGTGTATACCGTGTCGGCGGCGACGGTCGGGGACACGAGGGTTTCCACGTCCGTCTCGACGCTCCAGCGGCGTTCGCCGTCCGTGGTGAGCGACGCCACCCGCCCGCCGGTGCCGGCCGCGTAGACGGCGTCGTCGGTGACCGCGACCGGTAGCTCGATGCGGAACACCTCCAGGTCCTGCCGCCAGCGCTCCTCGCCGGTGGCGGCGTCCAGCGCGAGCAGGACACTGTCCTCGACTCCAAGATAGACGCGGCCGTGTGCGATGGCCGCGATCCCATCGGGCTCTACCTCCGTACGCCACTGCTGGTCACCCGTGTCGGCGTCGAGCGCGTACGTCCACTCGGAATCCTTCGCGCTAGCTCCGACGAATACGGACCCGTCGGCGACCCCCAGGAGGGAAGCGCCCTCATCTTCGGGGGCCGTCCGCCACAGCTCGTCGTCACCGTCGCGCGCGATGACCTGCATCCCGGCGGTTTTGTAGGTGGTGCCGCCGACGACCCGGGCACCCCGGAAGCGGGCCTTCATTTCCCACTCGTCCGACGAATCCTCAATACGTTCGCCCGTTCGGGCGTCGTTCTGGTGCGGACCAAACTGGAGTACTCCGGGACTATGGATCAGAATGCCCAGCTCGGACGGTCTACAATTGGCGTAGCGCCACGCCGGTTCCTCCAGGCTGTCCGGTCCGATCGCGTCGGGGTCGTAGCCGGTGTTGGCGGCGTTGTAGTGTAGGTGTCCCCACTCGGCGTCGGCCGAGAGTTCGACGTCGTGGTCGTGGATGGTGCGGCCCTTCTCGCAATCGGTGCCCTCGGGACCGAGCTGGAGACAGCCGCCGACACCGAATCCCGTGACGACGCCGGCTGTTCTGAGTGCCGTTCGCCGACGTATTTTCACCATCTGTGTATCAGCGGGTCCGTCGACGGACGGTTCGATCGGTACGTGTCATAGATCGGGTGTCGGTAGGGTTCTATATATCAAACCAAGAATAAAAAACGTACCGGCGGTCGCCACGGCGGTTTTCAGATAAGCACTGAGCGGCGAGCCAATGTCTGCCGGCCGATCAACTGACTCCTGGCGGACTGGAAGGGCGTGACGCTGCGTAGCGGCGTAGAGATTAAGGAAAGATTTGAATAGTTTGAGCCCATATCGTGAGTATGAGAAATGGTCGGCGAAAAGATATCGAACGACACCTCAGTGAAGCGGAATTAGACGCAAGACTTCGTGTTGCAGACGACCCCGAGATGGTTCGACGGCTCGGGTTCGTCAAAAACCTCTACCAGGGTGATACGCTCGGCGAGGCCGCCGGTCGCGAGGGAAAGTCCCAACCGACCGGCGCGCGGTGGGCGGAGCGTTGGAACGACGGCGGCGTCAGCGGACTCGCGCCGGACCACGGCGGCGGGCGACCCTCGAAACTGACCGATGGGGAGCGCCAGCAGCTGCGGGACCTACTCGAGGCCGACCAACCGTGGACGATACAGGAAGTCCTTCACCTCATTGAAGAAGAATTCGACGTTACATACCATCCAAATTATATATACGAACTCCTACGGTCGCTCGACATTCACTATATAAAACCACGAATACCAAACCAACGAGCAGATCTGCCACGCGATCGAGCGCATACGCGCCAATAACCTAAATAGAAACGTCTCCTCGATCGAGGCGTTTTGTTCGGTAGTCCGGGACGTCTTCGATCGGCTCACCGGGAACGTGCGTGTTGCTGCAAACTGGATCGAACGCTTCTTAAATATTCAAAAGTTATCTTAAGATGGCTGTCGTCACGCGGCCCGCGAGCAGAAGTCGAGAGTGCCGGGGGCTTTCTGGATTCCCTACCCCTTATCTGAAGTCTACCGTCGCCGCGACCGGACGGACTTTGACAAGCATTGCTGAACTCCAGCAGTTAATCGCGAAGCCACCGTCAGCAGGTATTACGAACTGGTCGACGAGTGCAGCGACGACGAATTTGTCGAACCGTTCGCCGAGGACGACCGCTACGAGCGGCCCGGTCGGGCCGCAATCGAGGGCCGCGAGGCGCTGGGGAGTTCTCCGAGGAGGGGTGGCCGCTGAGGCGGGCCGCCACGAACTCGACGCCGACGCCGACGGCGCGACGGTCGCCGCCCGGGGGGTTTTCCGGCCGCCAGGGCGACGAGACGGTCAGCTTCGCGTTGTCGGACTTCCACGAGTTCGACGGCGACCGCATCGCCCGGCGGTACACACTCACCGACCGCGAAGCGGTGTAGCGGCCGGAAGGGGGCCCGCCGGACCCCTCAACGACCGCACTGATTGCAGGAGTCGGTGGCTTTCTCGGGCGCCGGGCCATCGCGCCTGTATGGACCGCTATCGGGTCCGTCGCCTGTGGGAGGACGTCTCGGCGACGTACGCCGACCAGCGGGACCCCGACGGTAGCGACGCCGACCTGCTCGAGGACCTGCGCGGGCGGTTGCCCGACGACCCGCTGGTCGTGGACGTGGGGTGCGGCGACGGCGCCCGGACGCTCGCCAACCTGCCGGACGGCAGCATCGGCGTCGACTTCGCCCGTGCCGGCCTCGACCTCGCGGCCGGGGAGGTCCCCGCCGCGCGACTCCTCCAGGGCGACATGCTCGGGTTGCCGCTCCGGACGGGGGTCGCCGACGCGGTGACGGCCTACCACGCCGTCTTCCACGTCGACCGGGAGCGACACCCCGAGGTGTACGCGGAGTTCGCCCGCGTGCTGAAGCCGCCGGGCGGCCGGTTCGAGACGGTCCGGCGCGGGTGGATGGGCGGGTCGATGTTCTTCTCGGCGCCGGGCCGCGGCCGGACGCTGGACGCCATCGAGGACGCGGGTTTCGAGGACGCCGAAACTGTCACGGCCGATGATCCGCTGGGCAACAGCACTGAGTTCGTCTTCGCCCGTCGGGGCTGACCGCTACTTGCTGACGACGACGGCCTCCCGAACCTCGATTGCGGTTTCGAAAACCCGGCGCCGGTCGATGTCGCCGCCGAGCCGCTAGAGGTGCGCGGGGTGGGCCCGCCGCAGGGCCTTCCACTCGCGCTCCTCGAGGCCCATTTCCTCGCCGGGGTCCGTCCAGTGGTCCGACTCGACGAAGAAGGCCGCTTGCGATTCGTCGTCGTGGGCGCGCTCGTAGCGGCGGTCGTACTCGAGGAGCCGTGGCCCGAGCGGGCGCTGGGCGCGGGCTTACCCTTCGACCCGGCAACCAGCTCCGGACCACGTCCCGAGGAGGTGCACGTCCCCCTCGTACGTTATTTCATACTTCGTCACGACGTCCGTGTACTCGTACTCGGGGGCCGGTTCGTCGGTGTCCTCCACCTCGTAGTAGCTGTCCAGGTTCTCGAGTGCACCCTCGAAGTACCGCTGTGCGGTCGACGACAGGTTCTCGTACCGATACCGGTCGGCTATCTGGTGGTCGCGTTCCTCATCCAGTATGTTGTGACGTAGCGTACAGTCGCCGGGTCCGGTCGCCGTCTGCTCGTCGGTCGTCGAATCGGTGGCCCCGTCATCGGTCGTCGTCCGACCGGTAGTGCATCCGGCGACCGCTGCCGTTCCGCCAACGATCAGGAACCGTCTCCGTGTCTGGAGGGCCTCTCGCATGGCCGGCTGGTTGTCCTCGCTGACTTGTTTATCTTGTGTCTACATTTTCGAATTTTTGCTCTTGTGAAGCACGTTGTTGATTTCAGTGGGCGGTGTCGAGAGCATGTTTGAGCATCGTCACCAGCTGCACGCAGCGGGCGATGGCGTACTCCTGGAACCACGCAGCGGGTAACCACTGGAATCAGTCCCTCCCTTTCCCGATGACGACGGCCTCCCGGAGTTCCAGCGCGGTCTCGAACTCCTCGCTGCGATCGAGGTCCTCGCCGAGTTCGCGCAGGTGGGTAGCGTGGACGCGCCGGAGGGCCTGCCATTCCCGCTCCTCGAGGGCCATCTCCTCGCCAAGGTCGGCCCAGTGGCCCGCCTCGACGAAGAAGACGGCCGCCGACTCCTCGGCGTGGGCGCACTCGTACCGGCGGCCGTACTCCGGGAGCCGCGGGCCGAGCAGTCCCTGGGCCCGGTCGGCCAGGTCCGGCAGCCGCTCGCCGGAGACCGACGCCTTGGCGGCGGCGAGTACCAGCGCCGTGCCGTCGAGCGGGCCGCCGGCCATCCGTCACCCGCCGGCGCGGATGGCCTTCCGGTCGAACCGCTCGATGAGGGGGGAAAGCACCGCCTCCTCGCCCTCGAAGGTGACCGTGACCTCCGAGAGTTCGATGGCACCGGCCGGGTTGGCGGAGGCCTCCGAGAGGTCGGCCGCCCACCCGTCGCCCTCGACCCGGTCGCCATCGGGGTCGACGCGCTCGCCGCCGAGGTTCTCCAGGTAGTCCGCGGCGAGCCGCTTCGAGATGCCGCGGTACTGTTCGGTCCGCTCCATCAGCCGCCCGCGACCGGTGGGAAGACACTCACCCGGTCGCCCGCGTCGAGTTCGGTCTCGGGGCCGTTCAGGTGGACGACTTCCCGGCCGTTCTTCAGCACCGATAGTTGCGGCCCGATGTCACCGTCGTCGTCCAGCAACTCGCCGGCAAGTTCCGGGTACTCGGACTCGATGCCCGCGAGGACGTCGCCGACCGTCGCGTCGGCGTCGAACGCCCGGTGGAGTTCTTTCTGTCCGACGGCGGCCCGGAAGGTCGCGAAGAACCGGAGTTCGAGCTCCTTCTCGTCGGACGCGGCGTCGGGGCGTGCGTCCGGGGCGTCGCCGGTCATCGGTCCGAGAGCCGGATGCCGTCCTCGACCAGCCGGGCGTTCCGCTCGCGGTCGAGCCGGTCGGCGAGCCAGTCGTGTTCGTACAGCTGTGCGATGAGGTCCGCGTACAGGTTCCGCCACGCCAACGCGAAGACTGGCGACTGGCCCCACGCGCGGAGTTCCGGGACGAACGCGTCGAACCGCTCGCGGCGGGCCTCGAAGTCCTCGATGAGGTCCAGCACGTCGGCCGCCGCGTCGCCGTCGTCGTCGGCCGCCTCCAGGAGGCGGGCGAGTCGCTCGTTGTAGCCCTCGACGGCCCGTTCCATGTCGGCGGCGGCGGTCGCGTCCTCCTCGGGGAGTGCGTCCAACAGCGGCCCGGGGACGCCCAGCTCGATGTCGTCCATGCGGAGGGCGTGGTCCCGCGGCGGTAAAAACCTGGCCGGCGCCAGCCCGCTACCGCGCCGTGCAGTGGCGGACGTCGACGGCGACCCCGCGGGTCGACTCGACCATCGCCTCGCCGTGGCAGGCCGCCCGGCCGACGGCGAACGCCGCGGGGCCCTCGACGAGGACCTCGTCGCCGGGCCGGATGGCCTCGTCGGCATCGAGCACGCCGGGTGCGAGGACGCTGCCGCTGGGGACGAAGTCGTCGATCCTGACGGTCTTCGTCGGCGCGTCGCTGTCCCGCCAGGCCCGGGCGCCGGCCAGTGTCAGCGAAAGCGTCCCGTACTGGGCGACCATCGTGGCGAGCTGGTCGCCGCCGGCGTCCCTGACGCGGAGCTTCGGGTAGCGGCCCGTGGTCTCGGCGTCGGGGCCGAACACCTGGTCGCCGGCGCCGTCGCCGAACTGGACGTCGGCGATGGCCCGGACGGTCGCCTGCTCGCGGGCCGACATCCGGTAACTGTCCTGGCCCGCGAGGGCGTCCTCCAGCGCGGCCAGCGACGCGTCGGTCGTGGGGTGGTCGGCGACGGTGTACTCGAAGTCGATGCCCGTCCTGGCGGCGGCGCGCTCGCAGACCTCGCGGTACGCCTCGGGCGGGACGTGGGCGACGTGGCGGTCGTAGTCGGCCCGCTCCAGGTACCGCGCGAGGACGCTCGCGACGAACTCGATCTCGGTCTCGGTCCACCGGCCGGTGACGACGCTGTCGTAGTGCTGGGCGGGGTAGGTGGTCTCCAGCTCGTTCGGGACGACGCCGATCGGCGAGGACATCGAGACGACGTGGCCCCGATAGGCGATGGCGTCCGTGAACTGCCGGTGGCTCCGGGAGTCGCTGTAGGGCTTCCGCGCCGAACAGGGGACGACCACCAGCGGGGCGTCGAGCCGCCGCCGGTACCGGCTGGTCACCCGGTCGGCGAACCGCTGGATCTCGGCCCGCCGGAGCGTGTCGTCGGTCGCCGCGAGCAGTTCGTTCCGGCGGAACACCGGCGTTCGGGCCTCGAAGTCCTCGATGAGGTCCAGCACGTCGGCCGCCGCGTCGCCGTCGTCGTCCCGGGAGAACTCCGCGATCGGCGTCCGACAGGCCTCGCAGGCACACGGCAGTTCCGCGAGGTCCTCGAGGAACGTCTCGCCGTCGGTGGTGAGGTAGACGCCCTCCAGCCCGCGGGCCCGGGCGCGTTTCTCGTCGAGGAGGTCGACGCCGGCGTACGCGAGGGTGGCGGCGTTTGCGGGCGTCGCGACGCCCGGGAGGTACAGGGCCGCGTCGGCCGGGATGGCGTCCTTGACCGCGAGGAGGGCGTCGACGAACGCCTCGGCGTGGCCGACATAGCCCGTGGCGCCGGCCAGGACGTAGGCGTCCGTCCCGTGGTCGTCGGCGGTGGCCGGTGACACCACCGCGGCGCTGGGGTAGTCGACGTCCGGGACGTCCGGCGCGAACGCCGCCGCGACCGGCGGCTCCGTCCCCGGCGGCAGCGCGCGGTGCGGCAGCACCGTCAGTGACGCGGGGTCGTCCTCGGGTACCTCCCGGGGCTCGTGCCACCGGCTTCCGGCGTCATCGAGGACGTCATCGACCAGCGCCGGCGTGCCGAGCGGGTCGGCGAGTCGTAGTTCGCCGCGACGGGCCGCCGCGTCGCGGGCGTGGACCTCGAAGTGCTCCGTCATACCTCCCCGTCGTCGGGACCCGGTAACTGTCCGTCGATTCCGCGCGGGCCACCGATTTATGGGCCGGGCCGGCCTCCGTCCGACATGGATCGCGAGGCCTTCGCCGGGCGCATCGACCACACCGTCCTCGGGCCGGAGACGACCCCGGGCGACGTCGAGACGGTCCTTTCCGCGGCGGCTGCCCATGGGATGAACGCGTGCATTCCGCCCTGTTATGTGGCGGACGCGGCCGAGTCCGCGCCGAACGTCACGGTCGTCACGGTGTGTGGCTTCCCGCACGGCCAGGCGTCGGATCGTCGAGGCGCCGCTGCTCTCGGATCCGGAACTCCGGACCGCCTGCGAACTGGCGGCCGACGCGGACGCCGACTTCGTCAAGACGGCGACCGGGTTCTCGGGGGGCGGCGCGGCGGTCGCGGACGTGGAGGTGATGGCCGAATACCTCCCGGTGAAGGCCAGCGGCGGCATCGGGAGCTTCGAGGCGGCCGTCGCGATGCTCGAGGCCGGCGCCGACCGCATCGGCGCCTCCTCGGGCGTGGAGATCGTCGAGGGGTACGACGCCGAGGCGTTCTGAGGCGGTCACTGCGGACCGGCGTGTCCCCCACGGCCCGACAGATGGCCCGAAGCGTCGCCCTTTTGCCGCCGTAGCGACTCCCTTCCGGTAGGCGGATGGCCACCTACCACATCGAGACGTACGGCTGTACGTCCAACCGTGGCGAGAGCCGCCAGATCGAGCGGCGGCTCCGGGACGCCGGCCACCACCGCGTCGAGGGGCCGGACGAGGCGGACGTGGCCATCCTCAACACCTGCACGGTCGTCGAGAAGACCGAGCGGAACATGCGGCGGCGGGCCGAGGAACTCGAGGCCGCGACGGCCGACCTCGTCGTCACCGGCTGCATGGCGCTGGCCCAGGGCGAGCAGTTCGAGGACCTCGACGCCCGACTCTGCCACTGGGAGGACGTCCCGACGGCCGTGACGAACGGGGAGTGTCCGACGACGACCCCGGACACTGAACCGGTGCTGGACGGGGTCGTCGGCATCCTCCCCATCGCCCGCGGCTGCATGAGCAACTGCTCCTATTGCATCACGAAGTTCGCGACCGGGCGCGTCGACTCGCCGCCGGTCGCGGCGAACGTCGAGACGGCCCGGGCGCTGGTCCACGCCGGGGCCCGGGAACTCCGGGTCACCGGCCAGGACACCGGCGTCTACGGCTGGGACACCGGCGAGCGCAAGCTCCCCGAGCTGCTTGACCGCATCTGCGACGTCGACGGCGAGTTCCGGGTGCGGCTGGGGATGGCCAACCCCGGCGGCGTCCACGGCATCCGTGAGGAACTCGCCGACGTCTTCGCCCGGAACGACGAGCTGTACGACTTCGTCCACCTGCCGGTCCAGTCCGGCAGCGACGACGTGCTGGAGGCCATGCGTCGCCAGCACCGCATCGAGGAGTTCCGCGAGGTGGTCGCCGCGTTCGACGACCGGCTGGACCACTGGACGCTGGCGACGGACGTCATCGTCGGGTTCCCGACCGAGACCCGGGCCGACCACCAGCAGTCGATGGAGCTCCTCGGGGAGGTTCGCCCGGAGCGGATCAACATCACGCGGTTCTCCAAGCGCCCCGGCACGGACGCCGCCGACATGCAGGGGCTCGGCGGCACGTTGAAGAAGGAGCGCTCGAAGGCGATGACGGACCTGAAGATGGAGGTCTGTCGGGAGGCCCACGCCGGGATGGTCGGCGACACGCACGAAGTGCTGGTCGTCCGGGAGGGCACCGGCGACTCGGTGAAGTGTCGCGACGAGGCCTACAGGCAGATCGTCGTCACGGACGCCGAGGAGCGGGGCGTCGCCGTCGGGGACGTCCTCGACGTCGAGATCACCGCGAACGAGGCGGTGTACTGCTTCGGCGAGCCGGCCTGACACCGCCGGCCGCCCCGGGTCACGTGCGGTCGGGTCCTCCCACTCGCCGATGCCCGTCGGGCCGGTCACGTGCGGTCGGGTCCTCCCACTCGCCGATGCCCGTCGGGCCGGTCACGTGCGGTCGGGTCCTCCCACGTCCCCGACGTCGGGCCTCGCCTCCAGGGCGTCGACGAGGTCGGACTCGATGTCGTGGGCCTCGACGACGGTCAACTCGCCGTCGACCTCGAGGTGGGCCTCGACCTCCAGGTCGGTGCCGTCGTAGAAGACGGCGACGTCGTGGACGCCGCGGACGTCCGGGTGTGCGCGGAGCGGTTCGACCACCCGACGCCGCTCGGCCTCTGACGGGGCGGCACCGACCAGGTACGTGACGTTCTCGCGGGCGATGTCGCCACCCTGGTGGACGACGAGCAGGCTGACGACGCCGCCGGCGACGGCGTCGAGCAAGGGGTACCCCAGGAGGACGCCGACGACGCCGACGAGGGCGGCGATGGAGGTGTAGACGTCGTTGCGGCAGTCGACGGCCAGTGCCGCGAGCGCCGCCGAGCCCACGACCGCGTTCACCCGTCTGGTGTACCGGTAGAGCAGCGCCATGTCCGCCATGGCGAACAGGAGCGCCCCGACCAGCACCGGGCTGAACGCGACGGTCGGGCCCTCGAGGACGCTCCGGGCCGATTCGTAGAGGAGGACGAGCCCGAGCAGAACGACGACGCCGGCGACGAAAAGCGCCGCGAGCGGGCCGACGCGCTGGTGGCCGTGGGGGTGGGCGTCGTCGGGGTCGGTGTAGACGTTCCGGCCCCACACCAGCACGACGACGCTGGCGAGGAGGTCGCCGACCGAGTGGGCGGCGTCGGCCACGAGCGCGACGGAGCCGAACGCCAGGCCCGCGCCGGCCTCGACCAGTATCTTCGCGAGGTTGCCCGCGACGTTGACGGCACCGGCTCGGGTGAACCGACGCCTGGCGGCGCCGGTGTCGGGGGCCGCCTCGGCCGCCGGCGTCGCGTCGCGCATCGTCCAGGGTAGCCGGACCACCCGGATAAGTGATAGGATTAGCGCGGTCGAAGCCGGCCATTCGACCGGGCTAGAACTCGACGTGGACCGCGCCGCTGTCACCGACCGTGGCGCCGGCCTGCTCCCGGAAGGCCGCATGGAGGGTGTCGTAGGTGTCGGCGACGGCCTCGACGATGACCTTCGTGTCGGCGGTCACCGGCATGAAGTTCGTGTCCCCGGTCCAGCGGGGCACCATGTGGGTGTGGAGGTGGCCGTCGATGGAGCCACCGGAGGCCGCACCGAGGTTCAGCCCGGTGTTGACGCCGTCCGGCCCGAGCCCGGCCTCGAACGCCTCGATGGTGCGTTGCTTCAGCCTGGCGTGGTCCGACACCACCGTCGCCTCCAGGGCCTGGTAGTCCCCGACGTGCTCGTCGGGGATGACCATCACGTGGCCGGGGTTGTACGGGTAGTTGTTCAACAGCACGTAGGCGTGGTCGGTCTCGGCGAGCACGTTCGCCTCGCGGGCGTCCGCCCGCTCGGGCAGCACGCAGAACGGACAGCCGTCGATGTCGTCGGTGCCGTCGCGTTCGACCCACTCGATGCGCCAGGGAGCGAACAGCCGGTCCATGTCTCCGCGTCCGTTCGTGACGGGTTAACTCGTTCCATCCGTACGACAACTTAAACGTTTTGGCCGTTCAGGTCCCTGGACCGCTCCCGTTGAACGGTCTCGGCCCGGTTCCCACCGTCTCCGGCCCGGGCGTGGGCCCGCCGCGTGAACGGTCCAAACAGTCCCCAACCGAATCACCCCTTTATCCAGGTCTTCCTGCTACGAAGGAACTACGATGGCCACCCGAATCGAGGACGACCGGATGGACGAAGACTGTGGGGAGTGCCGCCGCGAGACGCCCCACGAGGTCACCATCACGCTCCTCACGGAGAGCCACAAGGCGGAGAACGCCGAGTTCTCCCGCGAGCCGTACCGCGTGGCCAGGTGTCGCGTCTGCGGTGCCGAGACCACGACGCGGATGAACAACGCTTGATGGGGCCGGACGGCTGTTCGGGAAGGCCCGACCACGACGAAGGTATCACTACGACGGTATCCAGAACCGTTCCGCGATGGTCCGGTAGTGGCCAGTATGGCTCACCCTCGCATCGGGAGCCCTTCCCGCGGACTGGAGCCTACCTGTCCCGCGTCGTGACCTCACAGCCGTCCTCGGTGACGATGACGGTGTGTTCCGTCTGGCTCACGAGACAGCCCTCCTGCTCCTGCAGCACGGGGTAGCCGTGGACGACGTCGTCCCGCGCGAGGCGACGCAGCGCCATCTCGGCCCGGTCGGTATCGAGCCACCGGCGGGCGAACGGGAGCGTCTTGAACTCCTCGACGATCTGCTCTAGGGCCGCGCGGGCCTGCCGGTTCCGGACGCTCGCCTCCCGCTCCAGGGAGTAGATCTCCTCGTGGCTGCCCTCGTTGACCTTGCCGCCGCCATCGGTGGCGAACGGCTCGATGGCGACGACGTCGCCGGCCTCGAGTTCGACGCCCTGCTCGACGCCCCGGTTCGGGACGTTCGGCTCGGTGTGTTGCTCCCAGTGGCCGAGGCCGTGGCCGGTGAGGTTGACGACGGGGTTGTAGCCGTACCCGTCGACGACGGCCTCGATCTCGGCGCCGATCTCGCCGGTCTCGACACCCGCCTCGACGACGTCCAGGGCGGCCTCCAGCGCCTCCGCGGGGGCCGCCGCCAGGTCGGAAGTCCCGGAGAGGTCGACCGTGATCGCGGTGTCGGCCAGCCAGCCGTCGACGTGCACGCCGATGTCGAGGTTCACCATCTCCTCGCCGAACGTGGCGTCGTCGTCCGGGGTCGGGGTCGCGTGGGCGGCCTCGTGGTCGATGCTGATGTTCACCGGGAAGGCGGGCTCGCCGCCCAGCTCCCGGATGCGCTCCTCGGCGTACGCCGCGACCTCGAGGTGGCTGGCGCCGACCTCGACCCGCTCTGCGGTCTCGGCGCGGACCTGGGCGAGGATCTCGCCGGCCTCGCGGTGCTTCTCGTACCGTTCGCCGGTGAGGTCGGGGCTCATGCGACCGGGTTCGGGGGGTCGGATGAAATGGGTTGCGTTCGGGAACCGCCCGCGAGGGCCGCTATCGCAACGCTTTCGACGCTGTACCGCCGCCGGCCGCCGGTGACCGAGGCGACCGTCGCCGCCCTCGCGCCCTGGATGGCCGCCGGCGGCGCCCTGTACGCGCTGTTCCAAGTCGAAGCCGTTCCGGGCGCCGTCGCCCAGCTCGTCGGGTCGCCGGCGGTGTACGGGACCGTCGCCGTCGCCGCGGGCCTGACCGGGGCCGCCGTCGCCGAGCGACCGGCCGACGCCTGGACGCCGCGGTCCGCCCCTGGCATCCTCGCCGGCACCGGTACGGCGGTGCTTTCGGGCGCGCTCGCTACCGCCGCCGTAACGGCGCCCAGCCTGGGTTCGGCCGCCGTCGCGCGCTCGGTGGCCATCCTCGCGGCAGCCGCCCTTGCGACGGCAGGGGTCTGGGCCGGGGTCCGCCGGCTCGATCGGGGCCGGGCGACCGGCCTCGTCGGCCTCCTCGCCGTCTTCGGCCACGCCCTCGACGGCGTCTCCACGGCCGTTGGCTACGACCTCCTAGGTTTCGGCGAGCAGACGCCGCTGTCCCGGGTCCTCATCGAGGCCGGCGCCGCCCTGCCGGCGCCGGCCGCCGTCGGCGACGCCTGGCTGTTCGTCCTCGTCAAGCTGCTGGTCGCCGCGGTCGTCGTCGGGCTGTTCGACGACTACGTCCGCGAGGAGCCGGCCGAGGCCTACCTGCTCCTGGGGCTGGTCGCGGCGGTCGGGCTCGGCCCCGGCGTCCACAACGTGGTGCTGTTCGCGATCGCGTGAGTGGTTTATCCCCGTCCGCGGGTGGCTGGGAGACGGCGCGTCGGGCACGCCGGTCACAGCACGGTGCCGATACAGCTGGCTGTCCGGCCGAGCGGCGGAGAGGCCGCGACGCGCTCGGCCATCGAGGGCAGCAGATCCGGCTCCCGTCCCCCGCAGCCGACCGACGACCCGCAGCGGCCGACGGAAGGGTTTATCCGGCACTCGACCGACGTCCGGCCGTGACCACGGGGTATCTCTTCGACCTCGACGAGACGCTCGTGACCTACGAGCCCTCGACCCCCGGCATCTTCCGGACCGCCTGCGAGCGGGCGGGCGTCGAGCCGACGCCGGCGGCGACGGAGGCCATCGGCCCGGGCTTCGTCGAGACGTTCGTCGAGTTCGAGGAGAGCCCCTACGTCGGCGCGGCGCGGGCGGCCCGCGAGACCGGCCTGGACGTAGACCCCGAACCGTTCGCCGAGACGTACGTCGAGACCGAACTCGAAGCCACCCATGTCCCTGATGGGGTTCCGGAGCTGCTCTCGTCGCTCCCCTCGGTCGGCGTGGTGACCAACGGCTACGGGCCGGTCCAGCGCCGGAAACTCGCCGCCGTCGGCCTCCGAGAGCACGTCGACGCCGTGGTCTGTGCCGACGACGTCGAGGCGTTCAAGCCCGCCGACGAGCCGTTCGACGCCGTTACCGACGCCGTCGACGCCGCCGAATACGTGATGGTCGGCGACCACGTGGACTACGACATCCGGCCCGCCGCCGACCGCGGCTACCGGACGGTGTTCGTCGGGGAGGCGTCCGCCGCCGACAGCCTCGCCGACCACCGGGTGGACGACCCGTCGGCGCTGTCGTCGGTCCCGGTCTTCCCGCGCTGTGCGACCGGCGAGTGACCACTCGATTGCGGCCCCGGACCGTCGACCGACTTTTGAGGGCCGCCGGCGACGTCCGGGCATGGGTAAACAGCCGCACCTGCTGGTCGGGCCGGGCTACGTCCACGACGTCGCGCTGTTGCCGGGCGACCCCGGCCGCGTCGACCGCATCGCCGACCGGTGCGACGAGCGCGAGACGGTCGCGGAGAACCGCGAGTACCGGGTCGTGAACGCGGCGTACGACGGCCGACCGCTGACCGTCTGCTCGACGGGCATCGGGTCGCCGTCGGCCGCCATCGCCGTCGAGGAACTGGCCGCCGTCGGCGTCGAGACGGTCGTCCGCGTCGGCACCACCGGTGCCCTCCAGGCCGGCATCGAGATCGGCGACGTGGTCGTCGCCACCGGCGCCGCCAAGGACGAGGGCACCTCCCGCCGGTACGAGGCCGCCACGGTGCCGGCGGTCCCGGACCACGAGACCCTGTCGGCGCTCGTCGACGCCGCCGCCGGGCGCGACGCGCCGGTCCACGTCGGTCCGGTCGCGACGGACGACGCCTTCTACGCGGAGACCGACGAGCACGTCGCGGCCTGGAACGACGCCGGCCTGCTCTGCGTCGAGATGGAGGCCGCCGCCATCTTCACCGTCGCCCGCCGGAAGGGCCTGGGGGCCGGCGCCATCTGTACGGTCGATGGCAACCTGATCGAAGGTACCCAGAAGGGCGAGACCGACGCCGAGGAACTCCCAGAACAGGCGAAGGACAACGTCGGCCGCGCCATCGAGATCGCGCTGGAAGCGGCGACCCAGCTGTAGCGGACCGCTGGCGGGAGAAGACTCCGACAGGCGCCCTGGCGGCCGGAACGTGTCAGCCGTCGGGCGCCGACTCCAGCGCCGCCTGCCGCAGGTTGCGGCACCGGTCGGTCTCGACCCGGAGGTCCGGCACCGGCACGGGGTCGTTGGCCTCGTCGACAGCGACGAAGACGAAATGGGAGTCGGTCGTCCGCTCGCGCTCGCCGGTCCGCGGGGCCTCACGGTGGGCCCGCAGGTGGACCCGGACGCTCGTCCGTCCGGCCTCGTAGACGACGGCCTCGATGACGCAGACGTCGCCCTGCGGAATGGGGCGATCGAAGTTCAGCCCCTCGATGCGGGCGGTCACGCAGGTCTCGCCGGCATGCCGCATCGCCGCCATCGCGCCGACCTCGTCCATCCACTTGACGACGGTCCCGCCGTGAGCGGCGCCGTAGTTGTTGGTGTCGGACGGCTGGACGTGCTGGCGGTTCTCGATGTAGGTCTCGCTGACCGTGGGCATATCCCGCCGGTCGTGCGGCAGGGCCAAACGTGTTGGCCTGGAGGATCGGCGACGCGACGACTACAGCCCTCCGACGATGGCAGTCTGCATCGCGTCGCTGTTGAACGCCTCCCCGACGTCCCCGTCCGGCGTCAGCAGGATCAGGCCGGCCGAGCCGTCGACCAGGTCGGCGAACTCCCCGATAGCAGCCTCCGCCGCGGCCTGCGCCCGGCGGCCGTCCTCGAGGTGGTCTACGGCCCGCCGGGCGAGCGTCACGCGGGCGATGTCCTCGCCGGCGCCGGTCGCGGAAGCGCCGCCGGCCGGCGTCGCCGTCGGTCGCGACCGCGCCGACCGTGTCGTGGTCGCGGTCCGGCGGCACGTTGCCGCTCTCGTCGCCGCCCACACTGTCACCGCCAGCGGCCACGCCCGCGTCGGGGTCCCGACCGAACCGCTCGCTCACCCACCGGGCGTGGGTGAGCCGGTCGCCGTCCGGGCGGTCATCGATGTCGGCCCACCGCTCGCGGGTCTCCGCAGTCCGGAGGTCGACGCCGGTGTCGACGCCGGCGGCCTCGGCGAGGTCGACGGCGTGGACGCCGGCGACGAGGACGTGCGGCGTCTCCACCTTGACGGCCCGGGCGACGTCGACGGCGTGCTCGACGCCGGGCATCCCGCAGGCGGCGCCGACCCCGCGGTCCTCGGTCATCAGGCCGGCGTCGGTCCGAACGTGGCCGTCCGTCTGGACGGCGCCGCCAACCCCGGCGTTGAACCGGGGGTCCGACTCGAGCGCCCGGACCGTCGTACAGACCGCGGCCGTGGGCGTGTCGGCGTCGGTGCCGGCCGCGGCGGACGCATCGAGCGCCCGCTGTCTGTCCGTCGGCTCGTCGGGTGGCGAGCCGGCGCCCCCGTGAGCGATGACGCGCATGCCACCCCCTCGGGCGGGGAGGGATTACCGCTTGCGACTCCGCGGCCCGAACGGGTCGGCGTCTGATCCGCGTAAAGCGGCCCCAGACCGGACGCTTGCGGTCGCCACCACCCCCAGGCCGGCGGCCAGAGGGATTGTACCGGTCGTTGATGCACGATGCCGCGGGATAGCGGTACGCCTATGGGGGGCCCGGCAGAACGCCCGCGGCATGGGATACGACAACGTCGAGGTGCCGTCCGCCGGCCAGCGGGTGGAGCTATCGGGCGAGGACGAACTCGTCGTGCCCGACGACCCCATCGTCCCCATCATCCACGGGGACGGCATCGGCGTCGACGTCGGCCCGGCCGCCCAGACCGTCCTGGAGGCGGCCGCCGACGCCACCGGCCGGGAGATCCACTGGATGCGGGTCTACGCCGGCGAGTCCGCCCGCGAAACGTACGGCGAGAACCTCCCGGCGGACACCACGGAGGCGCTTAGGGAGTTCAAGGTCTCCATCAAGGGACCGCTGACGACGCCGGTCGGTGCCGGGTTCCGGAGCCTCAACGTCGCCTTGCGGAAGGAACTCGACCTCTATGCGAACATCCGGCCGACCTACCACCTCGAGGGCGTGCCCTCGCCCGTCAAGCGCCCCGAGCAGATGGACATGGTGACGTTCCGGGAGAACACCGAGGACGTCTACGCCGGCATCGAGTGGGAGGCCGGGACCGAGGCGGTCCGGGAGGTCGAGGCGTTCGTCGCCGAGGAGATGGGGTTCGACGACACCATCCACGACGGCCCCGTCGGTATCGGCGTCAAGCCGATCACCGAGTTCGGCACCAAGCGGCTCGTCCGGAAGGCCATCGACTACGCCTTAGAGCACGGCCGGGACTCGGTCACGCTCGTCCACAAGGGCAACATCATGAAGTTCACCGAGGGCGCGTTCCGCGACTGGGGCTACGAGGTCGCCGAGGCGGAGAACGGCGAGGCGGTCATCACCGAGGACACCCTCTGGGAGGAACGGGACGGCGAACCGCCCGACGACGCCGTCGTCGTCAACGACCGCATCGCCGACAACATGCTCCAGCAGATCCTCACCCGGACCGACCAGTACGACGTCCTCGCGATGCCGAACCTCAACGGCGACTACGTCTCGGACGCCTGCGGCGCCCAGATCGGCGGGCTCGGCATCGCGCCGGGCGCCAACGTCGGCGACGGCCGCGTGCTGGCCGAACCCGTCCACGGTTCGGCGCCGAAATACGCCGGCCAGGACAAGGTCAACCCGACCGCGATGATCCTCTCGGGCCGCATCATGCTCGAGTTCATGGGCTGGACGGACGCCGCCGACCTCGTCCGGGACGCCGTCGAGCAGACGATCGTCGACCGGAAAGTCACCTACGACATCGAGCGACAGATCGAGGGCGGCGAGAAGCTCGCGACCAGCGAGTTCGCCCGGGAAGTCGTCGACAATATCGAACAGCTGGCGTAACACGGCGTCGATTCCACCCCCATCTTCCTTGGTATCATTCACGCTCATCGTACATCCTCGACCTGCCCGAAAGCCCTCGACCCGCTGGCGCTCCCGGCTCGCGGTGCTCGCCGGTTGCGCCTTCTCCAGGTTCCGCACTCCGTTCGGACCCTCGCCGGCGGTCGGCGTCTCAACAGGGGCCAGGGCTCTTGGTTGGTGTCGTTCGATACGGCGAATATTCATCGAACGTTCCACGGGTATTGTTGTGGATGGAGCCAGCCCAGAACGCTACTGGCCAAAGATGGTTAATGAAAGGACGTTTGTATTAAAGTATGAATCGACGTCGTCTGCTCTCTGCGGCTGGCGTGGGGGTGGTACCGTTGTCGGGGTGTACCTCGCTCGGCTCGTCGCTCGGGCCCAACGAGGGCGGGGGGACGCCGACCGAGCACTCCGAGTCATCGCCGACGGCGACGGAATCACCGACGACCACGCCCGATGTCGAGCCTTCGAAAACGTTGAGCGAGGCTCCGACACCGAAGTACTCGGAGCCCGGCGACGTCGGTGACGACCGCCCACCCAGGGATGAAGAGGGTGATACAATCGAAATCGGGAGCCGGGATACCGTCGAGAATCCTGACGATAATGTAGCCCATGGCCTGATCATCTGGCACCTGGGGGACGACACCCATTACCTCGAAGTACAGATCGTTGACGAGCAAGAAAAATCGGGCGACTACCATTCGGTCCACGAGGTTCGAACGAACCATCACGTAACCATTCAACTGAACGAGCCCTCGGACTACGTCATCAACGTGTATGACCACCAAACCGGGGGCGGTACAACCCTCACTGTTTCCGAATCCCGGTTCGACTGCAATAGTTCGTCGCACTGGCTCGTGTCGTATCCGGACGGAGACTTCGGCGCCTCGTTAGTGACGAGAGTAGCGGACTGCGATTAGAGGTCCGACCACCAGACGTTGTGTGGTCCTTGAGGGTCGCCGTCCTCACTCCGCCCAGTCGGGGTCGGGCCGCGGCGGCGCGAACACGTCCACGCCGCGGACCGGGCCCTCGCCGCGGTTCTCGGCGGCGTGGGGCTCCCCGCTCGGGATGGTGAACGACTCGCCGGCCGCGACGGGTACGGCATCGCCGTCGACGAGGAACGTCAACTCGCCCTCGTAGACGAACCCGGTCTGTTCGTGGCGGTGGCTGTGCTCCGGCACCGTCGCCCCCGCCTCGATCTCGAAGCCCTGGATGCTCGTGCACTCGCCGACGGCCAGTTGTGTGAGGTGGACCCGGTCGACGGCCTCGACCGTCTCGCGCTCGGCAAGTCCGACGCGTTCCATGGGGCCAGGTAGGCTGGCGACGCCTTGAGCCCTTTCCCGGCAGTCAGGCGTCGAACCCGGCCCCGTCAGCCTCAACGGCCTCGCCTAGCGCGGCGTGGGTCTTACAGCCGGCGCCTGTGTTGATGACCACGACGTCGTCGTCGGGCCCGAAGACGCCACGGTCGGCGAGGTCGACAGCCCCGGCCAGCGCGACGGCGGCGGTCACGGAGGCCTCGGGGCCGTCGCTGCGGGCCAGCCGCAGGCTCGCCTCGACGGCGGCCTCGTCGGAGACGGCGACGCCGGTGCCGCCGCTCTCGCGGACCGCCGAGAGCATCCACGGCGAGGCGCCGGGGTCCGGGATTTCGACCCCGCGGGCGACACTGTCCGGATCCGGCCAGGGCTCGTGGGCCTCGGCGCCGGCCCGGATGGCCTCCACGACGGGTGCCGCCCCCGTCGTCTGGGCGACGTGAAGCCGCGGCGGGTCCGGTCCGAGCCAGCCGACCTCGCGGAGCTGCCGGTAGGCCTTCCAGATGCCGATCAGGCCCACGCCGCCGCCGGTCGGATACACCACGTGGTCAGGAACGCGCCAGTCGAGCGCGTCGAACAGCTCGAACCCCATCGTCTTCTTGCCCTCGTGCCGGAACGGCGTCTGGAACGTCGCCACGGAGTGCCAGCCGTGCTCGGCGCGGGCCTCGGTGAAGGCCGCACCGGCGTCGCCGATCTTGCCGTCGACCAGGTGGAGGTCGGCGCCGTGGGCGGCCACGAGGTCCTTCTTGACCGCGCCGGCCTGGTGGTTCAGGAAGACGTGGCAGTCCATGCCGGCCCGGGCGGCGTACGCACTGGCCGATTGACCGGCGTTGCCCGCCGACGGCAGCGCGACAGTGTCGACGCCGCGCTCGTTGGCACAGGAGATGGCGGCCGCCTGGCCGCGGTCCTTGAACGTGTTCGTGGGGTTCTGGCCCTCGTCCTTCACGAGCAGGCGGCCGACGCCCAGGTCGTCGGCCAGACTGGGACAGGACAGAAGCGGCGTGTCGCCTTCGCGCATCGAGACCAGCGCGTCGGCGTCCCGGAGCGGGAGCAGTTCGCGGTAGGCCCACATCGAGCCGCCGCGGCTCGCCCACGTCTCGGGGGCCACGTCGAACGCGTCGAGGTCGTACCGGGGGTCGAGGATGCCGCCGCAGTCCGGACAGGGGTAGTCGGTCAGCGACAGGTCGTAGGTCGTGCCGCAGCCGCGACAGGTGATGTGGGAGACGCAGCTGTCGGTCGATTCGAACTCCCCGGTGATGGACATGTCGGCGGCTCGGCCCTGCCACCTATAGCTCCTGCGACGAGGGCCGCCGTGGGCAGCGATCCGTGTTCGTCCGGCGGGCTACGCCTCGAGGTCGGCCGCCGCGAGCAGCTCGCCGAGTCGGTCCCGGGCGTCGGCGTCCGGCGGCCGGTGGGGCGAGCGGGCGCGGCCGGCGGGCACACCGCGCTCCCGCATCGCCCACTTCAGCCCGGGCACGCCGAACTCGGCGGTGACGGCCCGGTTCAACTCGACGAGCGCGGCGTTCAGCCGGCGCGCCCGGGTTGCATCACCAGCCTCGTGGGCCGCGGTCACCTCCGCGAGTGCCGCCGGCGCCAGGTTGGCGAGCCCGAGGACGCCGCCCGTGCCACCGGTAGAAAGCGCCTGGGCGAGCAGTCCGCCACTGCCCACCAGGAGGTCGAACTTCGCGTCGGCGGTCCGTCGACGCGTCCGCAGAAAGGCCGCCAGGTCGCCGCTGGAGTCCTTCATGCCGACGACCGACGGATGGCCGGCGAGCCGGCCGACGGTCGCGGGCTCCAGCCGGACGCCGGTGTGGGTCGGCACGGCGTACAGGTACACCGGGAGCGGCGACGCGTCGGCGACCTCGCGGTAGTACGCCTCGATGGCGGCCTGGTCGTGGTCGTAGTAGAACGGCGTGACGATCATCGCGGCGTCGGCACCGACCGGGACCGAGGCCGCATCGACGACGGTCTCGACGACCGCCGCGCGTTCGTCGGCCGTCATGAGTTCCGCCTCGCTGTTCGAGCCGCACGGCACGAGGAAGTCGACGCCGCGGGCCTCGACCCACGCGACGACCTCGCGGAGGCGGTCGTGGTCGACGTCACCCGACTCGTCGAACGGGGTGACGAGCGGCGGTCCGATGCCCTCCATGTGCGGTGGGCGGCCGCCGGTCAGTTGGGGCTTTCGCCGCCGGGCCGTCGACCGGCAGCCGCCTGGATGGTCACTGCCGGCGCCCCGACGCTTTTGCCCCATGCCGAATCAGATACTGCTATGTACGCGGTCGTCGGCTGCTCGAACTGCCGGGCGCTGTGGGTGGTCGAGGACCGCCCGGAGACCACGCAGTGTCCCCGCTGTCGGTCGACCCACCGATTCGAGCGGCTTAAGGCCTTCGCGGAGACCGACTCCGCCGACGCGGCGGTCCGCGCCCGCAGCGAACTGCTGGCCGAGCGGGCCGACGAGGGCGGGTTCGTCGACCCGGCGACCGTCGACGCCGAGGCGGTCGGCATGTCCGAGGAGTCGTTCCTGGCCGCGTCCGGACTCGACGCAGAGGAGGTCACAGCGGCCGGCGACCGCCGGGGCCCGGGCGAGGGGTCGCGGAGCCGCCGGCAGGTGGTGCTGGATGCGTTCGAGGCCCTTGAGGCGCCGACCGACGACGCCGTCCGCGCCTACGCCGCCGAGCATGGGGTCGAGGCGGCCGACGTCGACCGGGTGCTTTCGAAACTTCAGCGTGCCGGCGAGGTGACCCGGAGCGACGGGGTCTACCGGCGGCTCTGATCGGCCCTCGGCGCGCGCCAGTCCGAACCGGCTTTGTACCGGTCGGCCGACGTCGGGGTATGGAGCGTGAGCCGACGGCGTACAGCCGGCCGCTCGTCGTGTTCGGCCTCGGCGCCGTGCTGGTGGCCGACCTGGCCGTCGGGATACCGTCCCCCGCGTTCGTCGGCGCCGGGGCGGCGGTGCTTTTCATCTCGGGGGTGGTCCACCTCGCCGCCGGCGAGCGGCGGGCCGCCGCCGGCTGGGGCATGTTCGGACTCGCGCTGGGGTTCTTCCGCGTCCTGGACGGGGGTTCGGACGCGCTCGTACTCCTCGCCGTCGGGTCGCTGGTCGTGGCCGGGCTGGCGTTACAGATCAGCGAACGCGTCGAGGACCGGCTCTGAGCCGCGAGGCCGAACGGAGTGAGGCCTCGGAATGAGCGAGCGGGAGGACCGACCGTAGGGAGGGACGACACGCGAGCCGCGAGCCGCGAGCGGAGCGAGCGCTTCGGACTGTGCGAGCGGTGAACGCAGCGACCCGCGAGCCGCGCGGTCGACCATCGGGAGACCGCGGAAGGAGCGAGCTGCGAGCCGGGCGGTCTCCGCCCGAGAACGCCCGAGCGGTCCGGACGGACTGGCCCCGCGCGCGGCGAGCCTTCCACCGGCGGTGGACTGCGGTCTTGGCCGTCCGCCTGGAGACGCCGCCGGCAACGGTCTGGCGGCCACATTCTACGGCCTCGCGAGTTCGAGCGGACCGGCGACCACGGCGTGGACATCGGTGGGGCTCGACGGATAGCCCGGCGAGTCGACCCCCGTCGAGGGCCTACCGGCCCAGTTCAGCGTGAGCGCCGGCGAGGTTGTCCGAAGCGAGCGCGCCGAGCAGCGACAGCTCCCCGCCGAGGGCGGCGGTCGCGATGACCTCCGCGAGGGCGTCGGCGTTGCTGCCGGCGGGGTCGCCGCTGCCGCGGACCCCGACGACGTCCAGCGCCTCGGCCTGGGTCGGCAGCGTCGTGCCGCCGCCGACCGTCCCGACCTCCAGCGACGCCAGTGTGAGGCTCGCATAGAGGTCCTCATCGCGGACGTCCGCGGTGGTGATGGCGTTGGCGCCCTCGACGACCTGGGCCACGTCCTGGCCGGTCGCGAGGAAGGCGGCGGCGACGGTGTTGGCGGCGTGGGCGTTGAACCCGAGCGACCCCGCCTTGGCGGAGCCGACGAGGTTCTTCCGGGTGTTGGCCTCGACGATGGCCGCCGGCGTGGTGTCGAAGTACGTCTCCACTGTCTCACGCGGGATTTCGACGTCGGCGGCGACGGTTCGGCCGCGGCCCTCGACGCTGTTGACCGCGGCGGGCTTCTTGTCCGAACAGAGGTTCCCCGATAGCGCGACGAGGTCGGCCGGCGTCTCCGCGGCGACGACGTCGCAGGCGGCCTCGGTAGCGATGGTGGCCATGTTCATCCCCATCGCGTCCGCGGTGTCGTAGGCGAACCGGAGGAAGACGCTGTCGCCGACGACGTACGGCGTGACCTCGCGCAGCTCGCCGTGGCTCGTGGTCGACTCGGCGGCCTCGGCGAGCGCGTCGACATTGTCCCGGACCCAGCCGGCCACCTCGCCGGCCTCGCCGACGTCGGCGACCCGGAACACGGGCGCCCGCGTCATCGCGTTCTGCAGCACCCGGGCGGTGGCGCCGTCGGCCGCCCGGATGGCCGCACAGCCCCGGTTGACCGAGGCGACCAGGGCGCCCTCCGTGGTCGCCATGGGGAGGAACCGCTCGCCGTCGACGGCGCCGCCGTCGATCCGGATGGGCCCGACGACCCCCATCGGGACCTGGGCCGCGCCGAGCATGTTCTCGATGTTCGGTTCGGCGTCGGCGGCGTCGAAGGTGTAGGCGCCGACGGCGTCCAGGTCCGCCGCGGTGTCCTCGACGAGTAGGTGACGTCGGGCCGTCGCGGCGACGTCGGGGTCGGCGTGCGCTTCGAGTTCGTGCAGGCGCAACTCGCCGCGCCGGACTCCGTCGACGAGTTCCTCGGTGTCCATACCGGCGCCTCGCGGGGGCGGGACTAATGGCTTCGGTGAGTGCCGCAGGAGGTTTCAAGGCCGTCGCGGCCGGCGGTCCGGTATGACCGAGCCGGCGGACCGCATCTTCCGGAACGCGGAGGTTCATACGCTTTCGACACCCGACGCGGCGGCTGACGCCGCCGCGTCAGAACCTGCCGGGCGGCACGCGGACGAGCCCCACGAGGCCGTCGCGGTCCGGGACGGTCGCGTGCTCCGGGTCGGCGACGGCGACGAGGTCGGGTTCCTGGAGGGCGTCGCGACTGACGTAATCGACTGCGAAGGTGGCGTCCTCCTGCCGGGGTTCGTCGACGCCCACACCCACATGGAGGTGCTCGGCCGGCGGCTCGTCCACGCCGACCTCGGGGCGGCGACCGACCGGGAAAACGCCATCGCGCGGCTCGCGGACGCCCCGGGCGACGACTGGATCCTCGGGTACGGCTACGACGAGTCCACCTGGCCGTCCGGCCGGTTCCTCACCCGCGAGGACCTCGACGCCGTCTCGACGGACACCCCGGTGGTCGCGTTCCGGGAGGACCTGCACACGGCGTCGGTGAACTCGCTGGTGCTGGAACGGTACGCCGACGACCTGCCGGCCGATGACGTCACCCGCGAGGCCGGCGAACCGACCGGCGTCGTCACCGAGGGGGCCGCCGAGTTCCTCCGGATGGAGACCGCCCCCGGCCACGAAGAGACGAAACGGCTCGTCGAAGCGGCCCGCGACTACGCCCACGAACGCGGCGTCACCGGCGTCCACGACATGGTCAGACGCTCCCACGCCCCGGCGGCCTACCGGGAGCTCGCCGTCGCCGACGACCTCCAGTTGCGCGTCCGGCTGTACTACTGGACCGACCACCTCGACGCCGTCGAGGAACTCGGGCTGGCGTCGGACCACGGCAGCGACCACGTCGAGGTCGGCGGCATCAAGACCTACACCGACGGCTCCATCGGCGCGGGCACGGCGAAGCTGACCGGGCCCTACGCCGACCGCGACGGCACCGGCGAGTGGGTCGTCACACCCGATGAACTGGCCGACGTCGTCGACCGCGCCGAGGCCCGCGACCTCCAGCTCGCGGTCCACGCCATCGGCGACGAGGCGGTCCGGGTCGCCCTCGAGGCCCTGCCCGACGACCCCGACGCCAGACACCGCATCGAGCACGCCGAACTCCTCCCGCCCGACCTCGAGCCGTCGGAGTTCCACGCCGTCGCCTCGATGCAGCCGAACTTCCTCCGGTGGGCGCGCGACGGCGGGCTCTACCACGACCGCCTCGGGGAGGCCCGGACGGCGTCCTCGAACCGCTTTGCGGACATCCAGGCGGCCGGCGTCCCGCTGGCGTTCGGCAGCGACGGCATGCCGCTTTCTCCACTCTACGGCGTCGAACAGACTGTCACGGCGCCCGAATCCTGCCAGCGCCTCGGCGTCACCGACGCCCTTCGGGCCTACACCGCCGGTGCGGCCTACGCGGGCCGCGCCGAGGACCGGTTCGGCACGGTCGAACCGGGCAAGTGCGCGGACTTCGTCGTCCTCTCCGAGTCGCCGTGGGCCGTCGACCCCGGTGACATCGCCGACATCCCGGTCGCGATGACGGTCGTCGACGGCGAGGTCGTCCACCGGGCGTGAGTCCCGACGGCGGAACGACCGAGGGCGTCCGGAGGCCCGCGTCGCCCGACCGCGAAGGGGCGGTTATTTGACGCCGGCTTACTAAGCCGCCGCCGAATGGCACACACGCCAAGCCGGATCGGTCTCGCCGTCGCCCTGGTCGTCGCGTTCGCGGTCGTCTGGTCGCTGGAGGGCCGGGGGCGCTGGCGCGCCCGGTTCACCGACCGCTTCGTCCTCGGGGTGCCGTGGGGCACGCTGGTGACGGTCGCCGTGGTCGTCGGGTTCTACCTCCTCGCACAGAGCGGGCTCCGGCACTGGTCCGCTCCCGTCGTCTACCCCTTCGTCACCTGGTCGTACTTCTATCCGACCGGCATCCTGACCGCCGGCGTCGCCCACGGCTCCCCCGGTCACCTCCTCGGGAACATGCTGGGGACGCTTGCCTTCGCGCCCATCGCCGAGTACGCCTGGGGCCACTATCCACCCTCGGACCGCGGCCGCACCCGCCTCGGGCGCCGCGACACCGGCGGCCTCCTCGCCCGGCCGGTCGTCCGCGCGCTCGTCGTCTTCCCCGCCGTCCTGCTGCTCGCGGCGTTTCTCACCGCCGCGTTCGCCGCCGGCCCCGGCCTCGGCTTCTCCGGCGCCGTCTTCGCCATCGCCGGCCTCGCGGTCGTCACCTACCCCGTCACGACGCTTCTGGCGCTCGTCGCCGCCAGTGCACTCGGCACCGTCTACCGGGCGATCACCGAGCCGGTCGTCCGGGCGGGCATCGAGGCCGGCGGGCCCTCGCCGCCCCCGTGGGCCTCGATCGCGTTCCAGGCACACCTGCTCGGCTTCCTCGCCGGTGTCGCCGTCGGCGCGGCGCTGTTGGGCCGGCGGGGCCGCCGCCCGGCCCTGGACCGCGTGTTCCTCGCGACGCTCGCGCTCGGCCTGGTGCAGGCGCTGTGGCTGTTGGTCTGGGTCGACGGCGAGACGTTCGTCCTCTACCGCGCCGCCGGTGTCGCCCTCGTCGCTCTCCTGTCCGTGCTGGTCGCCGCCGCGGCGGGCGGCAGCAACCGCCCGCTCCCGAAACCGCTGTCCGCGCTGCCGCGACGGCCGAAGCGCCGCCACCTCGCGGCAGTGTGGCTCCTCCTCGTCATCGTTGCGGCCGCCGCCGGCATCGCGGCCGTCGTCATGGAGGCCGAGCTCGTCGGCCTCGGCGTCGGCGTTCTCGTCCTCGTCGCCGTCGTCCTGGCGGTGCCCGCGCTCCCGCCGCTCCTGCCGGACCGGCTGGTCGCCTCCCCGGTGTCCCGGCGGTGGAGCGCGGGCGCGACAGTTGCCGTCGCCGCCATCGTCGTCGCCGCCCCCGCCGTCCCGCTCGGGTTCGTCGTGGTCGCCGACGACGCCGGCGTCCCCGGTGGGACGGCCGTCGAGGTCCGCGACTACGACGTCGCCTACGGCGAGAACGTCACACCCCCACGGGACACGCTCGTCGACTTCGGCAACGAGACCGACCCCGTCAACGTCACCGGCGTCATCGTCGAGAGTAGCGACCGGGAACTGTGGGGCGTCGCCGTCCGGGAGGAGTCACTCGCGTTCGCCGGCAACGACACCGTCGTGCTGGGCGGCCTCGGCTGGCGCGAGACCGTCGAGGCCAACCGGACCGGCTGGACCGTCCCCGGCAACGACACCGTCTACGCCGTCGACCTCACCCACGACGGCGCGACCACCCGGTCGTTCCGCTCGGCCCCCTCGACCGCCGACGTCCTGGTCGACGGCCGCCGGGTCGCCGTCGCCCCGACCACCGACGGCTTCGAACTCCGCGTCATCGAGAACGGCTCGACGGTCGGCACGGCGCCGATCCCGGCCGCGAACGAGTCGGCGTCCGTCGGCGACCTGCGGCTGGAGACCCGGGTCGAGGACGGCACGGCGCGGGTCGTCGCGGTCGCCGACCGGACGGAGGTCCAGGTCGCCGCCCGGGAGACATACAACTGACGCACCAGTCGACCCGTCCGCCCGGCACCGCGGGGCAATCGCGGCGGCGACCTCTTCCAGTACCCGGAATTGCGGCAATATTCTCCACATAACCCCGTCTTTGAAGACGAAATTTTATCAATACCGCCGTCCGTAGACCGTCCAACCCGACGAGGTACCCATACATGCCCGAGATGGACACGGTCGACCTCGAGACCGACCTCAGCCTGTTCAAGTACGACGACCTCGAGCAGCTCCCGCCCGCCTACCGCGACCTCGACGAGTCCGACCGGACCCGCCGCATCGAGGCCGCCCGCGCGGAACTGGGCGAGGAGGTCGTGGTACTCGGCCACAACTACCAGCGACGCGAGATCGTCGAGCACGCCGACTTCATCGGCGACTCCTACCAGCTCTCGAAGCGGGCCGCCGAGGCCGACGCCGACTACGTCGTCTTCTGCGGCGTGACGTTCATGGCCGAGTCAGCCGACATCATCACCGACGACGACCAGACGGTCGTCCTCCCGTCGATGGAGGCGTCCTGCCCGATGGCCGGGATGGCCGAGGCCCTGCAGGTCGACGCCGCCTGGGCCGAACTCACCGCGGCGGCCGACGACGCCGACGTCGTCCCCATCACCTACATGAACAGCTATGCGGACCTGAAGGCCTTCTGCGCCGAGCAGGGCGGGCTGGTCTGTACCTCCTCGAACGCCCACGAGGCCTTCGAGTACGCCTTCGAGCGCGGCGACAAAGTGCTCTTCCTGCCGGACAAGCACCTCGGCTACAACACCGCCCACCGGCTCGACATGGCCGGGGCGACCGCCGAGTGGGACCCCTGGGACTCCGAGGCGGCCGACGCCGAAGGGGTCGCCGACGCCGACATCGTGCTGTGGGACGGCTACTGCCAGGTCCACGAGCGGTTCACCGAGGCCCACGTCGAGCAGTTCCGCGAGGCGCATCCGGACGGCAACGTCATCGTCCACCCCGAGTGCCGCCGCGAGGTCGTCGAGGCGGCCGACGTCGCCGGCTCGACCTCCACCATCTGTGAAACCGTCGAGGAGGCCGACCCCGGCGAGACGTGGGCCATCGGCACCGAGATCCACCTCACGAATCACCTCCAGCGGTGGCACCCCGACGTCGACGTCGTGCCGCTCTGTGGCGGCGCCTGCATGGACTGCAACGCGATGCGGCAGGTCGACCCGAACTACCTGACGTGGGTGTTGGAGGCGCTGGCCGACGGCACCGAGCGGAACGTCGTCGAGGTCCCGCCGCGCGAGAAGGAACTGGCCGAGCTCGCCTTACAGCGCATGCTGGAGGTCTGAGATGGGAGTCGAGGAGCGCACCACCGACATGCTCGTCGTGGGCAGCGGCATCGCGGGCTGTGCCGCCGCCCTGGCGGGCGCCCGCGCCGGCGCCGACGTCACCCTCGCCACGAAGGCGGCCCGACCGGAGGACTCGACGTCCTTCTGGGCGCAGGGCGGCGTCGCCGTCGCCCGCGGCGACCCCGAAACTCTGAAGGCCGACATCGTCGAGGCCAGCGACGGCCTCGCCGACCCCGAGGCGGTCGACGTCCTCGTCTCCGAGGCCGACGACGCCGTCCGGGACGTCTTCGTCGACACGCTCGACGTCGACTTCGACGGCGACGAGGCGTTCGACTACGGCCGCGAGGCCGCCCACAGCGAGGCGCGGATCCTCCACGTCGACGCCGCCACCGGCCGCCACCTGCTCGCGCCGTTCCTGAACCACCTCGCCGACCACGACCGCGTCCAGGTCCTGGAGGACACGGCGGCGCTGGACCTCCTCACCCACGAGGGCCGCGTCCACGGCGCCATGATCGAACTTGACGACGAGTGGGCGCCCTGCTTCGCCGGCGCCACGGTGCTGGCGACCGGCGGCATCGGCGCCTGCTACCGCCGCTCGACCAACCCGCCGACCGCGACCGGCGACGGCATCGCGATGGCCGCACTCGCCGGCGCCGACGTCGCCGACATGGAGTACGTCCAGTTCCACCCGACCGCGTTCGCAGGTGAGGGCGAGATCGGGGACGGCCAGGGCACCTTCCTGCTCAGCGAGGCCGTCCGCGGCGAGGGCGCCGTGCTCCGGAACGCAGAGGGCGAGCGGTTCATGCCCGACTACCACCCGGACGCCGACCTCGCGCCCCGCGACGTTGTCGCCCGCGCTGTCAAGCAGGAGCGCGAGCGGACCGGCGCGGTCCGGCTCGACGTGTCACCGCTTTCGTTCGACGACGAGTTCCCGGACCTGGCCGACGAGTGCCAGCGCCGGGGCATCGACCCCGCCGACGGCATCCCCGTCGCGCCCGCCCAGCACTTCCTCTGTGGCGGCATCGACGTCGACACCGAGGGCCGCACCTCCCTGGACCGGCTGTTCGCGGTCGGCGAGTGTGCCAGGACCGGCGTCCACGGCGCCAACCGCCTGGCCTCCACGAGCCTGCTCGAGTCCCTTGTCTGGGGCCTCCGCGCCGGCGAGGCCGCCGCCGGCTTCGACGCCGAGCGGGTCGAGGCCCCGGACCTGCTCGACCGCGACCCCGCGCTGCCCGACACCTTCGCCGACGAGAAGTTCGTCCGGCTCCGCCGGGTCATGACCGACTCGGTCGGCATCACACGCTCGACGGCGGACCTCGACCGGGCGGCGAGCGTGCTCCGCCGGCTGAAGGGCGAGGTCGACGCCTACACCCGGACGCGGACGAGCCGCTCGCTGTACGAACTCCGCGGCGCGGCCGTGACCGCCCTGCTCGTCGCCCGCGCCGCCGCGGACAACGACGAGTCCCGCGGCTGCCACCACCTGGAGGAGGGCGCGGCCGTTGACGCCGATTGAGCGCTCGCGGGTCGAGCGCTGGCTCCGGGAGGACCTCGGCCACCACGACGTCACCAACGACGTCCCCGGCCGGACCGTGGGCCGGCTCGTCGCGACGGCCGAGGGGGTCGCGGCCGGCCTCGACGCCGCCGCGGCGGTGTTCGAGTACCTCGACGTCGCGGTAACCGACTGCGTCGACGCCGGCACGGCCGTCAACGCCGGCGACGTCCTCCTCCGCGTCGAGGGCCCCGCCGCCGCCGTCCTCCGGGGCGAACGGGTCGCCGTGAACGTCGCCGGCCACGCCGCCGGCGTCGCCACGCGGACCGGGCGGGCCGTCGAGGCCGCCCGCAGCGTCGCCGACGACGTCCGCGTGGCCGGCACCCGGAAGACCACGCCCGGGCTCCGGGGCCTCGAGAAGCGTGCCATCGCCGCCGGCGGCGGGGACACCCACCGGCTCGACCTCTCCCACATGGTGATGGTGAAGGACAACCACGTCGCGGAACTCGGCCTCGAGACCGCCATCGAGCACTTCCGCGACCGCGCCTCCTTCGCGACGAACCTCGAGGTCGAGGTCGAGTCCCCGGCCGACGCCGCCCGCGCCGCCGAGGCGGGCGCCGACGTAGTCCTCCTCGACAACATGACGCCCGAGGAGACGGCCCGCGGGGTCGAGGCCATCGACGGCGACGCGCTCGCAGAAGCCTCCGGCGGGATCACGGTCGAGACCGTCCCCGACTACGCGGCCACGGGCGTCGATGTCGTCTCGCTGGGGAGTCTCACCCACTCCGCACCGGCGCTCGACCTCTCGTTCCGGACCGGGTCCGTCGACTGACTGGGTCGGTCGAGTGAAACGGTCGGTCGACTGAAGGGTCGATCGACCGATCGGAGAGCCCGCCTTGGGGCTCCGGGCCTCAGTCGTTGACGGCGCCGGAGAAAGTCAGCACGGCGCCGACGGCGGCGACGACCAGGCCGCCGAGCCGGACCAGTTGCCACTGCATCGACTCCTCATCGCTACCGCCCATGAGGGACCAGCCGGAGTCCTGCTGGGCTTCCATCAGTTCCATGTGACCGTACACCAGGACGATGGCGCCCACGACGAGGGCGACCAGTCCGAGTATCATGAGCGCGTCCAGGTTGTTGTCACTCATTGCAGTCGCACCCAATCGGGTCGGGGAAATAAACATTCTGGCCCAGTGGTAGGATACAGGTCAGTCGGTGCGGGCGACTCCGGGTCTGACACGGCGGTTCGCGCGTTGCCGGCTGCACGAGGCCCGACCGGGGCCGGGTCGTGCTCAGGAAAGGAGGTCGGTGCCGGTCATCGCGTCCGGGACCGGGACGTCGATGCGTCGGAGCAGCGTCGGCGCGACGTCCGCGAGCGTTCCCCCGTCCCTGACGCGGAAGCCGCCGTCGGAGGCAGTCGCGTCCGACGAAGCCCGGCCCGCTGCGCTCGCCTCACCGCCGCCGTCGCCGGCGGGCGCGACGTAGACGAACGGTACCGGGTTGGTGGTGTGGGCGGTCTGGGGGTCCGCCGGGGTGCCCATGTCGTCGGCGTTGCCGTGGTCGGCGGTGACGAGGAGGTGCCCGCCGGCCGACCGGACCGCCCCGGCGAGCCGGCCGAGTTCGGCGTCGACGGCCTCGACTGCGGCGACGGCGGCCGCGAAATCGCCGGTGTGGCCGACCATGTCCGGATTCGCGTAGTTGCACACGACGAGGTCGGGGGCCCCGTCGCCAGCCGCCTCGATGCGGTCACACACGCCGTCGGTCACCTCGGGCGCCGACATCGCGGGCTGTCTGTCGTACGTCGGGACGTCGGGACTGTCGACGATCTCCCGCCGCTCGCCGTCGAACGTGATCTCCCGGCCGCCGTCGAGGAAGTAGGTGACGTGGGGGTGCTTCTCGGACTCGGCGGCGCGGAGCTGGGTCAGGCCGGCGTCGGCGACCGCCTCGCCGAGCGTCCCTTCGGGCGACCGCGGCGGGTACGCCATCGGGAGGTCGAACGTCTCGTCGTACTCGGTCATCGTGACCAGCCGGACGGCCGGGGGGTCGGTGTCGAACGGCCACGCCGGGTCGACGTCGGCGAGCATCCGGACCAGTTGTCGGGCGCGGTCGGCGCGGAAGTTCACGAAGACCACGGCGTCGCCGTCCGACAGTGCCGGCCCGCCCTCGATCAGGGTCGGCTCGACGTGCTCGTCGGTCACCCCGCGGTCGTAGGCGTCCTCGACGGCCGCGACGGCCGAGTCGGCGACGTGCGGTGCCTCGCGGCGGACGATGGCGTCGTAGGCGGACTTCGTCCGCTCCCCGTCGCGCTCGGCGGCGAGTTCGAGCACCGCGTGGAGGTGCGTCTGGCGGGCGTGAACGCCGCCGTCGGAGACCAGTCCCATGACGTGGACGAACCCGGCGTGCCGATCAGCGTAGGCGAACGCGCCCTCGATGGCCTCATTGGCCGCGAGGGCGCCGGCGTCGACGTCGTCCGTGACGCGCGCCGAGTCCTGCAGCACCACGCGGCCGGCGCCGAGGTTCAGGTGGCCCACCTCGCTGTTGCCCATCTGGCCCTCCGGCAGGCCCACGCGGCGCCCGTGGGTCTCCAGGGTCCCGAACGCCCCCGCGGCCCGGAGGCGGTCGAACGTCGGCGTGTCGGCGGCCGCGACGGCGTCCCGACCGCCCTCGGCCGGCGCCTCGGGGCCGTCCCACCCCGTCCCCAGGCCCCAGCCGTCCAGAATCACCAGCGCGGCCTTCATAGTGGCACCTTCACTGGTGTCGATCAGCAGTCTCTGTGCTAACCGCCCGCGCGCCGTCCACGGTCTCCCGGACGGCCTCGACGCCCTCGTCGTGAACCAGATCGCCCACGATCACGGTGTCCGCCCGCTGCCGCATCTCGCGGGCCGACTCGTAGTCGCGGATCCCGCCGCCGTAGAAGACCGAGGCGTCGTCCGTGCCGTCGGCGGCCGCCCGCACAATGTCGGGGTCGCCGTAGGTCCCGGAGTACTCGACGTAGACGATCTCCTGGCCGAGCGCGCGGTCGGCGATTTCGGCGTAGGCGGCGACCTCGTCCGGCTCGAGGTCGCAGTCGGCGTCGGTGTACTCCGCGACGGACGCCTCGGGGTTCATGATGACGTAGGCCTCGGTGTACGTGCGCCGCCAGTCGATCCGGTCGTCGAGCCGCGCCCACTCCTTGTGGGCGCCCACGGTCCAGAATGGGTCGCCGGCGTTGAGCACGATCGGGATGAGGTAGCCGTCCAGGCCGTCCCGGTGGACCACGCTCGCGACGTTGGAGGGCTCGATGTACACCGGGACGTCGTGGGCCGCCGTCGCCTCGACCACCCGCGCCATCTTCGCCTCGGTCATGCCGGTGGTACCGCCGATCTCGAGGGCGTCGGTGCCGGTGGCGCAGACGTCCTCGAAGGTCTCGCCCGCCCGGAGCGTCTTGTCCGGGTCGATCTTGACGACGTGGTCCCAGTCGGCCCAGGGGACGCCCATAGGCGGGCCCAACCCGCGGGTCGCTAAAACAACTTCGGGTTCGCGTCCCGGGGACGCGCCGGCGTCGTGGGTCTTAGCTCGTCTCTCGGGGCCGCCGCTGGGTCTCGCCGGTCACGAGCCGGCCGCCGCGTCGGCGGTGACCGTCGCCTGCCACTCGCGGATGCGGTCCGCCGAGACCCCCTGGACGTCGTCGGCGACGGCCTCGGCGTCGGCGCCCCGGAGGTCATCCAGGGACTCGACGCCGGCCCGGGCGAGCTTGTCGGCCGTCTTCTCGCCGACGCCCTCGAGGTCCTCCGCCGCGCCGGGGCAGCGGCAGCGAGTACTCACAGTCGGGGTACCGGGTACAGCCGACGAGCCGGGAGCCGTTCCGGAGCCGCTTTATCGCCAGCTCGCCGTCGTGCGCTTCGGCGGCTTCACCGCCTCCGCCTCGCGGCGACTCCGTCGCCGCGCTCGCCCCACAGTCCGGACACGTCCCGATCACGCGGTCATCGGTTTCGTCGGCGTCCTGGGCCTCACAGCGGGGACAGCCATGGACGAACGTGCTCCGGCCGGCCAGCATCTTCACGTGCCACAGGTCGTGGTCGTCGCAGCGCTCGTCCAGCACCGTCGGCTCGCCCTGGTTCGGTAACGGCAGCGTGTACTCGCAGTCCGGATAGCCGTCGCAGCCGACGAAGTACGAGCCCTGCCGGGACTGCCTGACGAGCAGATCCTCGCCGCAGTCCGGACACGGCCCAAGCGTCCGGTCGGCCTTCATCGACTCCTGGAGGTGCTCGCCGATGGCCTTCCGGGAGTCGTGGAGGTCCTCGAAGATGGCCGAGAGCATCTCGCGGGACGCTTCGGTGACCTCCTCGAGGTCGGCGTCGCCCTCGGCGATGGCGCGCATGTCGGCCTCGAGCTGGGCCGTCATGTCCTCGTCGACGATGCGGTCGGCGAACTTCTCGGCGGCCTCGACGACGCCCATCGCGAGCGCCGTCGGCCGTGGCGGGTCGCCTTCGACGTAGCCCCGGTCGTACAGCTTCTGGAGGAGGTTGTGTCTGGTCGACTTCGTCCCGAGCCCCCGGTCGGCCATCTCCTCGATGAGCCGGGATTGGCCGCGGCGCCGGGGCGGCTGGGTCTCCTTGGCCTCCAGCCGGACGTCGGACACGTCGAGGACGTCGCCCTCCTCGACGGCGGGGACGTAGTTTTCCGCGGTCGATCCGTAGGGGTAGACGGCGTGGTAGCCGGGCTCGACCAGGCGCTTGCCGTTGGCCTTCAGCAGGCGGTCGTCGGCCGCGCTGACCACCTTCAGGTGTTCCCACTCGGCGGCGTCGGCGACGGTGGCGAAGAACCGCCGGACGACGAGTTCGTAGACCCGCCACTCGTCGTCGGATAGTTCCTGCCGGCCGGGGACCTCGCCCGTCGGGTGGATGGGCGGGTGGTCGGTCGTCTCCTCGTCGCCCGCCGTCGGCTCGACGTCGCCGTCGAGAAGCGTTTGGGCGTCCTCGTCGAACGGGTGGTGGCCCACGAACGATTCGAGGAGGTGCGCCGGGTCGAGGTCGTCCGGGTACACCGTGTTGTCGGTCCGGGGGTACGTGACGTAGCCGGCGGTGTACAGCTCCTCGGCGACGCTCATCGCCCGCTGGGCGGACAGCCCGAGCGACCCGGCGGCGCTGATGTAGGCCGTGGTGTCGAACGGCGCCGGCGGCGCATCGGTCCGCCGGCGGCGGTTCACCGACCGGACGACCGCCTCCCCGGCCTCGGTGAGGTCCGCGTGGACGGCCTCCGCGGCCGCCTCCTCCCAGACCCGTTCGGTCTCGGTGCCGTCCTCGCGGTGGAAGTACTGGGCTTCGAAGGCCTCCTCGGCGCCGAGGTCGGCGAACAGCTCCCAGTAGTCGTCGGGCTCGAACGCCCGTATCTCCCGCTCGCGGTCGACGATCAGCTTCAGGGTCGGCGACTGCACCCGACCGACGGAGATGAAGTCCTCGCCGAGCCGGCCGGCCGACAGCGAGAGAAACCGGGTCAGCGCCGCGCCCCACAGCAGATCGATGACCTGGCGGGCCTCGCCGGCGGCCGCCAGGTCGACGTCGAGGGCGTCGGGGTGGGCGAAGGCGTCGGTCACCTCCGTCTGGGTGATCGACGAAAAGCGCACCCGCCGCGTGGGGACGTCGGTGACGGACTCTATGAGTTCGTGGGCCTCCTTGCCGATGAGTTCGCCCTCCCGGTCGTAGTCGGTGGCGATGACCGCCTCGTCGGCCGCGTCGGCCAGTTCCTCCAGCGTGCGGACGATGTTCTCCTGGGTCGGCGTCTTCACGACGTCGGCGCCGACCAGCTCGACCGGCTGGACGTCCCGCCAGTCCGAGTATTCCGGGGGGAAGTCGACGCCGACGACGTGGCCGGACAGGCCCACGCACCGCCGGTCGCCCCAGCGGTAGACGTTGACGCCGTTCCGCCGCTCGACGGACGCCGCCCCCTCCGAGAGGATGTCGGCGATGCGTCGCGCGGCGTCGTCCTTCTCGGTGACGATGAGTTCCACGGTGGGGGCCGATAGACCGACTCGGACTTTCAACCTTTCGTCGTGGGAGGCCCGAAACCGCAGGCGGGCGCGCCCACGAGCGCGGACGCGTAGGAGGAGTCTCGCAAGCCGGTGTGGGCGGTCGCCCGGTCCGTCCGCGAGTGAGCGACCGCCGCGTGTGAGCGCGAGCAGCCCGATGCCAGTGAGCCCCCGGGACGGCCAGTGAGCCTCGGCTCCTGTAGGATCCCGCAGCCTCGGTGGCTCGGTCCTGTCACCGGGCCAGGTCGGGGGAGGCGGCGCCGGTCGGGCGCCACGCCTGGCCGACGGGCGGCCCCGCAGCCGCCCGACCGGGGAGACACCGTCACCGGAGTTCGACGTATCATTCCGTTCATCGACGTATACTATCACCCCCGGTACCCGACGCGAGGCCTCGGGGGCGCAGCGGGCAAATCCGCCTGCCATCGGGGGCCTGCAACCAACACCTTTATTGTTGCCAGGTAAATCTCTGGGCACTAGGGCTGCGGTACTATTGACCATGACCAGCAAAAACCGAGACATCTCGATGGACCGACGGAAGATACTGCAGGGGATGGGAGCTGCCACGGTCGTCGGCCTCGCCGGCTGCCAGATAGGGGGTAATGGCAACGGCAACGGTGACGCGGACGGCGGCACGCTCCAGTTCGCCCAGGCCAAGGCGCCGATCAGGTTCGACCCGATCACCCTCAACGACGTCCCCTCCTCTCAGGTCACGGGGGTGATCTTCGAGGGCCTCTACGAGTACGACGAGGCAACGGGCCACCGTCCACAACTCGCGACGAGCGAACCCGAGGTGTCCCGGGAGGGGAGCCGGTGGGTCGTCGAGCTTGAGGGGGCGGCGACCTTCCACAACGGCGATCCGGTGACCGCCGAGGACGTGAAGTACTCCTTCGAGGCGCCGTTCGACGAGGAGACCGAGAACGCCTCCGAGGTCGACATGATCGACACCGTGGAGACCGTCGACGAGGGGACGGTCCAGTTCGACCTCAACTTCCCCTACGGCGCGTTCCGGCACACGCTGCACCGCGCGGTCGTCCCGAAGTCGGTTCGGGAGGAGACGAAACAGACGTTCGGCGAGGACGAGACGCCCTCGGGCGACGAGGAAATCTTCCGGTTCGACCCGGTCGGCTCGGGTCCCTTCGAGTGGGTCGAGTGGACCCAGGGGGACAACGTCCGGGTGCAGCGCCACGACGATTACTGGGGCGAGGAACGGCCGAACCTGGCCGAGATCGAGTTCTCGCCGATCGCGGAGCCGACGACCCGTGTGACCTCCCTGGAGAACGAGGAGCAGGACGTCATCACCGACGTCCCGCCGGACCTCTGGACGACGGTCGAGGACAGCGACTCCGCCTCGATCGACCAGTCGCCCGGTATCGGGTACTTCTACCTGGCGTTCAACTGCAAGGAGGGGCCGACGTCGGACCCACAGGTCCGGGAGGCGGTCGATTACGTGTTCGACATGGACACCGCGATCGAGAACTTCGTCGCGCCGACCGGCGTCCGGCAGTACAGTCCACTCCCGCGATCCACCGCCGAGGACTGGGAGATGCCGCTCGACGAGTGGCGGCAGATCCCCCACGACAAGGACATCGGCGAGGCCCAGTCGCTGCTCGAGGACGCCGGCGTCGCCCAGGACTACGGCTTCCGCATCATCGTCCCGCCGGACGACAAGCGCGAGAACATCGGCGTCACGGTCTCCAACGGACTTCAGGAGGCCGGCTGGGACGCGAGCGTCCAGCGACTGGAGTGGGGCACGTTCCTCCAACAGTACATCACCGGCAGCGAGGACGACTACAACATGTACACGCTGGGCTGGTCCGGACTCCCCGACCCGGCGTCGTTCACCTTCCCGCTGTTGAGCCGTGCCGACGAGGCACTCGGCCAGACGAACGGCACGTACTGGGGCGCGAACAGCGAGGCCGGCAAGGAGGCCTCCGACAAGTTCATCGAGGCGCGTGAAAGCGCCGACTTCGAGGAGCGCCAGCCGCTCTACCAGGAGGCCATCACCACGATGCTGGAGGCGCGGGTCCACCTGCCCGCCTACAACCTGAAGGAGAGCTACGGCGTCGACAACGACGTCAGCGGGTTCACCTCTCACCCGGCGGCCGGCTTCAAGGTCTTCGACGAGAACAACAACACCTCCGTCCAGTAGGGACGGACGGCGGCGCGGTCGCCCCGTCGGGGCCCGACGCGTGGCGGCCGCGAGCCAACCGACATTCCGGTTCGATCTAAGACACCGCGTCCATGGGGCTGTTCCGATACGCGACCCGGCGGCTGCTTCAGGCGATACCCGTACTCCTCGGCATCGCGACGATCACCTTTTTCCTGAGCAACGCCGTCCCGGGCGACCCGATCGACATCATGCTCGGGCCGTCGCCGGCACAGGAACAGAAGGCGGCGATCCGCGCGAAGTACGGACTCGACCGGCCGCTGTGGCTCCGCTATATCACCTACCTCGGCGACGTTTCGCCGATCTGGCTGTCGACGGTCGATGGCTTCCCGTACGTGGCACCGGAGTTCGGCGTCGATCTCGGGCGGAGCATCCATTTCGGGGCGCCCGTCACGGAGAAGATCAAAGAGCGGCTCCCGGTGACGATGCTCCTCATGGGCTCGGCGTTCACGTTCGCGCTGGTCACCGCCGTGCCGCTCGGCGTCATCTCGGCGTACCGGCGAAACCAGCCCACCGACCACGTCTCCCGGGTCGTCGCCCTCGTCGGCGTCTCGACGCCGTCGTTCTGGATCGGGCTGGAGCTGATCATCGTGTTCTCCTTTTACCTCGGGTGGCTCCCCTCGAACAGCCTGGTGATGCCGTGGAACCTCCCGCCGGCGGCAGACCAGGCGGGGCTCCTCTCCGTCGAGTTCTGGCGGATAGCGGCGAGCCACCAGGTGCCGGTGCTGCAGCACCTGATCCTCCCGACGATCTCGCTTGGGACCCTCCAGATGGCGGCGATAACCCGGATCGAACGGTCGGCGATGCTCGAACAGCTCTCCCAGGACTACGTCCAGCTCGCGCGGGCCTACGGCGTCCGCGACCGGAAGATCCTCCGGAAACACGCGTTCCGGCCCGCCCAGCTGCCGGTGATTACCATCGTCGGCCTGAACCTGACCACGGCCTTCGGCGGCGCCGTGCTGACGGAGACGGTGTTCTCGATCAACGGGATGGGCACGCTGATACTCACCGGCGTGCTGAACATCGATTATCCGCTCATCATGGGCACGACGCTGGTCTTCGGTCTCATCTTCGTCCTGGGGGTCATCCTGACGGACATCTCCTATGCCTACGTCGACCCGCGCGTCAGTTACGGGGACCAGGAGGCCTGACATGTCGGGGGAGACACCACACGATAGACGCGACGTGGACGGCCGCGCCGACGTGGAGATCGACGCCGAGGACGACGGCGGGCTCGAAGCGGAGGAGGTCGAAGCCCGCGTCGGGCTTTCCTACACCCTCGTGCAGTTGCGTCGGGACCCGACGGCGCTGGCCGGGCTCGCGATAATCTCCGTCTCGACGGCCGTGGCGATCGTCGCGAGCATCGACGCGTTGCTCCTGGACTACTGGTTGACTCAGACCTTCTGGTACCACCCGGAACTCGGGCCACACGCTGACACGAACCTACCCCCGTATGGCGTCTCGAACCAGTACTACGATGCGTCCCGGTCGACGCTCGCACACCCGCTCGGCACCGACTTCCGCGGCCGTGACGTCGCCGTCCGGCTGTTCTACGGCACCCGGATCGCGATCACCGTCGGGTTCACCTCGACCGTCATCGGGCTGGTCGGCGGCACGCTCACCGGGGCCGTCGCCGGCTACTACGGCGGCTGGATCGACGACGTGCTGATGCGGGGAGCTGAGATCCTGTACGCGATCCCCTTTCTCATCCTGGTGATCGTGATCGTCTCCGTGCTCGATCCCCAGCGGCAGAACGCACTTCTTGTGGCGATGGTCGGCGTCGGGATCGCGTCGATGCCGACGTTCGCCCGCCTGATCCGGTCGCGGGTGTTCTCCGTCCGGGAGGAGGAGTACGTCGAGGCGGCCAAGGCGGCCGGCGTGAAGGACCGGTGGATCATCCTCAGACACGTCATCCCGAACAGCTTCGCGCCGGTCTTAGTCCAGGCGACGCTGCAGATCGGGCTCGCGATCCTCATCATTGCCGGCCTGTCCTTTCTCGGCTTCGGCGCCCAGCCACCCCAGGCGTCGTGGGGCCAGATGCTGAACAAGGCCCGCCCCCTCCTGATCCCGAACCCGTGGTTCAGCATCTTCCCCGGCCTCTGTATCCTGTTCACCGTCGTCGGCTTCAACCTGCTCGGCGACGGCCTCAGAGACGCTGCGGACCCCCGTATTCAGAACTGACATGAGCACACACGAGACGATCCTCGAAGTCGAGGACCTGAAGACGCAGTTCTTCACCGAGGAGGGCGTCGTTCGCGCCGTCGACGGCATCGATTTCGACGTGCGCCGCGGCGAGATCGTCGGCCTGGTCGGCGAGTCCGGCGCCGGCAAGAGCGTCGCGGTCCAGTCGATCCTCCGGCTCGTCGAGGAGCCGGGCGCCATCGTGGGCGGCGAGATCCGGTACAAGGACGACCTCCTGTTCGGGCTCAAGGCGAGCGCGGACGACCCCCAGGAACGGACCGAGCGGGAGGAGATGCTATCCCGGACGGAGATGCGGACACAGATTCGCGGCCGGGAGATCGCGATCATCTTCCAGGACCCGATGGAGTCGTTGAACCCGGTCTACACCGTCGGCAGCCAGATCGAGGAGTTCATCGCGCTGAACCGGGAGGTCCCCGGCGACCAGGCCCGCGAGATCGCGATGGACACGCTGCGGGACGTCGGCATCCCGGAGGTGGAGTCCCGCTACGACGACTACCCCCACCAGTTCTCCGGCGGAATGAGACAGCGCGTCCTGATCGCGATGGCGCTGGCCTGCGAGCCGGACCTCATCGTCGCCGACGAGCCGACGACGGCGCTGGACGTCACCGTCGAGGCCCAGATCCTCAACCTCGTCGACGACCTCCAGGCCCGCTACGACACCAGCCTGGTGTGGGTCACCCACGACATGGGCGTCGTCGCCGAGATCTGTGACCGCGTCAACGTCATGTACCTCGGGGAGATCGTCGAGCAGGCGCCCGCCGACGACCTGTTCCACGACACCAAACACCCCTACACGTCGAAGCTGCTCGCGTCGCTGCCGCGGCCGGACCGGACGGTCGGGGAACTGGACTCGATCGGCGGCGTGATGCCGGAAGCGATAAACCCGCCATCCGGCTGCCGGTTCCACTCCCGGTGTCCGGAGGCCCGGGAGGTCTGTGCGGAGGTCCACCCGGACGAGCGGCCCTCGGCCGAGGCCGGCAGCCACCACACGGTCGCCTGCTTCCGGGACGACGCCTTCGACGTCGGCTACTGGGACAGCCCCCCGATCGAGACGGAGGCGAGCGGTGGCTTCGCGGCCTCCCTGACCGCCGAGGAGGGCGAGTCCGGATGAGCACGGAACCCGACGCGGGCAGCGCCGGGGCGGTCCAGCCCGGGTTCGGCGAGCCCCTGCTCGAAGTCTCGAACCTGAAGAAATACTTCGGCAACAGCGAGGGCTTTCTCGGCCCGATCACGTTCGACCGCGACGGCGCCGTCCCGCGGCCCACGGTCGAGCGCGAGTGGGTGCGCGCGGTCGACGGCGTGGAGTTCGACATCAAGCGGGGCGAGACGCTCGGGCTCGTCGGCGAGTCCGGCTGCGGGAAGTCGACGCTCGCCCGGACGCTGTTGAAGCTGGTCGAGCCGACCGACGGCGAGGTCCAGTTCAAGGGCGTCGACCTGGCCGACGCCGGCGGCGAGCAGCTCCGCCGGATGCGGAAGGACATGCAGATCATCTTCCAGGACCCCCAGTCCTCGCTGGACCCGCGGATGAAGGTCGGGCCCATCATCGAGGAGCCGATGAAGGCCCACGACCTGCCGGAGTCGGACCCGTCGGTGTCGGCGCGCGCGGACGTGCGAAACGACACGGAGTACGCCGTCGACGTGACGGTCGACGACGACGTAGACGTGGCGGTCGACGCGACCGACGGGGTCGCGGTCGCCGACGTCGAGGTAGTCGAGACGGAGGAGGGCGTGACCGCCACCGCCGAGTCGGACCTGCTCGGTGCGACGGTCGAGGAGGCCGGCGACCGGGTCCAGGTCACGGTGTCCATGTCCGCCTCGAAAGGCGCGGTCCGTCGGGCTCGCGTCCGGGAACTGCTCGGGAAGGTCGGCCTGGACCCCCAGCACTACAACCGGTACCCCCACCAGTTCTCCGGCGGCCAGCGCCAGCGGATCAACCTCGCCCGCGCCCTGTCGGTGAACCCGGACTTCATCGTCTGCGACGAGCCGACCAGCGCACTCGACGCCTCCATCCAGGCGCAGGTGCTGAACACGATGAACGAGCTACAGGACGAATTCGGGCTCACCTACCTGTTCATCAGCCACGACTTGAGCGTCATCCGGTACATCGCCGACCGTGTCGCGGTGATGTACCTCGGGGAGATCGTGGAACTCGCCGACAAGGAGGAGCTGTTCGAGAACCCGAAGCACCCCTATACCGACGCGCTGCTGTCGGCGATCCCGGCCCCGGATCCCCGGGCAACCGAGGCGCGGGCCCCGTTGGAGGGCGACGTGCCGTCGCCGATCGACCCGCCGAGCGGCTGCCGGTTCCGGACCCGGTGTCCGGAGCTCATCGCGCCGCCGGAGTACGACTTCTCCGAGGCCGAGTGGGACGCCGTCCGGGCGTTCACCCGCGCCGTCGACCGTCGCGCGCCGGCCATCGACGCCGCGGAGGCCGACGAAGAGCGCGGCGCCGGGACCCTGCGCCGGGAGCTCCGGATGACCTACTTCGAGGACGTCGACGTCGGCGGCGAGGCGGGCGAGGTCGTCGACGAGGCGATCGCGGCCGTCGTCGACGGCGACCCCGAGACCGCCGACGCGTTGCTCCAGGAGGCCTTCGCCGAACGCAGCATCTGCGCCCGCGAGGACCCGAACTACGTACTCGAGCCGGAACTTGGTGGCAGCGTCCACAAGGCGGACTGCCACCTGCACCGCGGGGACGCCGACTAGCGCTTCACCGCACGGAAAAACTGTAACCTCGAACGCCCTCGGCGCGCTCGACCACGCACTCGGAGAGACGACACCACCCGCCACCGCCTGGAAAGCCCTCGGCCGGCTGGCGAACAGACCCGGACACGATACCACCCGGACCGCCACCGCCTCGACAGCCCTCGGCCGGCTGGCGAACAGACCCGGACACGATACCACCCGGACCGCCACCGCCTCGAAAGCCCTCGGCCGGCTGGCGAACAGACCCGGACACGATACTACCCAGACCGCGTCCACCTGGAAAGCCCTCGGCCGGCTCGCGAACACACCCGGACACGTTACCACTCAGACCGCATCCACCTGGAAAGCCCTCGGCCGGCTGGCGGACCACGCTGTGAGGGATATCCTCGCTCACGTGCGTTCGCTCGGATAGGGCCCTCACAGCGGCCGCCACCCGGCCTCGCCCTTTCAGTCCACCAGGAGATTGATTATTGGACGGGGCGTGCGCGCGTCGACCGCCGCGAGCATCCGCGAGCGGCGGTCGAGACGTCGTGCGCGAGGGACGACCGAACCCGAGCGCAAGCGAGGGTGAGGGAGTCGGCTGGGGAGGTCTGTGGTGCGGTCGCGGTGCTGTACCTGGTGGATTCGAAGGGCGAGACCGCGGTCGATCCGGCCCGGAGGCCGCAAGCACCGCAGCGAAGCGAGGAGCGCAGCGTGCCTCCCGGCCGGTCGAGCCGGTCGAGGGCTTCGGAGGGGGAAGTAGCGTAAGTGTTGGCGTCGGAGAGCCGGTCGAGGGCTTCGGCGGTGGAGTTGGGTGCGGTCGTTCCGCCGGCGGGCCGACGGCCGTCGACCGCCAGGAACGCGCTGATCTCCACGTCGCCGGTCGCCGGCTCCCAGCGGGTGGGGTCGCCGACGCGCTTGATGCGGCCGTCCCACCGGCGCCTGACGCGCTTGCGTTCCTGTGAGCGGAAGGATAGCTGGCCGCCCCCGACGTCCCGGAGCCGGCGCCGGGGTTCGTCGCTGGCCTCGAGGAGGCCGTCGACGGCCCACCCCCAGAGCCGCGGCGTGGGCGTCTCGACGGTGACCGGGACCGGGAAGCGGTTGCGGAACTCGATGGTGAGGTCGATCGGGTCGCCGGCGGCGTAGCGGTCGCGGTCGGTGACGACGGTGACGTCGACGGCGCGGCGCGCCAGCCGCTGGGGGACGAAGAAGCCGATGAGGCGGCCGAGGTGGTCCGGGTTCTCGTCGGCGTCGAGCCCGAAGCGATCCTCGACCTCGCGGGTGGCGTCGCCGGGGTCCATCGTTTTCAGTCCTCGAGTTCGGCCCGGAGGCGTTCGTTCACGGTGCCGGGGTCGGCCGACCCGCCGGTCGCATCCATCACCTGGCCGACGAGGAAGTTCAGCGCGCCGTCCTCGCCGGCGTGGTAGTCCTCGACGGCGCCGGGGTTGTCGGCGACCGCGGACTCGACGGCGGCGGCGACCGCGTCGTCGTCCGTCTTGCCGAGGCCCTCCCGCTCGACGATCTCGTCCGGCGGTAGCCCGTCGTCGAGCATCCGGCGTAGCACCGTCTCCTCGGCGTTCTTGACGGTGATGGCCGCCTCGTCCACCAGCTCG
>PXQY01000113.1 GCA_003021745.1 Halobacteriales archaeon QH_7_69_31
ACGGCGGCGAGGACAGCGACGCCGACCGGCACCCCGACGACGAGACCTTGGAGGACGTCGACCACACGCCGGAGGACGACGTGGACGGCGCCCAGGGCTCCTTCGACCGCGGCGAGGAGGCGGCCGACGGCGAGCCCGACGATGAGTGAACGGACGCTGTACGACAGGGTCTGGGACGCCCACCGTGTGCGGACGCTCCCGAACGGTCAGGACCAGCTGTTCGTCGGCCTCCACCTCATCCACGAGGTCACGAGCCCGCAGGCGTTCGGAATGTTGCGCGAGCGGGACATCGAGGTCGCCCGTCCCGACCTGACCCACGCGACGGTCGACCACATTGTCCCCACCGACGACCGTTCCCGGCCGTACGACAGCGAGGCCGCCGAGGCGATGATGGCCGAACTCGAGTCGAACGTCCGGGAGGCCGGCATCGAACTCGACGACCCGACGACGGGCGACCAGGGCATCGTCCACGTCATCGGGCCCGAGCAGGGGCGCACCCAGCCGGGGATGACGGTCGTCTGCGGCGACAGCCACACCTCCACGCACGGCGCCTTCGGCGCGCTGGCGTTCGGCATCGGGACCAGCCAGATCCGCGACGTCTTGGCGACCCAGACCGTCGCGATGGAGAAGAAAGCCGTCCGGCGGATCGAGGTCACCGGCGACCTCGGCGAGGGCGTCACCGCCAAGGACGTCGTCCTTTCGATCATCCGGCGGCTCGGCACCGACGGCGGCGTCGGCTACGTCTACGAGTACGCCGGCGACGCCATCGAGGCCCTCGGCATGCCGGGCCGGATGTCCGTCTGCAACATGTCCATCGAGGGTGGCGCCCGCGCCGGCTACGTCAACCCGGACGAGACCACCTACGAGTGGCTGCGAGCGACCGACGCCTTCGCCGACGACCCCGAGCGTTTCGCCGAGCTGAAGCCCTACTGGGAGTCGATCCGGTCGGACCCGGACGCCGAGTACGACGACGTCGTCACCATCGACGGCTCGGCCATCGAGCCGATGGTCACCTGGGGTACCACGCCCGGGCAGAGCGTCGGCATCACCGAACCGATCCCGGCCCCAGCGGACCTGCCGACCGACGAGCAGGACGTCGCCCGCCGCGCCCAGGCGCACATGGGCGTCGAGCCGGGCGAGACGATGCAGGGCTACGACGTCGACGTCGCCTTCCTCGGCTCCTGCACGAACGCCCGGCTGCCGGACCTGCGGGCCGCCGCCGGGGTCGTGGCGGGCCACGAGGTCGACGAGTCGGTCCGCGCGATGGTCGTCCCGGGCAGCCAGCGCGTGAAGGCGGCCGCCGAGGCCGAGGGCCTCGACGAGACGTTCCGCGAGGCGGGCTTCCAGTGGCGCGGCGCGGGCTGTTCGATGTGTCTCGGCATGAACGACGACCAGCTCGAGGGCGACGAGGCGTGTGCCTCCTCCTCGAACCGGAACTTCGTCGGCCGCCAGGGCTCGAAGGACGGCCGCACCGTCCTGATGAGCCCGGAGATGGTCGCCGCCGCCGCGGTGACCGGCGAGGTCACCGACGTGCGCGAGCTGCCGACCGTGGAGGTCGAGGCGCGATGAGCGGGCCGGCAGCGACGGGCGAGACCGCCGACATCCCGAGCGTCGAGTCCGTCGAGGGGACGGGCGTGCCGGTCCGGGGCAACGACGTCGACACCGACCAGATCATCCCGGCGCGGTTCATGAAGGTCGTGACGTTCGACGGCCTCGGGGAGTTCGCGTTCTTCGACCGACGGTTCACCGACGACAACGAACCGAAGGACCATCCGTTCAATGAGGCGCGGTTTCAGGACGCGACCGTCATGGTCGTCAACGCGAACTTCGGCTGTGGGTCCTCCCGGGAGCACGCCCCGCAGGCGCTGGTCCGCTGGGGCATCGACGCCATCGTCGGCGAGTCCTTCGCCGAGATCTTCGCGGGCAACTGCCTCGCGCTGGGTGTGCCGACGGTCACGGCCGACGCCGACACCATCGCTGCCCTCCAGGACTGGGTCGACGCGAACCCGGACGGCGAGATCGCGGTCGACGTGGCCGGCGAAACGGTAACGTACGGCGACACCGCGGTCGAGGTGTCGGTCGAGGAGGCCCAGCGGCAGGCCCTCGTCGAGGGCATCTGGGACACGACCGCGCTGATGCGGTCGAACCGGGACGCCATCGCGGAGACCGCACGGTCGCTGCCGTACGTCGACGACCGGGACGCGGGGTCGGGCCGGGTCGATGACTGACTCGGTCCTCGTCGTGCCGGGCGACGGCGTCGGCCGGGAGGTGGTCCCGGCGGCCGTCGACGTCCTCGACGCCGTCGCTGACCTGGAGTTCCACCACGCCGAGGCTGGCGACCGCGTCGAGCGGGAGACGGGCGAGGCGCTCCCCGAGGAAACCCGCCGCCGCGCCATCGACGCCGACGCCACCCTGTTCGGCGCCGCCGGCGAAACCGCGGCCGACGTCGTCCTCCCGCTCCGGGAGGCCGTTGGCTCGGTCGCCAACGTCCGGCCCGCCCGCGCCTACCCCGGCGTGGACGCGCTGCGGCCCCAGACGGACCTGGTCGTCATCCGGGAGAACACCGAGGGCGTCTACAGCGGCATCGAGGCCGAGGTCGCCGACGGTGTCACGACGCTCACCCGGGTCGTCACCGCCGAGGCCTCCCGGCGCGTCGCCGAGTACGGCTTCGAATACGCGGCCGAGCACGGCTACGACCAGGTCACCGTCGCCCACAAGGCCAACGTGATGCGGACCACCGACGGCCAGTTCCTCGACGCCGTCGAGGCGGTCGCAACCGACCGTGATGCCGACTACGAGACGACGCTCGTGGACGCCCTGGCGACGGACCTACTGCTCCGCCCCGCGGCGTACGGTGTCGTCATCTGTCCCAATCTGGCCGGCGACGTGCTCTCGGACCTCGCCGCCGGGCTGGTCGGCGGCCTCGGCCTCACGCCGAGCGCGAACGTCGGCCCCGACAACGGACTGTTCGAACCGGTCCACGGGTCGGCGCCCGACATCGCCGGCGAGGGTGTCGCGAACCCGGCCGCGACTATCCTCTCGGGCGCAATGCTGTTAGAACACCTGGGACACGACGAGTCGGCCACCGACGTCCGGGCCGCCGTCGAGGCCGTCCTCGCAGACGGGCCACGGACGCCGGATCTGGGCGGCGACGCCTCGACCGAGGCCGTCAGCGACGCCGTCATCGAGCGTCTATAGCTCGGCGTGCCGTGCGGTCGTCGAGCGTCGATTGACTCGGCGTGCCGTGTGGTCGTCGAGCGTGGATTGGCTCACCGTGCCGTGCGGTCATCGAGCGTCGGTTGGCTCGCAAGGCCGGCGCCGTGACCGAGTGCCCGTCGCTACTCCGGATCGGTCTCTGCGGCCGCGGCAGCGCGGACCTCGGCCCACCGCCCTTCGGCCTCGAGGTGGCCCTGCAGCTCCTCCGCGTAGGCCCCGACCATCGACTCGGCGGCCGCCAGTCGGTCCTGGTCGATCTCCTCGGCCCCACTGCCGCCGCCGAGGCCGAGTGACTCCACGATCGACGAGAGCAGTCCACCCCCGCCACCGCCGCCGGGCTGGCCGCCCATCGGGCCCATCTCGGACATCCGCTCCAGTTCGGGCATCACGGTCGGGAGCCGGGACGTGTCGGCGACGAGCTCCGCCGCGTCGGCGTCGTCGGGCCGTTCGATCTCGAACGCGGCCGCCGTCATGATGAGGCCCCACTCCTGTCGGGAGAACTGCGAGCTGTCGACCTGCCGCGAGAACTCGCTGTCGACCGCCATCCGGTCGCCGACGATCATGTCCTGCCACTCACTCATGCCACCGGGTTGGGCTCGACCCCATAAAAGGGGGCGGGGATGGCAGGGCGCCTCCTGGGGTGGCGGCCGCCGCCCCCGGCCAGGCGTCCGCCTCGGCCGGCGGCTCAACGTACTGTTGGCCCTTCCCGCGTGGCGTCGATGACGCTACTCGCCGTGGGGCCCGGCATCCGACGAGGTGTCGGAGCGCCGTCGGCGGCTATCGGTGACGATCGCCTCAGAACGCGTCCGTCGTCACGTCGACGTCCGCGTGCAGCGACTCCTTGACGGAGTCCCGAACGTGGCAGATGTCCTCGCCGAGGTCGAGCAGCTCTTCGACCTCCCCGTCGTCGAGGTCGGCCTCGACGTGCATCTCGAAGGTGATCGACGTGAGGTCGTCGTCGTCGTTCAGGTCGGCCTCGGCGGTCGTCTCCACCTCGCCCAGCTCGACGTCCATCTCCCGCTGGGCGCCGGCGCGGCACGCGAAGGTGAAGCAGGAGGCGTAGTCGGCGACGAGGACCTGGTTCGGCGTCGGGCCCTCCTCGCCGGACGCGTCGACGCTCAACTCGAAGTCGCCGGCACGGCTCAGCGCGTGGAACTTCGCCTCGTTGACGGTGGTGGTCTCGATGTCGGCCATTGCCTCGAGTTCGCGCTCGAACTCGGCGGGGTCCATCTCGATGGGCGGGAACGTGTCGTAATGCATCGGACAGACCCGGTCGGCGTCGAGCCAGTCGGCCGCGATGGCGGCCTGGGCCGGTCCCATCGTGAAGTGGTCGCCGGCCGGCAGCGCGGCGACGTCCGGCTCCAGGAACGGCCCGATGACGTCCCGCATCTCGGTCATGAGGCTGGTGTCGCCGGCGTGGTAGAACGACCCACAGTCCGGGGCGGGCTCCCGTGTGGGCGCTTCGTCCGTCACGACGAAGCCTGCCGGGACGCCCGCGGAGGCGCCGTAGTCGGTCTCGATGCCGTTGGTGTGGGCCGCCTGTGTCATCGTCACCCAGGCGTCGCCGCACTCGACGGTGCCGCCGACGTTCATCCCCATCCCGCCGACGGCGTCCGCGAAGCCGAAGTTGTCGGTGCAGTAGCCGACCAGTTCCGGCACCGCCACGAGCGTCGCGTCGCTGTACCGGTGGGCGTCGCCTACGTGGTCGGCGTGGCCGTGCGTCAGACACACGTAGTCGGGGTCGAGTGCCTCGGGGTCGATATCCGTCTTCGGGTTGTCGAAGAACGGGTCGACGAGCAGGTCCGTCCCGTCGACGGAGACGTGCCACGTCGAGTGACCGTGCCAGGTTAGCTCCATAGCGCCCGACGCTACTCGCGTCGGCGTATTAAGCGTGGGTGGCAGCGCCGGTCGGACGGCGCCGACGGCAAGTCCGGTGACGGGCAACCTGGACCGCGCGAATTATGGGGCCCGCCCGGCCTACGCACGGGCATGGAGGTCCGGCGGGCCGACGAGGAGGCGGCAGTCGAGGCGGCGCTGTCGGTCCGCCGATCCGTCTTCGTCGACGAACAGGGCGTCCCGGCCCACCGCGAACTCGACGGCCAGGACGACGCCGCCACCCACTTCGTCGCCTGCGATGGCGACCGGGCCGTCGGCGCCGCGCGGCTCCGGCAGTACGACCCGGCGCGGGCCAAGGTCGAGCGCGTCGCCGTTCTCCCGTCGGAACGCGGCCGCGGGCTGGGGCGGGAGTTAATGGCCGCCGTCGAGACACACGCCGCCGACGAGGGATACGGGGAGTTGTTGCTCCACGCCCAGGTCCCCGTCGTGGCGTTCTACGAGGGGTTGGGCTACGAGGTGACCAGCGAGCCGTTCGACGAGGCCGGCATCCCCCACCGGGAGATGCGGAAGCCGCTATAACGGCGAGCGGTGTCCGTCGGCGAGCGGGGAACGAGGTTCTACCGTCTGGCGTGTACCGGAACAGGCCGACTCGAATGTCCGACGGTTCGACGGCCACCCGAACGAGGGATCGGGGTCCACCGACGACGAACCCTTATACCCCGACCGGACGACGGCCCGGTATGCGACTCGTGCGCTTCCGGGACCCGTCGGGCGACGTTCGCAGGGGCGAGTGGACCGGCGAACCCGACGCCGAGATCCGAGCCTTCCCGGGCGGCGGCCGCCGATTTCGCGTCACCCCGGAGTTCCACGCGGCCGCCGACGTCGAGATACTGCCACCCTGCGAACCCTCGAAGATCGTCTGCGTCGGATTGAACTACGCCGACCACGCCGACGAGCAGGGCAAGGCGGTCCCCGACCGGCCGCTGTTGTTCCTGAAGCCACCGAACACCGTCGCGAGCCACCGCGAGACCGTGGAGCTACCGGCGGGTAAGGAGCGGCTGGACTTCGAGGCGGAACTCGGCGTCGTGATCGGCGAGCGCTGTCGGGACGTCGACGCCGCCGAGGCCGCCGGATTCGTCGCGGGCTACACCTGTGTCAACGACCTCTCGAACCGCGACGACCAGGCCGTCGAGTCCAACTGGGTCCGCGGGAAGGCCTTCGACGCCGCCGCGCCGATCGGCCCGGTCGTCGCCTCTGCCGACGCGGTTCCCGAGGACGCCGCGGTCCGGTGTCACGTCAACGGGGAACTCCGGCAGGACTCCGGCCGCGACCGGTTCATCTTCACCGTGCCCGAACTGGTCGCGGAGATCACGCGCTACGTGACGCTGGAAGCCGGTGACGTCATCTCGACCGGAACGCCGGCGGGCGTCGGCCCGCTGTCGGACGGCGACACCGTCGAAGTCACCGTCGAGGGCGTCGGCACGCTCCGCAACGACGTCATCATCCCCTGACGGCCGCGCGGTGGTATCGCCCGGCCTCCCCAGGGTCGGTGCCAGCCGGCGAGCGGGCGGGCCGTCGTGATTCAGAGCCCCGCCGGTGGTCGACCGAGCAGGCCGGCGACGATCAACAGCGCGACGGCGACGACGGCGGCCGCACGGAGGAACGGTCGGGCGTCCCGGGCCGGCTCCCGGATCTTCCGCTGCTCGATACCCCGGAGCGCCCTGGCGCTACCCGCCTCGACGGTTGCAGCCAAGGCGAGCCACAGGCCCAGCATCGTCAGGACGAGATGCCCCGTCGACGAACCCGTGAGCGACTCGACCGTGTAGCCGGTGGCTGCCATGTACCCGCCGCTGAGAAACAGGAGCAGGGCGCTGGCCCGTGTCACTCGCCGGAGCGTCGAGACGATGCGGCCGTACGCGGCAGGCGCGATGTCACCCTCCATCGCCAGCGGCTGGACGGCGACCACGACGAACAGCACGCTACCGGCCCACAGGGCCGCGAACGCGGTGTGAACGGTATAAACGGCGGTGTCGACGACCATGTCGCCTCCGGTGCCCGGCACCCACAAATAGGCACGTCATCCGGCAGCACCGTTTTGTCTCCCCGCACCGACCGACGCGGTATGGACCCGGCCGAGGCGTTCGCTCCCGATGGGGTCGTCGCCGTCGTCGGCGCCGGCGGGAAGAAGTCCACGCTGTACGCGCTGGCGGCCGGCCTCGACCGCTCGGCCCTGACCGCGACGGTCCGGATTCCCCCGTTCGAGGGCCACGTGGCGCGCCACGTCGTGACCGAAACCCCGGTCGACGTCCTCCGGTCGAACGAGACCTGGCCCCTCGGGCTGGTGCCCGGCCGGGACGGCGACCGCGACCGGTATCTCGGCTACGGCGTCGGGACCGTCGACGCGATGGCCGACGCGACCGACGCCCCCATCCTCGTGAAGGCCGACGGCGCCCGGGGGCGCTGGCTCAAGGCGCCGGCCGACGACGAGCCGCAGGTTCCGGACGCGACGAGCCAGGCCGTCCCCGTGGCGAGCGCCAGGGCCGTCGGGGAACCGCTCGACGACGACCGCGTTCACCGGCCCGAGCGGGTCGCCGCGATCACGGCCCTCGAGTCGGGCGACGAGATCCGGCCACGTGACGTCGCCGCCGTGCTGACTCATCCCGAGGGCGGCCTGAGGGGCGTGCCGGACGGGGCCACCGTCCGACCGCTCGTGAACATGGTAGACGACGCCGACCTCGAGGCGACCGCCCGGGAGATCGCCGCCGAGGTGGTCGCCCACGACCGCATCGACGCCGTCGTGCTCGGTCGGATGGACCTCCGGCAGGTCGTCGACGTGGTCACGTAGTGCGACCCCACCTGCCCGACACCACCGAACCGGGCTCAGAACTCCTCGACGTGGGGCCGCAGGTCCAGCTCGAGCGTCCAGGCCGAGCGGTCCTGCTGGACCAGCGTCCAGTAGCTGTCGGCGATGGCGTCCGGGTCGAGATACTCCTCGCCGACGGTCCCGGTGTCGGCGTCCGGCGGTCGGATCATGCCGTCGATGACGACGTGGGCGACGTGGACGCCCTCCGGGCCCAATTCGCGGGCCATCGACTCCGCCAGGCCGCGGCAGGCGAATTTGGCGGCGCTGAACCCGACGGCGCCCTCCCGGCCCCGCACCGAGGTGGTCGCGCCGGTGAAAATGACGGTGCCGCCATCCCCCTCGAGCATGTCCGGGACGGCCGCCTGCGAGCAGTGCAGCGCCGCCTCCGGCCCGACCGCCAGCGCCCGCCGGAACTCCTCGGGGTCCTGTTCGAGGAGTCCGGTCCAGGCCGCGGCGCTGGCGTTGTTGACGAGGACATCGATGCTGCCGAACGCCTCGCGAACGCGGTCGAAGGAGTGGTCGATCGTCACCGTGTCGGCCAGGTCCGTTGGAAGCGCGAGCGCCTCGCCCGGCGTCTCCGCCCGCAGTCGCTCGGCGAGCGACGCCAGGTACTCCTCCGAGCGAGCCAAAAGCGCCACCGCACAGCCCTCCGCGGCGAACCGCTCCGCCACGGCGGCGCCGAGACCGGGCCCGACGCCGGCGACGACCGCTGTCCGTGTCATACCCGCGAGAGTGGGCCCGGTGTAAAGAGTGTTGGCCGGATTCGCCCAGGTGTGGGGGCCGGGTCTACCGCAGGCGGTCGGCGGCCTCGCGGACCTCCGCCGGGGTGTCCACGCTCTCGAAGCTCGAAAGCGATCCGTGGGCCACAAGGTCCCGGCGCTCGACCACGGCATACTCGAGCGTGAAGAGCGGTTCGATGATTCGGACGTCGCCCGCCGCCAGGGCGTCCTCGCAGGCGGCGGCCATGGGCTCCGGCCGGTAGACGGCGTGCAGTGGCTCGAACCACTCGTCCGGTTTCGGAACGGCGGCCTCGTGGCCCCCGGCACGCTCGAAGAGATACTCGATCAGGTCGGGATCGAGGAACGGGAGGTCGCAAGCGACGACGGCGGCGTAGGCCGCGGTCGTCGCACCGAGCCCGGTCGCGATACCCGCGACCGGGCCGCGGTCCGGGTCCTCGTCGATGGCGTAGGTCGGGTCGTGGCCCTGGAGTGCGGTCGCGATGGCGTCGCGTTGGTCGGGCCGGCAGTTGACGACGAGCTCGTCGGCGACGGCCGACAGCGCCTCGGCGACCCGGGCGACGAGCGGCCGGCCGGCGACTTCGACGACCGCCTTCTCGCGGTCCCCCATCCGCGTCGACCGGCCGCCGGCGACGACGACGCCCGCGCGGTCGGTCACCGGGCACCACCACTCCGGCGACCCGCGGGTCGCCATCTTCGGCCGGAATCCTTCGGTCGGGCGCGTCGCGCGCACCAACGTCGTCCGGAACCGGATTCGTGCGATGGGGGGTACACTGCAGGTTGCAGCGCCGGTCTCATCCGTCGGATCGACGGGTCTGTCCCCAAAAACGGTACCGGCGTCCGACTGGCGGTGCGTCGTTCGCTCCGCTCGCTGCTCGCGGGTCGCTATCGCTCCCCGCTCACCTGTCCGAGACGCTCTCCTTGGTCGCGCCCGCGCCTCCCGATCGCACATCCGGCGGCCTCCCTACGGTCGGCCGCCCGGCTCGCGGCTTCGCCGCTCGCCCATTCCGAGGCCTCACTCCGTTCGGCCTCGCGGCTCGCGTGTCGTCGATCCCGCTGGTCACTTCTCCCGCTCGCTCGTTCGGCGGCGCTCGCTTGCTCACGGCTCACTTCGTTCGCCGGCAGAGCGTCGCTCTGCCGAGCCCTCGCTCGCTACGCTCGCGAGGACGCCGCTCGCTCATCCGGCGGCCTCCCTGCGGCCGGCCGGGGGGTCGAGGAGGTCGCCCGCGACCTCGACGTCGACCCCGGGGACCTCGTGACGCTGTCCTCCAACGAGAACCCGTTCGGGCCGTCGCCCGCTGCGGTGGCGGCCATCCGTGAGGCGGCACCGGCGGCCAGCAGCTACCCGAAGGCCGCCGTCACGGACCTCCGGGAGCGGCTGGCCGAGGAGTGGGCCGTGACACCCGGCCGGATCTGGCTCGCCAACGGCGGCGACGGCGCCCTGGACTACCTCGCTCGCGCCCTCCTCCGGCCCGGCGACGGCGTCCTGGTCCCGCGACCGGGGTTCGCCTACTACGCGATGAGCGCCCGGTACCACCACGCCGATGTCGCCGAGTACCCCCTCCGCCGGGAGCAGGACTTCCCACTGGACCCGGAAGCGGTCATGCCGCAGTACGACGGCGAGCGCATCATCTACCTCACACGCCCCCACAACCCGACCGGCAGCGAGTGTGCGGTCGCCGACGTCGAGACCATCGCCGCCGAAACCGAACAGCACACGCTCGTCCTGGTCGACGAGGCCTACGGGGAGTTCTCCGACCGGCCCTCGGCGACCTGTCTCCTCGAGGAGCGCGACGACGTCGCCGTCCTCCGGTCGTTCTCGAAGGCCCACGGGCTGGCCGGCGTCCGACTCGGCTACGCCATCGTTCCCGACGCGTGGGCCGACGCCTATGCCCGTGTGAAGACGCCGTTTGCGACCTCCGAAATCGCGTGTCGCGCGGGGCTGGCCGCCCTCGAGGACGACGACCACCTCCAGCGGACCGTCGAGACCGCCCGGTGGGCCCGCAAATACATGGCCGAGACCCTGGAGTGTCCCACCTACGACAGCGCCGCCAACTTCCTGCTCTGTGACGTCGGCGACGGGACGGCGGTCGCCGAGGCGGCACGGCGGGAGGGCGTCGTCGTCCGGGACACCTCCTCGTTCGGCCTGCCCGACTGCGTCCGGGTCACCTGCGGCACCCGCGAGGAGACCCGCCGCGCCGTGGAGGTGTTGAACGCCGTCCGATGAGAGTCGCCGTCACCGGCACCCCCGGCACCGGAAAGACGACGGCCGTCCGGGCTGCGGACACCGGCCTCGAGGTGGTCCACCTCAATGACCTCGTCCGGGAGGCGGACCTTTCGACCGGCGAGGACCCCGACCGCGGCAGCCTCGTCGCCGACCTCGACGCCATCGCCGACCGTCTCGCCGGCCGCGAGGACGTCCTCCTCGAGTCCCACCTCGCTCACCACTTCGAGGCCGACCGGGTGGTCGTGCTCCGGTGTCACCCCGAGTCGCTCCGTGACCGCCTGCTAGACCGCGGCGAGGCACGGGCGACGTGCGAGGAGAACGCCGAGTCGCAGCGGCCGCCTCGAGGCCTCGATCGAAAGGATCGTGAGAACGCCGAGGCAGCGATGCCGCCTCGAGCCTTCGATCGCAAGGCTCGCGAGAACGCGGAGGCGGAGGCGCTGGACGTCGTCCTCTCGGAGGCGGTCGCCGAACACGGCCGCGAGGCGGTCTACGAGATCGACACCACGGATCGCCCGCCCGCGGCGGTCGCCGCCGACCTCGAGGCGGTCGTCGCGGGCGACCGCGAGCCCGCGGCCGGCACCGTCGACTTCACCGACTACCTATGACGCTGGACAGACTCCGCCCACAGGTCGACCGGGCGCTCGACCCGTTCGTGACCGCCGCCGACCGCGCGGGGCTGACGCCGGATGGCGTCAGCGTGCTCGCGCTGGCGTTCGCCGGCGCGGCCGGGTTGGCGTACACGCTGGCCGGCCAGCCAATCGCGGGCCTCGACGCCGATCGCCGCCTCTACCTGGCGGGCGCCGTCCTGGTGTTCGGCAACGGCTGGCTCGACCTCCTGGACGGCGCACTGGCCCGCAGACAGGGCAGCGATTCCAGTGGCGGGGACCTCCTGGACCACGTCGTCGACCGCTACGCCGACATCCTCCTCATCGCCGGCCTGGCGGCCGGAAGCGGCCGGTACCTGCTGGGCTTCCTCGCCGTCACCGGCGTGTTGATGACCTCCTACCTCGGCACGCAGGCCCAGGCCGTCGGCCTGGACCGCGTCTACGGCGGCGTGGTCGGCCGCGCCGACCGCCTGGCCGTCATCGGCAGTGTCACCGCCGTCGCGTCCGTGGTGCGGCCGACCGCCGGGGGCCTCGGGCCCGTCGGCTGGCTCCTGGTCTTCCTGGCCGTCGTCGGCCACCTGACCGCCGTACAACGATTCTACCACTGTCTATCGGCGCTGGAGTAGCGGGAAAACCCTATTGGGACCGAGGCGACGTTCTTCGTCGATCAGGACGCCGCCAGCGACGCGGACGTGTGTTCGGTGGGTGGTGTCTGTCTCGCAACGCTGCTGTCAGTACACAAGTCGGTTCGGTTATCAGCGGCGGCAGTCAAACTGCAGCCCAATCGTTGTGTCGCGTGGGTTAGCTCTCCCTGAGACAACCCCGCTCGCCTCTCCGAGTAGGCGGGCACTTCTCCGATCGAAACTCCCCGAGTAGCCGGCCCGTCTCTACCTATTGGTACGCGGCCATAGGGGATGGACCCTCCCTTTGGCTATGCGACAACAGGCTTATGTCGCGGGGTGTAGTAGGTATAGCCATGAGTCAGGGTGATAGAAAACGGAACCGGGAGGGTCAGTATGTCGAGACCGTCACCCGCGAGCGTGTTCTCGCTGCCCTCGAGGACGCCGACGAACCGGTCATGGCGACCGGCGATGTCGCTGACGCCCTCGAGTGTAGCCGCGAGGCTGCCCGATTGAAGCTCACGGACCTCGCCGAGGACGGCGAGGTCGAGCGTCATGACGTGCGTGGTGCCGTCGTCGTATGGTGGCCCACGCACGACCCGACGACCGCCGAGCCACTGCAGGATCTCGTCGGTATGCTCGACGAGGACGAGGCCGACGCTTTCGAAGAGCGCACTCGAGCGGTACGCGAGCAGTTCGACGACGAGATTCTCGGGAGCGGCGCCCGGAACCACGAGGCGTAGAGATGATTCTCGATTCGACGCTCATCAATACGCTCGCCCGGGATGACCCTGCCGCGACCGAAACACTCGATCAGCTCATCGACGCCGGAACCCCAGTCGCGTTCTCAGCGCTTACCGTGTTCGAGGTGGAGGTCGGCCTTCGAGGGGCGGCCGCACACCACCGCGACCGCTTCGAGAACGTCGCCAACAGGATCGACGTGGTTCCGCTCACCCGCGATGTCGCACACCGTGCGGCGGCGATCCAGCGAGATCTCTACGACCGCGGCGACCCCATCGGCGCGGTCGACGTGTTGATCGCCGCGACGGCCCTAGAGCGCGGCGAGGGAGTTCTCACCCGCAACACCGACGAGTTCCGTCGTGTGGACGGTCTCACCGTCGAAACCTACTAATCTCCGTGTGTTCGGTGTGGGATACGAAACAGATCACGCTCCGGGTCGACGTTCGGAGGCACGCCGGAATAGAGCGGGAGGTGCGTGTTTCAGGGAGGACACGGACCGAACACGTGCGGAATGTACTCGAATCACGCCGCGAACACGCGGCGAACACGGCTGAATTACGCGCCCGTGTAGAGTACCTGGAAGCCGGAAGTGCCGACCTCCGGCACCGACTCGAAGCCCGTGAAGCAGGTCCACGAAAAGGATTAAACCCACCGAACGCTTTGCTTCGCTATGCGGGGCTTCGGGCCAAGCGTCGCCCCGTCTTAAATATTCGACCATGATAATTCTGGTGAAAACATGACGGGGAGCACGCCCGTCCAGTGTGAGATGTGCGGCACCGAGACGGGGTCGCCGAAGACGGTCAAGGTCGAGGGCGCGGAACTCGACGTCTGCGGCGACTGCGCCGACTTCGGGACCGAGGTCCGGACCCAGGAGACCTCCTCCACGTCGGCGAAGTACTCGACGTCGTCCTCGTCCTCGTCCTCGTCGTCGGGGTCGGACTCAACGGGGAGTTCGGGGTCGGCCGGCGGTTCGGCAACGTCCACTCGAGCCGGGGGCGGCGGGGGCGGCGGCCGGAGCGACATGTTCGACGAGATGGACGAGGTCGTCCCGGACTACGACGGCCGGATCCGGCAGGGCCGAGAGCGTCAGGGGCTCACACAGAAGGAGCTGGCCGACCAGCTCAACGAGAAGGCGAGTCTCATCCGCAAACTCGAACGGGGCGAGGTCCTCCCGAGCGACTCCGTCCAGCGGAAACTCGAGCGGGCGCTCGACGTCTCGCTGTCGGAAGGCGGGGGCGGCGGGGACACCGACTGGTCCGGCGGCGCCGCGACGGGCGGGACCACGCTGGGCGACGTCGTCAAGCGCAAGGACTAGTCGTCGAACACCACGTCGTCCACGGCCGGGTTCACAACGACGGTCTCCGTCCCGGCGACGGGTTCGTCAAGTGGTTGAGCAGCGTGCCGACGGCGCCGGCGTTGGGGCCCCCGGGCCCGAGTAGGCGTCGGTCCTCGACGCGTCCGTCGCGCAGGCGGGCTCCATACCGGTATATAGGGGTCTAGAGAGCCACTAGCAAGCGTTTTGCCGTGCCGTGGCGTCATCCGAGTCGATGCCACCCGACGCCGAGGGGGTCGCCACGGCGAGCCGACGGTCGCCGGCACCGTCCCGGCGACCGATAACGCTGGAGTCACGGCTCGTCCGGTACGACGACGGGCCGGATCGGCTGACGGTCTGTCCGCCGGGCCTGGCCGGGGACGCGCGGATGTCGACGTGGCTCTCCGCCGACAGCGACGCCTTCCTCGACCTCGAGACCGTCCGCTGACCGCACGGCCGGCCCACGCTCGCGGCCGGGCCGAAGAGGTAGCTATTTTGCCGCGGCCGCCGCACCGCCCGTATGTTCGTCCTCGTCAATCTCAAGGCATACCCGTCTGACCCGGTGGCCGTTGCCGAGGCGGCCGCCGCGGTCGCCGCCGACACCGGCGTCCGCATCGCGGTCGCGCCCCAGGCCGCCCACATCGCGGCGGTCGCCGACGTCGGCGTCGAGACCTGGGCCCAGCACGTCTCGTCTGTCGAGCACGGCTCCCACACCGGCTCGACGCTCGCCGAGGCGGTCGCCGACGCCGGCGCCGTCGGCACGCTCATTAACCACTCCGAGCGCCGCCGGAAACTCGCCGACATCGACGGGAGCCCCCGCGCCGCCGAACGCGCGGGCCTCGAAACCGTCGTCTGTGCGAACAACCCCCGACAGGTCGCCGCGGCGACGGCGCTCGAGCCGGACGCCGTGGCCGTCGAACCGCCGGCGCTCATCGGCCCCTCGCGGCCGGTCTCGCAGGCCGACCCGGCGGTCGTCACGGACTCCATCGAGGCGGCCGGGGCCATCGGCCTTCACTCGTCGACCCGGTCGCCTGACCCCGCCGTCGCGACGCGGCCCGATCAGGCGTCCGGCCAGGCGCCCACCTCGTCGTCGAGTGCGAGCGTCTCGGCGGCGTCCACGTCGGGCTCTTGGGCCGGCGGGAGCACATCGTGGACGAACGATGCCTCGACCCGCTGGACCATCCGTGCGAGGTCGTCGTCGGTCGGCCCGGCCGTCGCGAGCGGTTCGCCGACCCGCTCGGCGACCAGCGACGAAAGCGCGTATCGGTGGCGCCCGCGGGCGGCGTGCTCGACGACGCCGAGCCGCCGGAGCGCCCGGTTGACGGCGTAGGCCTCGGTCCGCTCGCCGGACCCCCCGATCGCGGCGTGGGCGGCCATCGGCGTCGTCGGCCCCTCGGCCCGGTAGTGCCGTAGCATCTCCCGCTCGACGACCGACAGCGAGTCGATGGCGGCCGTGAGCTCTTCGACGACGTCCGCGTGAGCGTCCCCGGCCGGTCCGCCCGGGACGGAGAGGCCGGACCGGTCGGTTTCCGTCCGGTCATCGGACGGGCCGGTCGAGACTCCGGCGTCGAGCTCGGGGGCGATCGGTTCGGTCGCCCGACCGGCGTCGGGTTCGTCCGCCGCCGGATCGGCCGACGCCGCCGGTTCACCGGCGTCGGTGGATCCGGCGGCACCGTCGGGCGGGGACGCGGCCTCCTCGACCCCATCAAGCAGGTCGCCCCCCCACGCTGCCGCCGCGTTCAATGAGGTGCCCGAATCGTCGGCCGCACTGTCACGCCTCGCCCACGTCTCACGGTCGGCCATTCGCTCGGCCTCCCGGGTGCCCGCCAGTCGTCGCTCGACGGCCCGGAGGCGGTCGTCGGTCCGCTCTATGTCCCGTTCCAGTTCGTCGAGCCGGGAGGCCCGGCGCGCTCCGCCTCCGGTGACGGCGTCGAGTTCGGCGAGCACGTCGCCGCTGACGCCCGTGTAGGTGGGCGGCTCGACGTCACCGGGAGCCGGCGGGTCGGCGGCGTCGAAGGTGCGCTTGCGCTCGAACTGCACCACGCGGACCGGCGCCCCGGGGTCCGTCCGGAGGAAGCACTCGCCGTCGGCCATCTCCCCGATGTTGTCGGCGTGGTCGCTCCCGAGCACGCGGTCGACCGTCGCCACGGCGGCGCCCCCGGTCAGCCGATGCCAGGCCTGCCAGTCACACCCCCTGCGGAAGTCGCTCCGCACCGCGGCGGGCCGTTCGGTGACGCCGAGGATGCCGAGGCCGTGCTTCCGCCCCGACGCGCCGATCTTCGCCAACATCCGGCCGCACTCGTCGAGGCCACCCTCCTCGGGGAGGTACTCGTGGACCGCTTCGACGACCACGAGCAGGGGATGCCTGCGGGTCTTCGCCTTCGCGTGGAGGTGCTTAGTCACCCCGGCGAGCAGATCGCGAGCCTCGCTCTCGGCGCGAAAGCCCGAGACGTCGAGGATGACCGGGACGTGCCGCTCTACGGCGAGTTCGGCGATCGTCTCGGCGTGGGCGGCGTGGACGCGGCGGTCGCAGGCCGCGTCGGCGCCGACGTGAAGGACCTCGTAGGTCTCCTTCAGGCCGTGGTACTCGCCGTCGACGTCGACGACGACCATTCCGTGGCCCCGGTCGAGCAGTTTCTCACAGACGACGCCCGCCGAGTTCGACGTGCCGCTGCCGGCGTCGCCGGCGACGAGCGAGCGGCCGGACAGCGCGTCGGCGACCGGCAGCTCGACGGTCGGGCCGGCCTGGTCGCCCCGACGCACCGTTCCGAGTTCGATGGTCTCTCCGCTCCGGGTCATCACGCCGTGCCAGGTGGGCCACGCACATAGGTGTCAGTCAGACGGCCGGCTTGCGCCGGTCGCCGGAGCGGCCGAAGTGGGAGTGCTGCCGGGCACCGTGGGCGGTCGATCCTCCCTCAGTCGCGGAGGTATCGATCGCCGAGGCCTGAATCGACCCGCAGGGCGGGACCGCTCGACGGGCAGGCGCTACCGCCGACCGGTCGGTCGCCGCCGGACTTCCATCGGGGCATGGACTCCTCGTCCGGTCATCCCCGGGCCCTGATGATCCAATGGTCGTCGTCCTGCCGGACCAGCACCGCCTCCTCCCGGAGCTTCGCGATGTAGCCGGTCGGCTGGTCGAGCAGGTCGTGGTCGGCGTCGACCCGGACGAGGTTGCCGATCAGCTGGGCCGACGGGGGCTTCTGAGCCGCCCCGCAGTCGTAGATCGTGATGAACTCGTTGCCGTCGCTGGTCTCGTGGACGATGACGTGGGCGTGCGGCGCCAGGCGCCACGCCGCGTCGCCGGCGACCGCCAGCCGGTTCACGGCGGGGCTTCGACGGGCACGGCCAAAAGCCTACTCGAACTCCGTGAGTTCAACCTGGCCGAGGCGGCGCCTGCCCTCGACCGCCGGCGACCGGTCCCGGTGGCGGGGGTCGCCGTCCTCGGGCCCCTCCCAGGAGTCGAGGCTCGCCTGGTCGCGGTCGTCGAACGAGAGGTTCGACAGCCTGACGCCGAGCTTCCGGACCGTCGTCTCCGCGAACTCGCCCAGTAGCTCCAGCGCCACGCCCTCGACGAGGTCCGGGTCATCGACCGGGCCCGACAGCGAGCGAGCGCGGGTGTTGACATCGAACGGCGGCTCGACCACCTTGATCCCGATGGTCCGGTAGAGGGCGCCCTTCGCGGCGGCGCGCTCGGCGACCTCCCCGGCCAGCGCCCGGACCTTCTCTCGCTTCTCGGCGGGGGCGTCGGTCTCCTGGACGAACGCCGACTCGCTGGAGACGCTCTTCGGCCGGCCCTGGGGCTCGACCTCGCGGTCGTCCCGGCCGCGGGCCTGCGCATGGATGTCCCGACCGCGCTCGCCGAAGGCCTCGGTCAGCTCGGCCCCATCGGACGCGGCGACGTCGCCGGCCGTCTCGAACCCCATCCCGCGGAGTTCCCGCGCCGTCACCGGCCCCACGCCGTGGAGGTCGGCGACGTCCAACGGCGCGAGGAACTCCCGGACCTCCCCGGGCGGCACGACGACGAGGCCGTCGGGCTTGTCCGCGTCGGAGGCGAGTTTCGCCGTCGCCATGTTCGGCGCGATGCCGACGGAGGCGACCACCCCGGCGGCGTCCTCGACGTCGGCCTTCAGCTGCCGGCCGAACGCGGCCGCCTCGGACCAGGCGAGGTCGCCACAGTCCAGGTAGGCCTCGTCGATGGAGACGTGCCGTATCGTCTCGGCGGCGTCCGCCAGGACGGCCCTGCCGTCGGCGCTGACGGACTCGTAGTACGCCATGTCGACGGGCCGATAGACGCCGGTGTCCGCGGGGTCGTCGGCGGTCGCCCGTCGCGGGAGCCGCTCCAGCGCCTCGGAGATGGGCATCGCCGACTCCACGCCGTACTCGCGGGCCTCGTAGCTGGCGGTCGCGACGGCGCCGTGGTTCTCGCCGGCCTCGTAGCCCATCCCGACGACGACCGGCTCCCCCTCGAGCGCCGGCTCCCGGAGCCGCTCGCAGGCGGCGTAAAAGCAGTCCACGTCGACGTGGCAGACGACGCGGTCCGGCGGGTCGACCCCCGGCAGCCGCTCCATACCGGCGATACTGGTTGCCGGTCCTATAACGTTGCGAGACGAGGGTGAAACTGGAGCGAGTGCGCCGCTACCATCCCAGCGAAGGTAGGTGGCGGCCGACGGCGTCTGCCAATCAGTGGCGAGCGGTTGCCGATGGGGGGGTGGCGGCCGAGGGCGGCCCGTCAGGAGAGGTCGTAACGCGTGACGCGCTCGCCGAACAGCGAGCCCAGGTACAGCGCGCCGTCGTGGGGCGTGGCGGAGGTGACGCCGTACACGACGCCATCGGGGTCGTGGAGGCTTTCGACGATCTCGCCGTCGGCGTCGAGCCTGAGCACGAGTCCGTAGGGGTCGCCCTCGATCTGCTGCATCGCGGCTGTCGGGAGTTTGCCGAGCTGGCGCTTCAGCCAGGGCCGCGCGTGGAGGCCGTCGAGGGTTTCGTCCCGCGGGGTCGGGACGGCCAGCCAGTGGGTGCCGTCCTCGGCCGCCTCCACGTTGTCCGGGTAGCCCGGGAGGTTCATCGCGAACCGCTCCGAGTCGCCCTCGCGGTCGCCGTCGATCCAGTACCGGGTCACCCGGTAGCGGGAGGTCTCGGTGACGAGCAGCGACTCGCCGTCGGCGTGCGGACAGACGCCGTTGGCGAACCCGAGGTCCCCGAGGACCACGTCCGTCTCACCGGTGTCGGGGTCGTACGCGAGCAGCCGGCCGGTGTCGCGGAGTTCGAACAGCTCGTCCTGGAAGATTTCGTGGGTCGTCGCGTCGGTGAAGTACACGGTGCCGTCGTCGGCGACGTGGAGGTCGTCGGCGAATGCGATCGGCCGTCCGTCGGCGCGGTCCGACAGCGTCGTGACCGCGCCGTCGGGCGAGACGGACTGGAGGCCGGCGTCGGTGGCACAGACCAGGAGGTCCTCGCCGTCGAAGGTCATCCCGAGCGGGCGGCCGTCGAGGGTCGCCATCCGCTCGAGGTCGGCGTTCGTCGTGTCGGCAGCGACCGGCTCGACGGTGCGGACGACGTGGTTCCCCTCGGTCCCGGTGTACAGCCGGCCGTCGTCGTCGAAGGCGACGTCCTCCGGGCCCTCGCAGGTGACGACCGTCGCTGCGCCCGCGAGTTCGCCGTTCGGCGCCAGCGGCCCGGACAGCTCGGACGGGTCTTGCGGCTGCCACTCGACGGGGTCGATGCGAGAGTCGACGAGCCTGGCGGCGCCGACGGCGGCGCCGGCCAGAAGCACCGTCGCGGCGACGGGGTGGCGTCGGAGCAGGTCCAGGACCATGGTGGTCGGCTCGCCCCGGGAAGAGTCAAGCGTTGGGGTCGTCCGTGCGGTATTGTTTAGACATCACATGGAGTAGTCCCCCGGTGGACGCAAGCCCCCGGCTTCTCGGGTCGGGCGGCTCACGGCTCACTGCTTTCGCCGTTCACTTCGAGGCGCTCCCGTTGGTCGCGCCTCGCTACTGCTCGCTGCGCGCTTCGCTCACTTCGTTCGCTCCAGTGCTTGTTCCGCTGGACTCGCGCCCCTCGTCCAGCGACGTTCGCCTCGCGTCGCTCGGCTCACCGTCGCCGGCCTTCCCCGAGAAGCCGGCCCCTTGCGGAGTCCCGCCCGATACGGTTCTCCGAGAGGCCGACTGAGGCCCATGGCCCGGTGAGTCGATGTGTCTCACAACCGGCATTCTAATCTGAACAGTGCCGTCCGTTCGATCGCACAGCCTTGCCCGGCGGGCGTCCGTTCACTGGAAGCCGTGGCCGGTCTCTCGCGCCTCCCCGTCTCCCGTCGGGCCACCCGTGATGGGGAGCCCGCCGAACAGCGCCGCGATGACCAGAAGTGCCGCCGAGAGGACGACGAAGTCCCCGCTCGGGTCGTAGCCGGCCAGTTCGGCGCCCGTGGAGACGACGAACACGGTGACGTAGAAGGAGCCGATGGCCAACAGTATCAGCACGACGAACGTGGCGACGGTCTGCAGCAGTCCGCTGAGGATCTTGACGAGTCGACTCATGTCCGGGTCGCCGTTGGCCGGCGGACGTCATGAATTTGATTACCGAGCTCCGAGGGTGGCCGTCCATCCAGCAGTACCAGTCCCGTTCCGTTCCGTCCGTCCGCCGGCGGCATCCGAGGCCGTTCACGGCGGCAGCCGGCCGGTCGGTCACTGATATTCCCACAACTGGGCCGGTCGTTCACTGGCATGACCGGTGGCTACAGCAGCGCGCCCGGGTTCATGATGCCCTCGGGGTCGAGGGTCCGCTTCATCGACCGGAGCGCCTCGAGGTACGCGTCCGGCGCCTCCTCGTGGTAGTGCTCGCGGTGGACGCGCCCGACGGCGTGGTGGTGGGTGATGGTCGCGCCGTGGGCCAACAGCGTGTCCGAGGCGGCACGCTTTATCGTGCGCCACTGGTCGAGTTCGTTGCCGACGTCGGCGGGCGCGAGGAGTGTATAGTACGGCGCCGGTCCGTCCTCGTAGACGTGGGTGAACCGACAGGACATGAAGCCGGCCCCGCACTCCTCGCGCATGGCGCCGAGAACGTTCTCGGAGAGCGCCTCGTGGAGGTCGGGGAACGTATCCCACGTCACGGCGGTCTCGAAGGTGTCGACCAGCACGCCCATCGAGACGAGGGCGTTGAACAGGTAGGGACCCTCGAAGAAGGAGTCCCGCCAGGCGCCCTCGTCTGTGGCCTCGCGGTCGGTCGCTGCGTCTCCGGTGGTCCGGTCCTCGATAGTCGGGCCGTCGGGGCAACGGCCGCCGTGGTCGTCGGCGATCTCGAGCGCGCGGTCGAGGTCGTCGGCCACCGGGTGGTCGGTCGACTCGAAGCCGAGCACGAGCAGGTGGCTCCCGTCGAAGGCGAGCTCGTTCAGCATCGCTTCGTTGCTGTCGAGCAGCCGGCAGTTCGCGGGGTAGAGCCGCGCCTGGACCATCTCGCGGGTCGCGTCGACGGCAGCCCAGAAGTCGTCGAACCGGACCGTCGCGCGGCCACGGTGGGGCGGCCGTGGCTGCACCCGGGTCCAGCCCTCCGTGATGACGCCGAAGGCGCCCTCGCTGCCCAGCAGGAAGCGGTTCGGGTCGGGGCCGGCGCCGGAGGCCGGGAGCCGCCGCGTCTCGAGGGTGCCGGCGGGCGTGACCGCACGGACCGATTCGACGAAGTCGTCGATGTGGGTGTACCGCGTCGCGAAGTGCCCTCCGGCGCGGGTCGCGACCCAGCCGCCGAACGTCGAGAACTCGTAGGACTGGGGGTAGTGCCGCAGCTGGAGGTCGTGGTCGGCCAGCTGGGCCTGGATCTCGGGGCCGGTGGCGCCCGCCTGGATCTTCGCGCTCCGGGAGTGCGTATCGACATCGAGTACCGCGTCCATCTCGCGGGTGTCGAGCGAGAGGACGCCGGCGTACCCTTCGCCGTCGCACTCGACGCCGGCAACGACGCTCGTCCCGCCGCCGTACGGCACCACGGCAACGCCCTCCTCGGCGGCCCACGCGATGATCGACTCGACGTCGGCCTCGTCGCGCGGTCGCGCGACCAGGTCCGGCGCGGCCGCGAAGTCGCCGTGGAACCCCCGGACGATGTCCCGGTAACCCTTCCCGTAGGTGTGGCTCGCCCGGGCGCGCCGCTCGGTCGTGACGACATCGGCCAACTCGTCCGGGACGGATAGCGACGGGGCGGGCAGGTCGACGTCGTCCAGGGACGGGTAGTCCAGGATCGGGCGCTCCGGGAACCCGAGCATGCCCTCGACGCGGGCGGCCAGCTCCCGGCGCTCCTCGTCGTCGGGGAGGCGGTCCTCGTAACCCCACGCCCAGACGCTCAGGGGCCGGTTGCCCTCCGAGGGGACCGGTGGCATGGCCGCACCTGCTCGGACCACCCGGTTAAAGCTTCCACCGGGCGGTGCGGGACGGAACATCCTCGGCTGTTCGGGCCTGCCGGTTGTCGGGCGTTCGCACACACCGGAAGGGGAAACGCTTGTCCGGGACGCCCACCAGACGGCGGTATGGCCGCCGAGCGGGCCCAACGGACCGAGGCGGGTGAATCGGCCACTTCCGGGCCCCTACAGCCTCGGCGCCCCCACTTGCGACGGGTCGGTTCGGAGGGGGTCGGTCGGTGACGCGCCTCGACGATTCGGCCAAGCGCCGCGTCATCGCGTTACTCGTACTCGCCCTGGCGGCGCTGGCGGGCCGCATTGTGGCCGGGTCGGCGGGCGCACCGCCGATCGTCGCCCGTGCCCTCTATCTCCTCGCGCTCGGGAGCTTGGTCGCCACCGTGCTCGTGGTGGCGACGGAGTGAGCGCCGGGTCCTGCCGGCCGCGGTCAGTCCAGCGACTGTCCCTCGCCGCCGTCGGCGATATCCGGCTCCTCCACGTGCGGCAGTACCGTCCCGGTCTCCCGGTAGACACCCGCGATGAGCACCGCGCCGGCGACGAGCGGCAGGGCGGCGCAGGCGACGTAGACGGGCCGGAAGCCGACCGCGTCGACGAGCGGGAGCGACACCATCGGACCGAGCCCGCCGCCGACGTCGCCGAAGACGTTGTTCGTCCCGACCGCCCGACCCATCCGGTCGTCGGGTGTCAGGTCGGCGAGCAGGGCCATGAGCGGGCCGCTGGTGCCGCCCTGGCCGGCCCCGACCATGACGCAGGCGGCGGCCAGGGTCGGGACCGTGTCGGCGGCAGCGAAGCTCACGAACCCGACGACGGTGACGAGAAGGAATACGACGAGTGCGGGCATCCGGGAGCCCTGGCGGTCGCTGACGTAGCCGCTGAGGAACATGAAGACGGCCGCCGAGACGACGGTCAGGGACATGAACACGCCGGAGGAGCCCTGCGGGCCGAAACCGAGGACGGACAGGCCGTTAACGTCTAAGAACAGCACGAGCGTCGCGAACACGACGCCGATGTAGGCGAACAGCACGGCGAAGTTCACGAGGCCGACGGTGACCGCCGGCACCGACGTGTCGACGTCCCATGGCTTGACCGAGCGACGGGTGCCGCCCTCGACGTGGGTCTCCGGGACCGCCAGGTACGCCAGGCCGCTCGCGACGAAGGCGAACGCCGCCGCGACGACGAACGCCGCGGTGGTCCCCCACACCTCGCTGACGACGCCGCCCACGACCAGGCCGGTCGGGAACCCGAAGATGATGCCGCCGCGGATGAGGCCCATGTTGGTGCCGCGTGAGCCGCCGTCGCTCACATCGGCCGCGATGGTGTAGGCGGTCGCGAACACCATCGCGCTCCCGACGCCCCACAGGACCCGCGCGAGGAGGAACCAGGCGGACGGCGCGCCGGAGTTGACGGCGACGATGTAGCCGGTCGTCGCGACACCCTGGACGAGTAACCCGGCAACGAAGGGCGTCCGGGTCCCGGTCCGGTCGACGACGATGCCGGCGGGCGCGTTCGCGAACAGCCTGGTGAACCGGTTGGCGCTCAGGATGAGGCCGACCATGAACGGCGAGATGCCGAGCACGACGCCGAGGTTCGGCAGGATAGGGAACACCACGCCGCCGCCGAACCCGACGAAGAACGTGCTGGCGATGACGGCGGCGACCACCCGCCGGTCGCCCGCCGCCACCAGCTCCGACCCGTCCGCGTCGTCCGGCGCCGAGGTCACGTGTTGACTGACCGGTCAGTCAAACAAGTCGGTTTCGGTCCCGCGCGGCCGACCGCAGGGAGGCCGCGGAATGAGCGAGCGGTGAGCGAAGCGAGCCGCGAGCCGGGCGGCCGACCGGAGGGAGTCGGGACCGTAGAGAGCGGCTCCGAATGCGTGAACGGCGAGCGGGAGGTCGAGCGGCGCGAGGCCGACCGGAGGGAGGCCTCGGAATAAGCGAGCGGGGAGCGAAGCGACCCGTGAGCAGCGAGACCTCCAAGGGCGAGCGGCGACTGTCGGGAGCCGCGAGCGGTAGCGAAGCGTGAACGAGGGAGTGCCGCCGTATGAGCGAGCGGTGAGCGCTAGCGAGCCGCGAGCCGGGCGGCGACCGAAGGGGGTCCGGCCCGGCGACCCGAACGAAACCAGCCGGCAGCCAAACCCACTTGCCCGCGGGGGTCCAACGACGATTCGATGGAACCGGCGGCGCCGGCCGAGACCGAAACAGTCGTCCGGGAGCGGCTGGCGTCCTACGGGTTCGACTACGACGCCGAATCGGTCCCCCTCGACGACGCCGCGGCGTTCTGCCGGCTGGCTCCCGTGGTCCGGGACTGGTGGATCGAGGAGTTCGGCGCGTTCGTCCCGGACAACGGCGGGCTGTTCACGCCGCCACAGAAGGGCGCCGTCCCGCGGATCGACGACGGCACGAACACGCTGGTCTGTGCGCCGACGGGCAGCGGGAAGACCCAGGCCGCCTTCGCCGCGATCGTCGACGACCTCTTCGAACGCGCCCGGACCGACGACGGCCTCGACAACAGCGTTCACTGTCTGTACGTCTCGCCGCTGAAGTCGCTGGCCAACGACATCCACCGGAACCTCACCGAACCGCTTTCGGCGATCGCAGACCGGCTCGACGCCCGGGGGGAATCCGTGGACATCCGGCACGCCATCCGGCACGGCGACACGAGCGACGCCGACCGACAGCGGATGCTCGACGAAACGCCCCACATCCTCAATACCACGCCGGAAACGCTGGCCATCCTCCTGAACAGCCCGAAGTTCAAGGAGAAGCTCCGGACCGTCGAGTACGTCATCGTCGACGAGATCCATTCGCTCGCGGACAACAAGCGCGGCACCCACCTCGCGGTCTCGCTGGAACGGCTCGAGGCGATGTGCGAAACCTCGCCGACCCGGATCGGCTGCTCGGCGACCGTCGAACCGCTGGACACCATCGGGGAGTTCCTGGTGGGCGGCCGGCACGGCGACGGCGAGTGGGAGCCCCGGGACTACGACGTGGTCGACGCCCGCTTCGTCCGCGAGTTCGACATCAAGCTCACCTGTCCGACCGACGACCTGGTCAACACGCCACACCACGTGGTCACTGACCGCTTCTACGGGGACCTGGCCGAGTTGGTTGCCGACCACACCAACACCCTCGTGTTCACCAACACGCGGTCCGGTGCCGAGCGCGTCCTCCAGAACCTCCGCGACCGCGGCGTCGACGCGGACCGCTCCGGCTGTCACCACGGCTCCCTGTCGAAAGCCCGACGGACCGAGATCGAGGAGGGCCTCAAGGCGGGCGACCTCGATGTGGTCACCACCTCGACCTCACTGGAACTGGGCATCGACATGCCGTACATCGACCTGGTGGTCCAGGTCGGCTCCCCGAAGTCGGTGGCCGCCCTCCTGCAGCGCGTCGGCCGCGCCGGCCACCAGCTCGGCCGGACCGTCAAGGGCCGCGTCGTCGCCCTCGACCGCGACGAACTCATCGAGTGTACCGTGATGCTGCGGAAGGCCGAGGAGGGCTACGTCGACCGCGTGTTCGTCCCCGAGAACGCCGACGACGTCGCCGCCCAGCACGTCTACGGCATGGCGATCAACGGACCCCGACCGGAGGCCGAGATCCGCGACGTCCTCCGCCGCGCTTACCCGTACCGCGGCTACGACGATACCGACATCGAGCGGCTGTTCCGCTACCTCACCGCGGACTATGCGGGCCTGGAGGACCGGAGCGTCTACGCGAAGGTCTGGCGCGACGAGAACGACCCGCCCGGCGGCGAGCACCACTACGAGGAGTACCCGCCGGGCACCCCGCTGGTGGGCAAGCGCGGCCGGCTGGCCCGTGTCATCTACATGACGAACATCGGGACCATCCCCGACTCGTTCACCTGCAGCGTCTTCACCCGGTCGAGCGACGAGTGGGTCGGCCAGCTCGACGAGGAGACCGCTACCGCCGCGGCTCGAAGGTCCACGTCGAGCCCACGAGCGACCGCGCCACTGTCCCCTCGTGGTACTCCGAGCGGCTCCCCCTCTCCTACGACCTCGGCCGGGAGATCCTGGCCTTCCAGCGCGAACTGCTCGACCGGCTCGAGAATGGCGGCCCGCCGGCGGTCAGGGGATGGCTCCGCGAGTTCCCGATGGACGAGAACACGGTCCGGGCGGTCACCCGGATGTTCGATGCCCAGCTCAACTACGCCGGCCCCGAGAGCGTCTCGACGGACCGACGGCTCGCCGTCGAGGTCGAACTCGACCGCGGGGAGTACCGGCGGAACTACTACGTCCACTCGAACTACGGCCGCCGGTTCAACGACGGCCTGTCCCGACTCCTCGCGTACCGCTGCGCCCAGGCCGCGACAACCAACGTCACCGTCTCCGTCGCCGACCACGGCTTCACCCTGTCGATGCCGCTGAACCGCAAGGTCGACGTGGAGCGGGTACTCCGCGAGGTCGACCCGGACGACGTCCGGCCGGACCTGCGGGCCGCCCTCGACGGCACCGACCTCCTCCAGCGGTACTTCCGGATCAACGCCACCCGCTCGTTGATGATCCTCAAACGGTACAAGGGCCACGAGAAATCCGCGAGCCAGCAACAGGTCTCCAGTGAAATGCTGCTCGGGTTCGCCCGGGACCTCGAGGAGTTTTCCGTCATGGAGGAGACCTACCGCGAGATCCTCGAGGACAGACTGGCCGTCGACGCCATCGAGACGTTCGCCGCTGCCGTCCAGGCCGGCACACATCACGTCTCTGTTACGCGCGTCCCCTCCCCGTCGCCGCGGGCGTTCGGGCTGGCGACGCTGATGGCCAGCGACGTCGTCCTCGCCGAGGACGAGTCGGCCGTCCTCCAGGAGTTCCACGACCGCGTGATGGCCGAGATCGACGGCGACGGCGACGACGTTACGGTTGACTCCGGCGACTGAGCGGCGACATCTCGGCGCCAGGCCGACACTACATTAACAACGTGTTCAGCGCGTCCGGCACCACCAGGACGTCTGTTCCCGCCTCGACGGCGTCCTCGACGGTGTCGGTGGACGTCATCAGGCACTCCTCGACCACGCCGGGTGCCTCGCTGTTCGTGACGGACACGTCGTGGTCGCGGAGCACGCGAGCGAGGACGAACGCTCGTTGGGCGCCCGGCTCGTAGCCGTCACGCATCGCTTCGTACAGCGAGGCCGGATCGTCGGCTCCGGCGAGCCAGTCGTGGAACCGCGTCTCGCCCGTGCCCGTGCCGGCGCCCTCCGGGAGCACGGCCGGGATGACGACCCGGCCGCCGTCCCGGAGCGGGTTGACAGCGCCGAGACCGACGTACGTCGCGGCCCGGGAGGCCTGGTAGAGGTTGGCGTCCTTCGGCGCGCCGACGCCGGCCACCACGGCGTCGTAGGTGTCCTCCACCGTGACCGAGCGGGCAGCCCGGGCGCTGTCTGCGAGCGCGGCGACGACCCGGGCCACACCGGTCGCCGGCCCGGTCGACGACCTCCCTGAACGGGTTGCCGTCGATCCGACCGAGGCGGACGCCCGGCCGCCCGAGCAGGTCCGGGCCGTGGGTGTACCGGATCAGCGGTTCGCCGCCGGCGCCGATGGCGACTGTCTTGCCGCCGCCGGAGAACCCGGCGTACTGGTGGGGCTCGACCATCCCGGTCGACAGCACCGCGTCCGCCAGAGCCACCCGGCGGTTCAGTTCGACCGGCGTCCCCTCCACCGTCCCCACCTCGACGACGTCCTCGGGGTCGTGGTTTTCCGCCAGGTCGGCGTTGGCGCCCAGCATCTCCGCGAGTTCGTCGTCGGTCATGGGCCGGTGGAGCCCGAGGCCGACCACGACCGTCACCTGCTCGCGGTAGACGCCCGCCCGCTGGAGTTCCGACAGGAGCACGTCGACGAGGACGTCGTCCGGGGTCGCTCGGGTGACGTCCGTAACGACGATGGCGACGGTGTCGTCGGGCGACACCAGGCCCGATAGCGGTGGACCGAGGGGCTCTGCGACCGCCATCTCGGCGGCCGTCCGGACGTCGACCGGTTCGCCGCCCGGCGGTTCGGCGACTGTCACCGCACACTCCGGCAGCGTCACGTCGATCGTGCCGTCGCCGAGCGGCACCCGGACGCCCATCGGGTCAGCCCTTGATGTTGCAGACCGGGTACACGCGGGCGACCGTGTCGCCGATGCCCAGCGCGTCGCTCACCTCGACGACCTCGTCGACGTCCTTGTAGACGCCGGGCGCCTCCTCGGCGATCGTCGCCCCGCTGTCGGCCTTGACGTGGATCTCGTTGCCCGCCCGGAGGTCGTCCTGGACGTCGCCGCCCCAGTACTCGTCTTTCGCCTGCGTCCGGCTCATCAGCCGGCCGGCCCCGTGGGCCGTCGAGCCGAACGAGACGCCCATCGACTCGCTACCGCCGCAGAGGACGTAGGAGCCGGCGCCCATGCTGCCGGGAATGATGACCGGCTGACCGACGTCCCGGTAGGCGGTCGGCACCTCCGGGTGGCCGGCCGGGAACGCCCGGGTCGCCCCCTTCCGGTGAACGAACAGTTCCGTCTCCTCGCGGTCGCGGGCGTCGCCGTCTCCCGTCGGTCGGTCCTCCGGCCCGACCCCGACGTCGTGAACCTCCTTCTTCGCGATGTTGTGCGCCACGTCGTACAGTAGCTCCATCCCGAGATCCTGCCAGGGCTCGTCGAAGACCTCCGCGAACACCTCGCGGGTCCGGTGGGTGATGAGCTGGCGGTTGACCCACGCGAAGTTGATGGCCGCACACATCGCGTCGTAGTAGTCCTCGGCGAGCTGGGAGCCGGCCGGCGCCGCCGCCAGTTCCCGGTCCGGGAGCTGCGACAGCAGGCCGCTGTGGGCCTCCTCGATCTCGCGGAGGTAGTCGGTGCAGACCTGGTGCCCGAGCCCGCGGGAGCCACAGTGGATGAGCACCACGACCTGGTCGGTCTCGAGCCCGTATGCGTCGGCGATCGACTCGTCGTAGACGTCGGTGACGCGCTGGACCTCGAGGAAGTGGTTCCCGGAGCCGAGCGAGCCGAGCTGGTTCCGGCCGCGGTCCTTCGCCTTCTGCGAGACGGCGTCGGCGTCGGCGTCCGGGCGTAGCCGGACTCGAGACACCAGTCGACGCCGCGCTCTAAGACCGCCTCGACGGTCTCGTGGTCGGTCTCGACGACCCCGCCACCGCCCAGGCCGGACGGGATGGCCTCGAACAGCGCATCGACGAGTTCCGGCTCCCGGCCCTGCACGTCGTCGTAGGTGAGACTTGTTTTCACCATCCGGACGCCGCAGTTCGAGACGACGAACCCGTCCGCGACGAAGTTGTGGGCGTCGTGGTCGACGCCGATGTCGTATACCGGCTCACGACCGGCCTGTTCGATGGATTCGATTTGGACGGGCACCGTGAGATTCTCGCGCACCTCGGTCGAGTCGCAGAACGCCTCGAACGACGGGAAGTCGGCGGGCGGCCGCGGTCGACCGGAGCGGCCGCTCCAGGCGCTCCGTTCGACGAACCGACTGTTGATGTCGTACTCTCCCGTCAGTTTCGAGACCGACTCCCCGCCGTCGGCGCGCGCTTTGACCTCCGACGCGATACGGGCGCGCCGGTCGATGACGTGTTCCTTCCACCGGAGGTACTGTGTCGCCAGCGCTGCC
>PXQY01000114.1 GCA_003021745.1 Halobacteriales archaeon QH_7_69_31
CATGTCGGTGGGAATCGGTTGGCCGGGTGAAAGGAGTTGCGTCCCGGGCGGCGGGCGGCCGACCGGAGGGAGGCCGCCGAACGTGCGAGCGGCGAACGGAGTGAGCCGTGAGCAAGGGAGCGCCTCGGAATGGGCGAGCGGCGTCCTCGCGAGCGAAGCGAGCGAGGGCTCGGCAGAGCGAAGCTCTGCCGGCGAGTGGAACGAGCCGCGAGCACCGACCATCGGGAGACCGCACGCGTTGGAGACCGCGGCAGGTGCGAGCGGTGAACAGACGGCTTCGGCGACCTCGATAGATCCGGCTACCCCGCCTCGCAGCCGCCGCTGACCGGCGGGAACAGCGCCAGTTCGTCGCACTCCTCGAGGACGGTGTCGTAGCCCTCGTCCGTCACGAAGGGGTCGTGGTCGTTCCGCAACACGCTGATGTGGTCCCGGATCTCGCCCTCGTCGTCCAGCACCTCGGCGGCGAGTTCGGGGTGGGCATCGAGCAGCTGGTCGAAGGCGTCCTCGACGGTGTCGCCCGCCCCGGCGTCGACGGTGTCGCCCGGCCCGGCCTCGACGGTGACCCGCCGCGTACCGGCGCCCTCGGCGAGGTTGGCGAACAGACGCCAGTCCATGCGTCCCGCTCGGCTGGCGGTGCCTTCAGACTGTCGACGGGCGACCGGGCGGAGCAGATCGGCTGGACCCAGCTCAGGTCGCCTTCTCGCCACGCAACCGGTCCCCGGTAGGCCGGGTAGACGGTTTGGTCGGAGACCAGGACGAAGTGGGCCTACCGCCCCGCCGTCGGACTTGCCCATCACCGTGTCAGGGGGTTCGGCGCGCCGCCGGCCAACGATCTGGGGGTCCAGACGCGATCGTCGACATTACAGTCATGACAAACATCACGAACGACGTCCTACGCGCGCGACGGTCTGAACTCGATGCCGGCGAGAAGCGAGCGGTCTACAACATCCACCACGCGTCCGTGAACGGCAGCGAAACGTCCGACATCCGCTGGGCTGCCGGAAACGCGATGGACCCGGTTGCCGGGAGGACGAACGACTAATACGGCGACGCATGCGTCGTGAACCCGGCGGATGGGACGCCGGTCGCTACGAGCCCGAATACTCCCGGATCCTGCTTCAGGGAAGCGTTCTTACATCCTCACTATATATCATCTCCTATGAACCGACGGTCCCTACTCAGAACGCTTGGAATAGGATCCGTTGGTCTAGCCGGCTGTGCAGCCCTTGGAGACGAAACAGCGGAGACTACAACCCCGACAGAAACCCAAACAGCGGAACCGACACCCACCGAGTCATCAGAACCCACCCCGGAGCCGACCCCCACGGCACAGATGGAAGACACCCCGACGGCCAAGTACCACGCACCACCGGGTGGCGAACCTCACGTCTGGAATCCGCCTAAGACGTATCGAACGAAGGAAATTGGAAACCATGAGAACGTGGATAATCCGGAGGATAATCGGGGGAACATCGTGTTTCTCTTTCGGCGACAGCCGGTGGAAGCAGTGTACGAGGTCCAGGTCGTAGACCTTGCCGCCACTGCCATCCGCCTCCATGACGTGTTCCAGATTCCCGCCGAACGATCACTGCTACTCGATATTGATATGCCATCTGATTACGCCATCAATATTTACGATTTCGATCAGGAGACCGGGTGGACTCTTGACATCGGCCGTAGTGCCTTCAACTGTAATGGCGGCACGCACGTTGCCTACGGGGTCGAAGGCGATGACTTTCGATGGTCGTCTTGGTCGACGCGAAAAGACTGTGATGCATGATCCGTTCTATTGATCGCTCCACCAGAGATTATTTCGATTCCGGATCGACGGCACCTGCGGTCCAACTACCTCACCACCTTCCTTACAGAGCCCAGTACTTATACAACCTATGGCAAAGTAGTCTCCATTATCAGTAATCCACTCCACGGCCCCGCTATCTCCGGGGGCTTCGTGATTATTACTGAATGTTGTCATAACTTGACAACAATCCAGTCCTCCTCGAGTCCATCCGGATAGGGGATGTTGCCCGACGGATACGCGTCCGCTGTGGGGTCGCCCCCGAGTTCTTTGTAGACGCGCTGTGGAATGTGGAGCGCGATCTCCGCCCCTCGAACTGCTCGGCGGAGCCGCTGGAATTTGTCCTTGTCCGGGCCGCCACACCGGACGAAGACGCCAGTATCGACGATATAGACCGTCCTCATACGGTCGCGTCAGCGTACTCGGTTGCAACCGGCTCCAGGGCCTGGAGGATGATCTCAGCCTCGAGGGGCGAAAGATCGAGTTCTCGGGCTGCGATCCGGTTACGGGCGTGAACCTCGGGTCCAGCTTCTGAACTCCATCTGAACAGCGCCCGGGACACCACCAACCTATAAATCAACAGCCAGGCGAGTTTCCTCGGACACCCATGCACCCCGACCCGAACGACCCCGCCGAGTCGTGGCCGCCGTCGGCCGGCGACCCCGCCCGGGAGGTGTGGTACTCCCTCGTCAGTCCCACGGACGGTAGCGTCGCCTTCTGGTACCGCTACACGCTGCTCTCGACGGAATCGGGCTACCGGGAGGCTCGGCTGTGGGCCGCGCTGACCGATCGCGAGGACCCGGCGCAGTCTACCTTCGTCTCGGAGGCGTTCCCGCTGTCGGACGTCACGGCGGCGGGTGACCCGTTCGAGCTCCGCATCGGCGACGCCGCGTTGACCTCCAGCGGCGCCGAGGGGGCCGTCGGGGAGGTCGCGTGGGACCTCGAGTACGACCCGGACACCTACGCGTTCACGCCGCTGCGGAGCGAGAGGCTGACGACCGTCCTCTCGGCGGTGCTGGGGACGGGCAAGCACTGGAGCCGCAACCAGTCGGTCGCGATGACCGGCGAGGTCACGGTCGGCGACCGGACCGTCGCGTTCGAAGAGGCCCCCGGCCACCAGGGACACACGGTCTCCTCGACCAGCCCGCCCGAGACGTGGACGTGGGTCCAGTGCAACGACTTCGACGAGGAGGACTCGGCGGTCCTGGAGGCGCTGCGGCTGGACGAGAAGATCTCGCTGTGCTTCCGGGTCGACGGCGAGGTGTACGCGCTCAACCGGGTGAAGGACGTGCTGCCCGTCGGCCCGTGGGCGAACGAGGTCCAGCACGACGCGGTCGGCCACTGGCGGTTCCGCGGGGAGGGCGAGGGTCTCGAGCTGAAGGCGACCGTCGAGGCACCCGACGGGCACTGGCAGACGGTCGCCTACATGACGCCGGACGACTCGGTCCGGTACAACGCCCACTGCTCGCTGGCGGAGGTGACGGTCACATACAGCGTCGACGACGGGCCGGCGGAGACGCTCACAAGCGACGCGGCCCGCGCCGAGTGGGTGAGCACGGAGCCGCCGGTCGAGGGCGAGTACGAGCCGACGTGGGAGTGAGGGGGCGGAAGCGGTCCGGCCGATATGTCACGTATCGCGTGCGCGCCGGACTGCAGCCAGCATCGCGCCGAGCAGGATCGCGAGCACCGCCACACCGCTGCCGAACCCGGGCTGCTCCGCGGTCGGTGTCAGGGGGTCAGTGGCCCGGGGCGTGGCCGAAGCCGTCCGCGTCGCCGGATCGGTTCGAGTCGCCGTCGGCGAGTTGTCGGTCGGTACCGGGGTCGCAGTCGGTAAGGGCGTCTGCGTCGGGGTCACTGTCGGCGTCGGGGTCGGCGAGGGCGTCGGAGTCACCGTCGGCGTCGGGTGCGGCGTCGTGGTGGGCGTCGGTCCGGCCGGTGGGCCGAGATACAGTCGTGCGTCCTCCTCGTCCGAGCAGTTGCACCCCCCGACCCGGTCTATGAGCCGATAGGTTGTGGTGCTGCTGGCGTCCTCGACCCTCGCGACCAGGTCGTACCAGCCGGCTTCGTCGGGATTGTCGACGCAGTCGGCGAACGCGACGACGAGTTCATCCTCCCAGGAAAGATCCACCGCGGAGTCCCCGTCGGTTTCGAATACGACCTCGATGCGATCCTCGTCGCCTTCGTAGCGTTTCACCCGCCGCGAGAGGTCCTCGTCGACGCTCGTGCCATCGTCGTCCGCCTCCCGGTCGATGCCGAACGGCCGGAGGTCGGACTCGGTGCATCCCGAAAGATCACCGTCGTGGTACGCAATCTCGAGCCTATCCAGCGTGACCGTCCCGTTCAGTCGCATCCAGTGGTCGTAGGTGGCGTTCGTCGCGCCCGGTTTGCGATCCGGCGGTGAGTCCTGCGGTTCGACGGTATAATTTCCCGCGTCCGTCGTGTGATCGGCGATAACGGCGCCGGTGAGCCCTCCGAAAACCAGCAGACAGGCGCCGATGGCCACGGCGAGATGTTGGCGCATTGGAGGGCTACTCATATGTGCACCCATTCGTCCCACTGGAACTAAAATTACTCTCAAACTACCGATTACTCACTCGGTGGCTGCCCGTGGCGGACCTGCGTTGCTGCAGTCGAGCATCCGCGAGCGAACGAAGTGAGCGAGCGGTTCACGGCGACGAGACGGCGGAGCCGTCGAGTCGCCGGACCAAGGGCCGACTAACGCGGCGCGGCAGCGTGTTGCCGCATTCTCCACATTCCAGCCGTCCCATCGCGTCCATCGAGGTGACGAGGTTCTCGCACGATCCGCAGTAGTAGCCGTACTTGTTCTCGCGGGCCTCGTCGGTGTAGACGGTGTAGAACTCGCCGTCGGAGCCGCGCTGGGCGTCGCTGCGGTCGATGTAGTGCTCGCTGCCGTCGATGACGATCGGCTGGACGTCGACGCCCTCCCGGTCGACGTAGATGTTCTCGACGAAGGCGGTGCCGTCGATCTCGACGGAGCCCTCCCCGACCTTCGTCAGGCCCTGGTTCTCCCAGAACCGGTTGCCCTCGGAGTTGTCGGCCAGCACGAGGCCGCGGATGGTCTCGACGCCCGCGTCCTCAAGTCGGTCGCGGGTGGCCTCGTAGAGCTCCTGGCCGAGTCCCTCTCCGCGGTGCATCGCGGCGACGTGGAGCCAGTGGATGTCGCCGCGGTCGTCGGCGATGACGCTCTCGGAGAACGCGACGGGGTCGCCATCCGTCTCGCCGACCAGGACGAGGACGTCATCGTCGTCGAGCTTCTCCGCGAAGCGATCGACCCCGTACCACTGCCGGATCGCGTTCTCGATGGTGCTCGGGCTCAACGAGTAGGAGGCCTCCATCGAGCGCACCGCGATGGACCGTACTGTCGGACCGTCGGCCGCCGTCGCTTCCCGGACGTCCATGACCGTCGGTACGTCGCCCGGTGTGATAAAACCGGACCTCGCCCGCCGAGGGTGAACGGACGGTCACCCCGACGGCGGGGCCGTGAGGAAGCTGTCAGGGCCGTGGTCGTCCTGCCAGGCGAACGCGAACAGTCGCTTCGCGGGGACCGCCGCCAGGCGGCGGCCGTCCGCCGACTCGCCGGTCGCCGGCGACCACGTCGTCCCGTCGGCACGGATCTCGCCGTCCGCGACGCTGAACCGGTAGCCCGGGTGTTCGTAGGCCGCGACGCCGTCGGTGCCGAAGACGACCAGGTCCCGACCGCCGACCGTGACCTCGAGGACGCCGCCGGCCTCCCGGACGACAGACAGCGGGACGCCGACCGCCTCGCCGCCGTGTTCGAGTCCCAGGACGACAGCCTTCGGCGGGAGGTCATCGCGGTCCCACCCGCGGCTCGACCCCTGGCCGCGGTGGGCGGCGAGGCCGAAGCCCTCGCCGGTCGCGTACGCCCGGTAGGGGTCGCTGTCGTACTCGACCGGCGTCGGGTCGGCACCCGGCCCGGCGGCCTCGCTCTCGCCGCCCGGTGGCTGGAGGACCACGCCGTCGTGGTCCCGCTCGAAGGCCCCGTACTCGACGAGGGCCGCCGGGAGCACCGACAGGGACGCGCCGGCCAGGGGGCCGGCGATGCACTCGCCGAGTGACTGCTTCCACTCGGAGTCGGTCTCGCGGTCGTACATCACGAGATCGTCGTCCGCGAGTTTGCCCGAGACGCCGAACGTCAGCGGCCCGCCTGGTGGGTCCGCCTCGTCCGTGTCGGCCGCCGGGAGTCGGCGGTCGTAGACGACCGCGCTGCCGCAGAGCGGACACCAGGTGACCGCGATGGGTCGGTCGGCGACGTCGTTGACGATCTCGTGGTAGTTCAGGTAGCGGAGCGGGTAGGCGCGGGCGGGCCCGCCATCGGGGTCGTACACGACGACCCGGTCGTCGGCCACCCCGTCGTAGTCGGGGGCGAACGTCGGGTCGTCGACGCTGGGGATGGCGTCACGGGGGACCACCTGCCGCACGTACATGGGCGGGGCCACGGGACGAGGCCCCTAATGCGTCACGCGGACCTGCGGGGGACGCCCGACGGGTCGACCGGGACGGCGAGGGACCGCGACCGGCGGTTGCATAATGGCCCGCGATCGAGCGACATTGCAGCCCGCGAGCGAACGCCAACGACGCCTCGTTACGGCCGCACGGCCGGTTGCCGGCCACGCTTGCACGTGCGGATCCACGATAGGCCGTTCCGAGCCAGCTAGAGCGGTTTCCGGCCATCGTGGTGTCGTAAGCCTAAAGAGTCGACCCCGCCGATTTAAGAACAAGATGACTCACGCGAGCGCCGTTCTACCTCGGAGGTGGATACATGGGCATTGAGATCAGGGAATCGCCCGTCTCCCCGCAGGAGCTCGACGCGATGAAGGGGTTCGTCCGGGACTACCTGACCGCGAGCGTCGAGGCCGAGGAGGAGGGCGGTCGGATGCGGTGGTATCCGTGGCACTCCGCGGAGTACCGGTACAACCACATCCTGAACGTGACCGACCTCGCAGCCGAGATCGCCGACGCCGAGGGCGCGAACGTCGACGTGACCCGCGTCGCGGCGCTGTTCCACGACATCGCGAAGCTGGAAGCCGAGCAGGACCTCCACGCCGAGGCGGGCGCCCGGGTGGCCCGGGAGTACCTCACCTCCCGGACGGACTACCCGGAGTCGTTCGTCGAGGAGGTCGTCAACGCCGTCGAGGCCCACTCCTACGAGGGGGAGCTGTCGGACGTCGACCTCGAGACCCGGTGTCTGATGGAAGCGGACCTGCTGGACAAGGTCGGCGCCAACGGCACGGCGCTTCTGTTGCTCCGGATGGGCTATGAAGCCCGCACCCACATGGACGCAAACGAGATGGTCGGCCGGGTGCTCGAGCGGGGCGAGGACGCCGTAGAGCGCGTCCGCTCGGACACCGCCGAGGGCATCGCCCACCAGCGCATCAAGCGCGTCCGGTGGTTCAAGGACTGGCTCGAGGCCGAGATCGCCGACATGGAGCCGGGGCCGCCGGAGCCGGACGCGTAGCTCCTCTGGCGACCGGACCGGGTTCACCGCTTCCGGCTCACCCGGTAGGGACGGTATCGCGGAGGCCGTTGCCGGCTCCTGAGAAACGGACGGCCTGCAGACTCAGACGAGGAACCACGTCGCGGCGTCGTAGAGGAAGTACACGCCGAACGCCACGAGCACCGCGGCGCTGCCGACGGCGATGGCCGGGGCGGCAGCTTCCGTGCGCGTTTCCGCTGCCACGAGCGCCGCCGGGAAGCCGACGATCCAGATAGCGACGCCGCCGAACAGGCCGACGAGCAGTGCCGGGTGGCCGGTCCGGACGACCACGAGCCCCGCGAGGGCGTTGGACGCGTACGCGAGGAGGTCGACGCGGCCGGGGGCCAGTAGGCCCACGCCGACGGTGAGCCAGAACAGGATCTGGTAGGGGTTCGAAAGCGCCAGCACGAACGCCCTGGTGAACCCGCGGGCCGACGGTGCCGTCGACGTCCGGAACTGCTGGCGGGCGCCGCGGGCAGCCCCGTAGGCGAAGTACAGCATCAGGACGCCGCCGACGGCGACCATCGCGTTCCGCAGCGCCGGGGCGCGCTCTAAGACCCCGACGACGCCGACGAGCGCCAGGCCCAGGAAGACGAGGTCGGCCGACATCGCGCCGAGGCCGGCGCGGACGCCCGACCGCCAGCCGCGGAGCACGGACTCCTCGGCGATGACCGCGTTCATGGGGCCGGGCGGCGCGGCCAGCGCCAGACCGAACACCACGCCGGCGAGGAACGTCGAGAGGACGGCCATCGATGGCCCCCACCGGCGGGGCGACGATAAGCGTGGCGTGGTGAGACCTCGTGACATGCGGGCCGCCGGGTCGCCGCGTGGGCCGCCGCGTCGCCGGGTGGGCCGCCGGGTCACAGGCCTCGGCCCATCAGGCGGCTGCGGACCACGTCGGCGTCCTTGCTCCCGGCGACGGGGTTTAGGAGCACGACCGTGTCCGCGGCGTCGAGTTCGCCTCGCTCGCGGAGCGTCCAGGCGCCGGCGGCGGCGACGCCGCCGGCGACGCCGAGTTCCAGGCCCTCGTGGTGGGCGACGGTCGCGGCGGCGTCCAGCGCGTCCTCGTCGTCGACGGCGACCCCGGCGCCGCCGCTGGCCCGGACCGCCTCGACGGCCCGCCGGCCGCCCGCCGGGTCCGGGACCTCCAGCGCGCCGACGACGGTGTCCGGGTGGTCGATCGGCTCGGGGGCTCGGCCGCCGTCGAGTGCCTCGACGACGGGCGCACAGCCCGCCGGCTGGGCGGCGTACACCCGCGGCGTCCCGTCGACGAGGCCGGCGGCGTCGAGTTCGCGGGCGGCCGACCGGACGCCGACCGGGACGGTGCCGTGGCCGACCGGGACGACGACCGCGTCCGGCACGCGCCACGCCAAAGTCTGGACGATCTCGTGGTAGACCGGCTTCACGCCCTCGTGGCGGTACGGCGACTCGAACGGACCAGCCGGGAACCGGGCGTCGCTCTCGGCGGGGTGGTCGTCGCGTTCGGCCGCGTGGGCCGCCCGGGCGTCGTCGTATCGGCCCTCGACGACGCGCATGTCGCCGCCGTGGACGTTGATCATCGCCTTGGTCACGAAGGAGGCGCGGCTGGGGACGACGACGCGGGCGTCGAGGCCGGCGCGGGCGGCGTAGGCGGCCGCCGACTGGCCGTCGACGCCGGTCGAGGCCAGCGAGAGGCGTGTGTCGCCGCGGTCGGCGGCGGCCGCGGCGACCAGCGCGAGGCCCCGGTCGGCGACGCTCCCGGTGGGATTGTGCCCCTCGTCCTTGATGTGGAGCGCCGCGACGTCGAGTTCGTCGGCGACCCGCGGCGTCTCGACCAGCGGGGTCGCGCCCTCGCCCAGCTCGACCGGCCCGATGGGCAGCAGTTCCGGGAGCCGCCAGCCGCCGGTCCGCTCGGCGACCGTGTCTCGGGACGGGACGCCGGCGTCGAGGTCGTAGCTCCCCTCGAGGACGCCGCCGCAGGCCCCACACCGGGTCGCCGCCACTTCGGGAGCGGTTGCCCCGCAGTCCGCACAGCGGAACCCCTCGAAACAGCCCATGGCGGCGAGAGGCGCCCCCTGGTCAAAGCCCTGTCCGTCCCCGTCGACCAGCCGCCGCCGCAGGACACGGGCGGCGGTCGTATCGTCGAAGCCCCAACCGTCGCACGCGGGGGTCGTGTCGTCCAAGCCATAAGAGATATTCATGCCTGCGTCGAAGAGCCGCCATACGACGGTCTATCGTCCGTCCCCGATCGATCGACCGCTAACCTACCGTGCAACCCAGCGACCTGACGCGACGACAGCTGCTCGCCCTCGCGGCCGGAACCGGGACGGCCGGCGTCCTCGGCGCGGTCGGCCTCGGCGCCTTCGACCGGGAGGGCGACGCCAGTACCACCGAGATCGGCCCGGAGGAGAGCCGGCGGCTCGCCGAGACGTTCGCGCCCGTCTACTACTTCGACCGGTACGAGAAGTGGTTCCCGACCGACCCGCGGCCGTACGAATCGGAGGCCGAGGGCGACCCGGTTGTCGACGGCTTCGCCGCGTTCAACGGCTACACGGAGCAGTTCCAACAGCAGGACGCCCCGCCCGAACCGACCGTGTTCTACCACGTCGTGGGCTACGAGGACTCCACGCTTGCGGCGGTCCAGTACTGGTGGTACGCGGCGTTCGACCAGTTCTCGGTGAACTTCCACTGGCACGACTGGGAGCTCACCCAGGTGTTCGTCGACCGCGAGACCGAGGAGCCGAAGCTGTTCGTGGGCAGCGCCCACTCCCGGAAGGTGCCGAACAACGAGTTCCTCGGCCCGGAGGAGACCGAGGTCCCCCGGATACTCCCGGAACTCGGCTCACACTCCGGCGGGATCTCCGTCAACCGGATCGAGGATCGGTTCACCCGCAACCCCGCCGAGGAGGCCATCGCCGACGTCACGAACGCCGCCCTGGAGGAGGTGAGCCGCAGCATTCCGGCCGCCTACGGCCTGCCGCGGGACGAGGGGTTCCGGCTCCCGTACGTCGTCCCCGAACTGGACGGCGAGCCCATCTACGACCACGACCGGCTGCCGGCGGTGAACCGGTCGTCGCTCGTCGACGAGCGGCTCACCGTCCGGTCGTTCGAGGACCTCTCGAGGCCGCCCGAGGACCTCCCGGAGCGGGAGACCGGGCGGCTGTTCGCCTTCGACCCCGCCGACGCCGATGGGGAGGTCGACGTCCGGTACGACCTGACCCCGACGACCGAACTCGAACACATCACCGCCTTCACCGGACCGCAGCTCAGCTTCGAGTTCACCGTCCCCGAGTTCGCCGAGGACCAGGTCGCCAGCCACATCACGACCACGAAGGTGCCCTGGACCCAGCCGCGCTACGAGAACCCGGCCACCGACATCTCGGACCCGGCCCACCGGCAGGCGCTGGCCGACGAGTACGACGCCATCGGCGAGCCGTCCCCGGCCAACCGGCTCGTAGTGGCCGTCCGACAGGTCGAGACCGACGACGGGGCTCCGGAGAACGAGGGCGTCACGACCAGCGAGTCCACGACGGAGAAGGTCGTGCGGGCCGACAGCGATCCGGTCGCCGTGCCGACCTTCGCCGGCGTCGCCGTCGTCGAGGACCTGCCGCCCGGCGAGCACCGCCTGACCGTCAACGGCGCGGGCGAGGCGCCACACAGCGAGCGCGTCGAAGTGACCGAAGGGCCGGGGGCGGACCTGGCCGGCGTCGACGGCGAAATCGCGCTCACCCCCAATGAGGCCGCCGTGAAGCTCGAGGTCGACGCCGACGGGACCGAGGCCGACCTCCAGACCCTGGCCGTCGAGGACGACTTCGCCGGGCGGCTCTACGACGCGCCGATGGAGGGCCCCGATGCCGTCTACGTCCACCAGGGCGGCGCCTACACTACAGAGGTCCGGGACGCCGACGGCGCCCACGGCGCCTTCCGGGTCAACCCCGACCCGGCCGGCGAGTCGGGTCGCGACGCTGCGGAGGCCGCCGCCCGCGTCCGCATCGAGACGCCGGACACCGGCAAGGCCTCGCTTTCGGCGTTCGTCTCGACCATCAGTCAGGAGACCGCCGTCAGCGTCGACGCCGTCACCGAGGTCGCACTCGACGACCTCGACCCCCTGGGCGGCGGCGGAGGCCGAACGCCTACGGCGACCCCGACCGGCGACGGCAGTCGGAACGGGACGCCGACGCCGACGGACGACGAGGACCTGCTGGGGGACGCCGGCCGACAGACCGGGGGCGTTACCGGGCTCCTGCGCGCGCTCAAGGCCGTGCTCGCCGCCGCCGACCGGGCGACGGAGGCCGCGGCGGCCGGCGACCGCCAGGCCGCCAACCGGGCCCTCGAGACGGTGGCCGCCCGCCTCGCGGACGTCCGGGCCAACCTGGAGGGGGCCCGGAGAGACCTCCCCGAGCCGACGGCCAGGGCTGTCGAGGCCAGGGTCGAGCAGGCCATCCGCCGCACCGAGCAGGCCCGCGAGACGGAGAAGCTCTGAGCGGCCGTCCGGATGACGACCGCTGGACCCAAACCTGTTTGTGGGGGGCGCCGAACCGGCGTCCATGCACGTCATCGTCGCCGGTGCCGGACTGGCCGGCCTGACCGCCGCCCGCCGCCTGGCTGCCGGCGGCGCCACCGTCGAGTGTCTCGAAGCGGCCGACCGGGTCGGCGGCCGCGTGGCCACCCGGACGGTCGAGGGGTTCACTCTCGACCGGGGCTTCCAGGTGCTCTTCACCGGCTACCCCGCCGTCCGCCGGGAAGTCGACCTCGAGGCGCTATCGCTGCGGCGGTTCGCGCCGGGCGCGACCATCGCCGCGCCGAACCACCGCTCGACGCTGTCGGACCCCCTCGGCGACCCCGCCGGCGCGGTCCCGACGCTGTTGAACCGCGACGTGACGATGGGTGACAAACTCCGCCTGTTCCGGCTCCGGCGCGAACTCGCCGGCCGGGACCCCGAGGAGCGGTTCGCCGGCGACGAGTCCTCGATCCGTCGGTACATGGAGCAGCGCGGGTTCTCCGCCGGCTTCATCGAGCGGTTCGCCGAGCCGTTCTACGGCGGGATCACGCTCGACCGGTCGCTGTCGACCTCGAGCCACGTCTTCGAGTACACCTTCGAGATGCTGGCGACCGGCGACGTCGCGGTGCCCGCCGACGGGATGGGCGCCATCCCGGCACAGCTCCGCTGGCGGGCCGAGACCGCCGGCGCGGCCGTCGAGACCGACCGGACCGTCACCGGCGTTACCACGGACGGCGACGGCGTCGTGGTCGAGACAGACGCGGCGAGCCGGTCGGCCGACGCCACCGTCGTCGCCACGGACCCGCAGACTGCCGCGGACCTGACGGGCGTCGACGCCCCGTTCGACGCCCGGGGCTGTGTGACAGTCCACTGCTCGCTGCCGGCCCACCAGCAGCTGGACACAGGCGCCCGCATCCTCCTGAACGCGGCCGACGACCGACCGAACACGGTCGCGCCGATGAGCGCAGCCGCCCCGGAATACGCGCCCGAGGGCCGACAGCTGTTGGCCGCGACGTTGCTCGGCGAGCCGGCCTCCGACGACGAGGCGTTAGGCGAGACGGTCCGGGACGCGCTGGCCGCGTGGTACCCCGAGAACAACTTCGGCGAGCTGGACGTGGTCGGCGTCGACCGGGTGCCGTTCGCCCAGTTCGCCCAGCCGCCGGGGTTCCGCGACGACCTGCCGGCGGTCGACGCCCCCAACGGCCCCGTGTATCTGGCAGGCGACCACACGCGATGGTCGTCGATCCAGGGGGCGCTCGACAGCGGCCGGGCGGCCGCCGAGGCCGTCCAGGCGGATCTCGAGTAGCAGCGGTCGCCCCGTGGGGCTGCGGCCGTTACAGCAGCTGTCGGCACTCCCCCAGCGGCGGGAACTCGTGGGTCCGGTCGGCCGCCCCGTCCCGGACGACGGGTCGGAGCGAGTCGGCCGCGTCGACGAGCGGCGACTGGAAGTCCGCGCCGGTCATGTCGTTGACCGCGACGCCGGTCGGCAGGCGGCTGAAGGCCGGCAGCACGAGGAGGCCGGCACCGTTGGCGCCCCGGCCGTGGAGGTAGCAGGGCCGCCGCTGGCCCTCGACGTCGAGCGTCGGGTGGTCGTGGCCGACGACGTACCAGTCCGCGTCCACCGCCGGCCGGACGTGGCCGTGGGCGACCACGATGGACGTCTCACCCGCATCGTCCACGTCGCCATCGCTAGCCTGGACCACGTTGCCGTCCCTAGCGTCGGCCACGTCGCCGTCGCTTCCGTCTCCCACCTCGCCATTGCCGGCGGCGCCGTCGCCAGCGTCGAGACGGTAGGCGGCCGGCGTGGGCCCCTCACAGAGGTCCGCGACCATGGGGTCGTGGTTGCCGGGCGTGACGACGAACCGCGCGCCGACGTCGGCCGCCGCCGACTCGAGGGCACGGACCGTCTCGACCACCCCGGTCGGGAGCCCCGAAAAGGAGTGCAGCAGGTCGCCGGCGACGACGACCTCCCGCGGCTCGTACCGCCGACAGAGCGCGGCGAACCGCTCCAAGAGGTCCTCGTGTTCCCCGAGCCGGAACGCGACGTCGGAGGTCTCGTCCCGTCCCACGTGGAGGTCCGAACACACGAGGGCGTCGGCGGCCGGGAGGTAGGCCGCCCGGTCGCGGGGCTCGAACTCCATGCCTGGTCTACCGGGCGCGCGGACAAAGCGGTGACGCAAGCGGGAGCGGGGGCCGGAGAGGTGGCCGCCGAAGCCGCGGGCGGCGGGCTGGACGTCGTGGTCGTCTCGACGTCGGACCTCGCCTCCGGTCGATCTCCCCGCTCATCGTTCGGGCACTTGCAGGCGCTCCCTGCGGCCCCGGCTCCCGCCGCTCGCCCCTCGCTACTGATAATACCCGGGGGTGTCCTGTTCTCTACCCAACGACATTCTCACTCGACTCCCCTCTCCCATTGCGTCTTGTCTTGATATCTGTGAATTACAATTAAGATACCAATCGCAAGCAAGGTAACGGTAATTATTCCAACAATAGGCCGGTCAGGCAGATTAAATAACACTGCAACGATCGATATGAGTGCCCATGACGCCACGAATGCGATGATAATTCGGGCCACGGCGACGAGGACTTTCACCAATTTCATCTTTTCAACCTCGAGTTCCCTGCTGCTGATGAATCGGCTCCCTCGCCCCGTCGAAAATAGTCCAGTTTCCGCACGTCTCGATTTATTTATAGAGTAACTGAAGGCGACCATGGTTACGAAAACGGCGACAATAAATAGTGCCAGAACCAGGTAGAATACTTCCTGGGCATTGTCGTACCATCCACATTGTCCTGCCGCATACTCAATACGGAGAAACATGGTCAGGTGGACTGACCCCGACGCTTGGGCCAATGTATTGCATCCGGGATACGTCGATATACCGCTATACCAAAGAAAGGCCGCTATCGCACCCGAAGATACCCCGACCTTTTCTGCTCGGTCCATACTCACATATCACCTCCGAATATGTTAAAGAGTAGTGGTACTTTTTTCATGTAGAAAGTTCCGTAGCCGATCGACTTCCCTGGCTCAGCGGTTCCGGCCGAGCGACTCGTGGCTCGTCACCCAGTCGGAGGCGGAGATGGCTGCGCCGAGCGACAGCTCGCCGGCCAGCACCATCGTCGCGGCGATCTCGGCGAACTTGTTGACGTTGCCGGGGCCGTCGCAGTCCAGCATTGCGAGACACTCCTGTTGGGTCGCCATCCCGGTGCCGCCGCCGTAGGTGGCGACGATGAGCGACGGGATGGTGACCGAGATGTGCAGGGAGTTGTCATCCAACAGCGTTGTGTTGACGATGGCGGCGTGGGACTCGGCCACGTTGGCCTCGTCTTGACCGCAGGCGATGAACAGCGACGCGAGACCGTTTGCGGGATGGGCGCCGTTGGTCTCGCCGTCGACCATCAGGGCGGCGAGGCTGGCGATCTTCCCGTGGTGGTCTAAGCTCTCGGGTTCGGCGCCGAGGTGGTGGATGCAGGTGTCCTCGTCGAGCGTGACCTCGGCGGTGACTCGCTTGCCGCGGGTGTTCATCATGTTGACCGCGGAGGCCTTCTTGTCGGTCGAGGTGTTGCCGTCCAGGTAGAAGTTCTCGACGTAGCCGGGGTACTCCTGGAGGATCCAGTTGCAGGCCGCGAAGGTCGCCTTCCCGACCATGTTCTGGCCGGCCGCGTCGCCCGTCCGGTAGCCGAACCGGAGGTGGGCGAAGTTGTTCGTCATGTAGTCCTCGATCTCGATCAGTTCGGCGACGCTGGAGGTCTCCTCGGCCTGCTCCTTTATCGTCTCGTAGTGGTCGAACACCCAGTCGCGGAAGTCCCGCGCCTTCCGGGCGTCCTCGAAGACGAACACCGGCGCGCGGTTCATCTTGTCGTCGGTCACCGTCGCCGTCGCGCCGCCGCACATGTTGATGGCCTTCATGCCGCGGCTGTAGGAGGCCACAAGGGTGCCCTCGGTCGTCGCCAGCGGGATGGGGTAGTAGCCGTCGGCGTGCTCGCCGTTAACCTTCACCGGGCCGGCCAGCCCGAGCGGCATCTGGGCGACGCCGATGAAGTTCTCGATGTTGCCCTCCCCGCGGGCGGCGTCGAAGGAGAACTCGGGGACGTGCTCCAGCTCCACGCCCGTCTCCTCGGCGATGTACTCGTGCCGCCGCTCGATGGCCGCCTGGCTGTAGTTGTCCTCCTCGTCCCGCGGGATCGACGGCAACTGGCCCTCGTCGCGAATCGTGTCGCCGATCTCCAGCGAGAGTTCGCCGAACGGCTTGGCCGTGAACTCGATTTCGATCTCGTGGTCGCCGGCCGGGATCTCCATGTCCTCGACGATCACCGTGACCGTCCGGCCGACCGGGAACTGGATCGGGTCGTTGTCGGTGACCTGGTCCAGCCGGAACGTGTCGCCGTCGGCGGTCTCGAGCAGCACCCGCTCCGGATCGACCTCCTGGCCGTTGACGGCGAGCCGGCTGATACCGGCGAACTTCGCGTCCTGGAGCCGGTTTTTCACCTCAAACTCGACGCCGCGATCGGTGTCCTGGAGGCTCCCGTAGGTATAGAGCCGCTTGAGGACCTTGTCGGGGATGTCAAGCGAGACGAACCCGCCCCCACCGACGAGGTTGGCGTAGGCGCGCTTCAGGATACCGCTGTCTGGAGTTGGGATGACCATCCGTGCCACACCCTCACCGCACCGGACCAAAAAGATTGCGTGGAACCGGCTTACCGCCCGAATGACGCCGATACGCCACGGCCGTCTCGCGATACATCCCGACGGCGATCCGTGCTGGCAGGTCACCAGGAGTCCGATTGGTGTCGCCGAGCGACCGGACCGCTTCGGGCCGTTGGGCGACGGCGTTCAGTCCGCCGGTGGCCACCGCTGGTACCCGAGTCGTGTCATCCGGAACCGAACCGCCCCTTTTTCCACGGCAGCCCCCCTACGCATGCTCGATGACGCTCTCGGAGGAGGCCGAGTCCCGGCTGGCGGACCTGGTCGCGTTGCAGCCGACGAAGAACGGGGAACTCCAGGAGCGGTGGGGGCTCGACAGCGGGAGCGAGGTCCACCGGTACCTCGAAGCCGAACTCGAGGAGTACTACTACCGGAACGAGGACAGCCGCATCTGTGCCACGCCCGCGGCGGCCGAGGTACTCGGGATGGAGACCGGCGAGGACCTCGTCCGCGTCCCGGAACTGCGTGCGGAGATCCTCGAGGTGCTCGCCGGCCCCGACGAGGAGCCACAGAGCGTCGTGTCGGTGCTGCAGGACGTCCGCGAGGCGGGGGTGGATGCCGACCCCGACGCCGTCCGGTCCGGCCTCCGGAGCCTCGAGGACCGGGGGGTCGTCGAGGTCGTCCGGAAGACGGTGCCGACGTTCCGGCTGGCCGTCGACCGCGACGCGTTCGCCGTCGAGGTCGTAGAGGACGTCGAGGCCTAGCGCCGGCGGCGGCGCTTCCGCGCGAGCAACCGGTCGGTCGCCTTGCCCGGCCCGCCCTCTATCGGCCAGGCCCGGCGGCGCCACGCGGGCGGCTCCGGCTCGAACGATGGACACCCGCCGGTGCACTCGGCGGCGGTCTGTTCGTCGTCCTTCGCCCCACACCACGGGAACGGCCCCGCGGGGTCCCGGAGCCGGAAGTGCCGGCAGTCCGTCCGCATCGTCTCCGCGTACGAGCGCCAGCCCCGCTCGTAGGCGCGCTCGCCGATCTCCAGGCGCTTGCCGCGCTTCCAGGCCGGGTCGGCGTACTCGAACCGCGCCGCCGAGGCGTCGGCCTCGCCGCCGGCGGGCCGCTCGAGGATGCGCGTCCCCGGGCCCGCCGGGTCGAGCGTGCGCGGGTTCCAGACCGTGTCGGCCCGCCAGCCGTCCGGTCTCTGGGCGACCGCGAGGATGCCGACCTCGACCGGGATGGCCTCGAGCAGCGCGGGCTCGACGTCGGCGGCCGTGGCCGCCGTCGCCAGCCACACCTCGTCGGCCAGCCCCAGCGCGACGTCGTGTTCGAGCTGGCCGGACAGCGCCCGTGCCGCGGCGGCGTCGAGGTCCGGCTTGTTCTCGATGGCGACGACGCGGTCGACCCAGTCGGGGTACCGGTAGCGCCGCCTGAGTTCCACCCGGTTGGCCCGCTTGCGGGTCTCGACGAACCCCCGGTCGGCGGCGCGGTGGACGGCCTCCCGGACGTACCGCCACGGGTAGTCGGGCTGTGGGAGCGCGTCCCGGTAGTACGCCCACGAGCCCGGGGCGTGCCGCGCGACGGGCAGGAGGTCGGCGTCGAGCCGCCCGTCGCCGAACGGCGGCTGGCGGGCGACGATGGCGACCCGGTCGCCATCGGCCTCGCTATCCCCGCCCGGCGGCCAGTGACGCTCGGCCCACCGACAGACGCGCAACTCGAAGCCGAACTCCTTCACGGCCGTCGCTGGGAGGGGCGGCGACGTAAGCGGTTCGCCCGTGGTGACGCGCCGCGGGACCCGTGGCGACCACATTTTTCACGCCCGCGGCGCAAGGAATAGCCATGGCGGAGTACGACCACTACATCGACGGCGAGTGGGTCGCCGGCGAGGGCGGCGAGTTCGACAGCGAGAACCCCGCGACCGGCGAGACGCTCGGGACCTTCCCGCAGGGGACCGAGTCGGAGGTCGAAACCGCGATCGCGGCCGCCAACGACGCCTACGAGGAGTGGCGATCGCTCTCCTACATCGATCGCGCGGAGTACCTCTGGGAGATCTACCACGAGCTGCGCGACCGCCACGAGGAGCTGGGCGAGATCGTCACCAGGGAGTGCGGCAAGGAGATAAGCGAGGGCAAGGCCGACGTCACCGAAGCCTGGCACATGGTCGAGTGGGCCGCCGGCAACGCCCGGCACCCCCACGGCGACATCGTCCCCTCGGAGATCCCGGCCAAGGACGCCTACATGCGGCGGAAACCCCGCGGCGTTGTCGGCTGCATCACGCCGTGGAACTTCCCGGTCGCCATCCCCTTCTGGCACATGGCGGTCACGCTCGTCGAGGGCAACACGGTCGTCTGGAAGCCGGCCGAGCAGACGCCGTGGTGCGGCCAGATCATCGCGGAGATGTTCGACGACACCGGCATTCCGGACGGCGTATTCAACATGTTGCAGGGGTTCGGCGACGCCGGTGCGGCGATCGTCGAGGGCGACGTCGACACCGTGCTTTTCACCGGGAGCGCCGAGGTCGGCCACGAGATCAGCCAGCAGGTCGCCCGCGACCCCGACAAGAACACCGCCTGCGAGATGGGCGGCAAGAACGCCGTCATCGTCACCGAGCACGCGGACCTGGACGTGGCGGTTCACGCGGCGGTGATGTCGTCGTTCAAGACCACGGGCCAGCGCTGTGTCTCCTCGGAACGGCTCGTCGTCCACACCGACGTCTACGACGAGTTCAAACGGCGGTTCGTCGACGTCGCCGAGTCCGTCGCCGTCGGCGACCCCCTCGCGGCGGACACCTTCATGGGGCCCGTGGTCGACGAGAGCCAGGTCGAGAAGTTCCACCGGTACAACGACCTCGCCCGGAAGGAGGGCGCCGAGGTCCTCGTCGACCGCGCGGAGCTGGACGCCGACGAGATACCGGCCGCCCCCGACGGCGGGGCGGCCACGGCCGCCGATGATGCACACAGCGGTCGCGACGCGTCAGGCTACTGGGTCGGGCCGTTCGTCTACGAGATAGACTACGACACCGACCTCCGCTGTCTGAAGGAGGAGGTCTTCGGCCCCCACGTCGCACTCGTAGAGTACGACGGCGACGTCGACCGCGCGATCGAGATCCACAACGACGTCCCCTACGGCCTCGCCGGCGCCATCGTGAGCGAGGACTACCGGCAGATCAACCGCTACCGCGACCGCGGCGAGGTCGGCCTCGCGTACGGCAACCTCCCCTGCATCGGCGCGGAGGTGCAGCTGCCGTTCGGCGGCGTCAAGAAGTCAGGGCAGGGCGCCCCGTCGGCGCGGGAGGTCATCGAGGCCGTCACCGAGCGGACGGCCTGGACGCTGAACAACTCCTCGGACATCGAGATGGCCCAGGGCCTGTCGGCGGACATCACGACCGGAGACTGATACTGCCGGACGTACCGTACCCTCGTTCGTCCGGTCCGTCACAGCGACGGGACCATCCACTCGATCGTCACGTCACGAACGTCCGTCCGGCAGTCTGACGGCGCCCACCACCAGCGATTCCGGTATCGGGTCCCTCTCGTGTCGCATTGCTCCCTGGCGGAGCGACAAACGTAATCGGCGTCGGGCGCTGACGCATATCATGGCCGTCGGACATCGCGAGCGAGGTGGCGGGGCGCCGGGGCCGCCAGCCGGCGCCCGTGGTGGGCCGGGCGGGTGCGGCGGGTGCCGTGTTTCGCCCTACACGACGAGAAAAGCGTCGTTCGGGCACGCGGAGTTTGGCCGTCATGACCTATAAACCCTGGTGAAGCGGGCGGCGCTCGCTTGCTCACGGTTCACTACGTTCACCGTTCGCCCATTCGGCGGCCTCCCTGCGGTCGGCCGCCCGCCGCTC
>PXQY01000115.1:0-2146 GCA_003021745.1 Halobacteriales archaeon QH_7_69_31
GACGAGTTCGGCCCGGTCGCGGACGGCCACGAGCGGACCTGGGACGTCGAGGGCACCGACATGCAGATAGCCATCGAGCCCGTCTCCGGCGACTGAATGGATCCTCGGGCAGTCGCGCGGGTGGCGGTGGGTCTCCTCCTCGTCGCCGTCTGTGCCGCCACCCTCGCCGGCCCGGCCACCGCGGAGCGCGTCGACGTCGAGCACACCGTCGGCACGACCGACGAGGCCGGGACCGTCGACGTGACCACGCGGGTGGTCGTCCCGAGCGGCACCCCGAGCCTCCGTGTCACGATCCCGAGGGAAACCGACGTCTACGAGACACGCGGGTTCACGCGGGTGGACCATCGGACTTACGAGTGGACTCGCTCGACCGACGAGCCCTCGCTGTCGTACAGGATGGAGGGCAACGTCACCGTCGACCGCGGGAACGGCGACCGTCACCTCTTTGCGGTCACCGACGCGTGGGCCATCGTCAGCTCGCCGACGGTCGACGTTCGGACGGCGAGCGGTGACGTCGCTGCCGACGAGCGGTACCGCGTGGAGGGGCAGGGCGCCGCCGGCCCCAACGTCACCTACCTCGGCGCCCATACCAGGCACGTCCGGGCCGCCGAGCAGCGGTTCACACTCGTCGTCCCGGACGCGGCCGACATGGCCACGACCCCGGCGGCCGCCCTGGATTCACTCGAGAAGGCGTCCCGGCGCATCGAGTTCGGCCGTCGGGACGAGGCGGTGTTCGTCGTGGTCGCGCCGACGACGGTCGAGTGGGCGGCGACCGGCCTCCAGCGCGGCGACGCCGACATGTGGATCCGCGACGTCCAGCGGGTCGACACCGTGCGCAACGCCTGGATCCACGAGTACGTCCACACCCGCCAGGACTACGAACTGGCCGCAGAGACCCGCTGGACCGTCGAGGCGATGGCTGAGTACTACGCGGCGCTCGTCCCCTTCGAGGTCGGCCGGATCACCTACGAGGAGTTCCGGTCGAAGCTCGAAGACGGCCGGAGCGCCGCGTACGACGACGTCGTGCTCGCCGAGCCCTCGACGTGGGAGCCCGACGAGGGCGACTACGTCAAGGGCGCGCTGGTCTGGGCGGCGCTCGACCGGCGGCTGCACGCCGAGGCCGACGCCAGCATGGGCGATGTCGTCGCCGCCTTCGGCGACCGTGAGGTCTCCCAGACCGACTTCCTCGACGCCGTCGAGGCGGTCGGTGGCGCCGAGGTGAGGGCCGAGGCCCGCGAGTACACCGAGACGACCGCGACCCCCGAGGTCCGGAGCGAATCCGAGCACGTCCGGGCGTTCGGCGGGCCGCTGGTCCGCCAGGAGTTCGACGGTTTCGTCGTCTCGGGGCCCGCACGGGAGACCGACGTGGCTGCCCCGCGGCTCGTGACCGGCGAGACCCTCGAGGCCACCGTCGCCGTGCGGAACGAGGGCACCGACCCGGGCGAGTACTCGGTGCCGTTCCGGGTCGACGGTCGGACGATCGCCACGCGAGGCGGCACCCTCAGACCCGGCGAGTCGGCGACGCTTTCGTTCACCCGCACGTTCCGGACCGCCGGGGAGTACGACCTCCGGGCCGGGACCGCAACCGCGACCGCCGTCGTCCGGCGGCCGGCCGAGCCGACGGTGACCGACCTCTCGGTCGACCCCATCTCGCCGGCCCGCGGTGAACCGGTCCGGATCAGCGCGACCGTCGGCTCCAGCGCCGACCGGCCGGCGAACGGCGCCGTCACCATCGCGGTCGACGGCGACGCCCTCGCGACCCGGCGGGTCGCCGTCGACGACGTCGCGACCGTCGAAGCGACCACGTCGTTCGACGCGGCCGGCGAGCACACAGTCCGGGCCGGCGACCGGACGGCGTCGGTCACCGTGCGCGAGGTGACGCTCACGCCGACGCCCGGTCCGTGGCCGGGCGACGGGTCCAGCGGCGTCGGCGCCGGGTTCGGCGTGCCAATCGCGGTCGCCGCGCTGGCCGGGGCGGCGCTGCTCGTCGGAGGGCGGTCGTCGTGACCGCCCCGTACCTGGTCTGTCCGACCTGCGAGCACGTCGTCGGCCCGGGGGGCGACGGTTCCCTGGACGCTGCGGCCGGACGCAGTGACGAGGACCCGGACCCGGCCGCTGCGGAGCCGCGGTGTCCCGCGTGCGGCTC
>PXQY01000115.1:2189-5216 GCA_003021745.1 Halobacteriales archaeon QH_7_69_31
GGTGTCGGTCCCGTAGACGGCGTCGACGCCGGCGTCGGCCAGCCGCGTCCGGGCACCGTCCGAAAGGAGCGGATGGACGCAGGCGACGACCACCCGGCCGGGGTCGGAGAGCTGCTCGACGGCCGTACGCATCGACGCGCCGGTCGCGACGATGTCGTCGACGAGCACCACGTCACGGCCCGCGGTGGCGGCGTCGCCCGGCGTGATCTCGACCGACGTGTCCGAGAGACGGCGCTTCTCGAAGTGGTCGGCCTCGCCGGCGCCGTAGGCGTCCCTGAGTGTCTCGGCCAGGCCGGCGGCGCCCGCGTCCGGCGAGACGAAAAGCGGGTCCGAGAGTTCGCCCAGCGGCTCGGCCAGTCGCGCCGCGGCGTCGACGGCCCGACACGGGACGTCAAAGAACTCGCACACGGTGGGCTCGTGGGGGTTCACTGTCAGCACGCGGTCGGTGCCGGTGGAGACCGCGCGGGCGACGGCGCGGGCCGAGACCGGTTCGCCCGCGGTGAACGCCTCGTCCTGGCGGGCGTAGCCCATGTACGGCAGGACCGTGAGGACCTCCTCGGCGCGCTGGCCGGCGGCGTCCTGCAGCTTGAGCAGCTCGAGGTGGGCTCGGTCCGACGTCGTCGCGGCGACGACCACCGCGCGGTCTCCGGACCCGCGGACGCGGACCAGCCGCTCGCCGTCGGGGCTGCTACCGCTCGCGGACCACCACGAACTCCGCGAGGTCCTCCAGGTAGCCGACGGCCGCCGAGTCGACGGCGTCGGTGGCCTCAAGGGCGGACAGCGCCGCCTCGGACTCGCTGCGGGCGCGCTCGTTTGCCTCCTCGGGCGACAGCTCGGTGATCTGGACGAGCGATGGCCGCTGGAGGGCTTCGTCCCGGCCGGTCGGCTTTCCGAGGTCGGCGGGGTCGGCGGTCGAATCGAGGACGTCGTCCCGGATCTGGAAGGCGATGCCGACGCGCTCGGCGTAGCGGCCGAACGCCTCGACGGTGTAGGCGTCGGCGTCGGCGGCGATGGCGCCGAGTTCGGCGGCGGCCCGGAACAGCGCGCCCGTCTTCCGCCGTGCGAGCTCCATGTACTCGGGCTCGCTTTCCGGCTCGTCGACCAGCTCGGTCGCCTCGCCCTCGCCGAGTTCCACCATCGCCTCGCTGACGACCTGCATCGCGCGCTCGTCGGCCGAGAACAACGCGAACGCCTCCCCGAGCAGGCCGTCGCTGGCGACGATGGCCGAGCCGTGGCCGAACGCGGCCCAGGCGCTGTCGACGCCGCGGCGGAGGTCCGACTCGTCGATGATGTCGTCGACCACGAGCGAGGCGTTGTGGACGAGTTCGATCCCGACCGCGAAGTCCACCGCCCGCCGGGAGGGCCCGCTCGCCCGGCCGTCCTCCCCGGCGAGGTCCCCGCCGACGGCCTCGAAGGCGAGAAGCGTCACCATCGGCCGCACCCGCTTGCCCCCCGACAGCGCGACGTGCGCCAGCCGGTCCCCCATAGCGTCGGGCTCGGTGGCGTCGAGGACGGGCTCCAGCCGACCCTCGATGAGGGACCGACGCCGCTCGAGGTACTCCATGACGGCAGTTGGTCCGGTCCCGGAAGTACGTGACGGATACGTCATGGAGTTTTGCCGGTGGGCGCGCCGAAAGTTACCCGGCAAGTCCTTCAATGAAAGAGACACCCGGGGGCCTTATCTCCCTGCGGTAGGGCGGAGAATCGGTCGCCCTTGCGGTCGCCACGGATGCTAGCGGTGATTCCTGCTCCGCGGTTGCAAACGAGTACTTACCGGGGGTCAGTGAGAGAGTGACGGCCTTCCCGCGAGATGCGAGCGGTTCCACATTGTTCGGGATAAGCGGTTCCACATTATTCGGGATAATGACTTCGGTAAAATCATTTAACAAAGAGGCCGAGAGTGTAATGGGATGCTCCGGCATCTACGGGTACGTGGTCGCTCACCGGGAGTATATTATATACCACCAGGATAACTTCTAAAGGGCACAAGCAGTTACAAGCGGTTACATGACTGAAACCCGCTCGAAAGTCCGCCTCGAAAACCACGACCCTGGCGTAGAACTCGACCCCGAAACGACCAAATCGGCCATTGTCGAACTACTGTACCGCAATGGCGAGTACGGATATCAACCACAGGCCGTTCACAGGGGTACATCGATCAGACCGAAGACGGATACTATCACGCCCGTGAAGACCGCGAAGATCTGTCCCGTTATGTCGGCGCCGTAGACGGGCTCGACCGTATGTTCACCGAATACGACGCGGAGTCGGAGGGTGACGGAGCCGCCAGCGATGAGCCCTCTCTATCTGACGAAGAAATCGAAGACAGTATCGACGTTTTCGAGGATGAGGAGTAGTTTCCGTGGCTAAATTCGACTCCGGGAAGATCGTCTGGGTTTACAAAAACGGGCATCCCCACAACACTGGGAAGGAACGCCCCGTTGTAATTATCAGACACAGAGGGAGGCCATACAGTTCGGTTGAGTGTACGGTGATGTGCTTGGGGCATGGCTCTCGAAGCCGGAATCATCGGACACCAGAACTCGAACCAGATACGCATTACACAAGCATCACGTTTTCGAAACAGACGTACCTCCTACCGTGGTCAATTCACACTATTCCGCCAGGTTCACTGAATCCGGCGAAAGGAGTTGGAGAACTCACGACGAAAAGCCGGAAACTCGTCGCGAGAGAATTCGCGAAAATGCTCTAATCGGCTCTATCGAGGAAGGTTACTGATTGGCTGATTCGTCGCAAAGCGTTCGAAACTAACGGATTCGCTCCGGTGAACTCATCCGCTGGTCTCCCCCGTTCGTATTATCGAGAGGCTCCCTCCGGTCGCGTCTCGCATCGCTCGGCGCGGAGAACCGCTTCAAGGAGGGTCTCCGAACCCCCTTTCGCGGATGCTATCGAGAATCGATTGCTCGCTTCAATGATTATTCTGTGGATGGGGTGGTATGTACACTTGCGTATGGAACGGTTCGTGGTGGCGACGATTGACTTGAGGTAAGGTCCTCGAAAGCCCTC
>PXQY01000115.1:5438-8489 GCA_003021745.1 Halobacteriales archaeon QH_7_69_31
CCCGAGGCGGTTCCCCGGAGGAGGGCGCCGAAGGCGCCCGAGTCCGGTAGCGCGCGCGGACTGGAGCGAGCGAAGCGAGCGGAAGGAGCACGCGCTATTTTTCCCCAAGTTTTTGCCGCGGAGGCGTGTCCGGCGCCGAACGGCGCCGGACCGCCGGAGCGTGCAAAAAGTGGGGTTTTAGACGTCCGGCGGGTCGCCGCCGAACTCCTCGATGAGCGCGGGGACGACGTCGAAGAGGTCGTCGACGATGCCGTAGTCGGCGATGTCGTAGATCGGCGCGTTCGGGTCAGTGTTGATGGCGACGATGGTGTCGGCGCCCTTCATGCCGGCGACGTGCTGGACGGCGCCGGAGATGCCGATGGCGATGTAGACGTCGGGCGTGACCACCTTGCCGGACTGGCCGACCTGGCGGTTCTTCGGCAGCCACTCGTTGTCGACGATGGGCCGCGAGGAGGACAGCGTCGCGCCGAGCGTGTCGGCGAGTTCCTCGACCAGGGGGAGGTTCTCCGCCTCCTCGATGCCGCGCCCGATGGAGACGAGGACGTCGGCCTCGGTGATGTCGACGTCGCCGCGTACTGGTCGGCGTCGACCTCGTAGGTGGTCTCGACCTTGCCGCCGTACTGCTCGCGGGTGACCTCGATGCCGCCGCCGTCGACCTCGAAGTCGATGACGTCAGTCACGAGCGGGACGTCGAGCCGCTGGGCGACCGCCGGCGCGTAGTCGAGGCCGTCGACCGAGTTCGGCGCGACGAGCGCGGTCGGCTCGAGGTCGGCGTGGAGCCGTTCGATGGCCGCCGCGTGGACGCCGTGGTTGAACTCCTCGCCGTCGTCGACGGTGTAGACGGTGTCGACGCCCTCGCGGTTCAGGTCCTCGGCGAAGCCCTCGACGTCGCCGCCGACGACGAGCAGGTGCAACTCCCCGCCCAGGCCGTCCGCCAGCCGTCGGCCGGCGGTGACGAGTTCGTAGGAGACGTCCCGCACCTCGCCGCGGCGGTGCTCGGCGACGGCGAGGACGCTCACGCGCGGTCACCCCCTGTGGCGGGCGAGCGGGCCTCGTCCCGCCCGACTGCGGGCCTGATTTTCTTTAGCGGGACGCGGTCGACGGCGGTCACGAGGACACGACCCCCTCGTCGCGGAGGAACGCCGCCAGCTCGCCGGCGGTCTCCTCCGGGCTGCCCTCCCAGTAGGTGGCGTCGCCCTCCGAGGCGGGTTCGTACATGTCGGTGCGCTCGACCGGCGACTCGACCACGGACTCGTCGAGACCGATGTCCTCGAGCGTCCGGACCTCCAGCTCCTTGCGCTGGGCCTGCCGGATGCCGCGCAGGCTGGCGTACCGCGGTTCGTTGATCCCGGTCTGGATGGTGAAGACGGCGGGCAGCTCGACGTCGGTGAGTTCCTCGACGCCCCCCTCGAGTTCCCGGCGGACGCTCGCGACGCCGGCGTCGCGGTCCAGCTCGAAGTCGTTGACGACGGCGGCCCACTCGAAGCCGAGGCGCTCGGCCAGGGCGACGCCGGTGGCGCCGTTGGCGTCGTCGCCCGCCTGCACCCCCGAGAAGACGATGTCGGGCGCCTCGTCCTCGGCGACGGCGGCCAGCAGTGCCGCCTTCGTATCGACGTCGAGAAAACCGGCGTCTGGGAGGGTGTCGTCCCACACGCGCACCGCCCGGTCGGCGCCCTTTGCCAGGGCCATGCGAATCGTCTCCTCGGCGCGCTCCGGGCCGATGGTGACCGTGACGACCTCCACGTCGTCGTCGGCCTCCGACAGCTGGACGGCCTCCTCGACGGCGTAGTCGTCCCACTCGTTGAGGTCGTACTCGAGGCTGCCGTCGTCGACGTCGAGTCCCGAGATGCGGAACTCGTCGTCGACCTCGGCGACCTCCTTGACGGTGACGAGTACCTTCATGGCGAGATGTCACCTGAAATCACGAACGTTCGTGATTAAACGTTTGCGAATCGTACAGCGTTCGTCGGCCGACCGCCGGCGCTGAACACTGTTCAGCCACCGGCTCACTGCTCGCTCCGGTCGGTCTCTAAGTCCCCGACGCCCTCCTCCGGGAGGCTGATCAGGTTCTCCCGACCGATCCGGAGCTTGTCGACCCGGTCGTCGTCGGCCATCGACGAGAGGAGCTGGGAGACCTTCGCGTTCGACCAGCCGGTCTCCTTGACGATGTCCGCCTGCTTCATCCGGCCGCCGCTCTCCTCGAGGAGGTACTCGACCCGCTCCTCGTCGGACAGGAGCGCGAGGTCCGGGTCCCCGCTCGCCGCCCCCGCGTCGTCGGTCGGCAGGTCCGCGGTCGCCGTCGCCTCGTCCGCGTCGTCCGCCCTGGCGGCCTCGGCGGCCGCCTCGGTGGCGGGCGTGTCGGGCGCCCCGTCGCGTCGCCGGCGGTACAGGAGGTAGAGGCCGAGCAGGAGGGCGGCGGCGCTCAGCGCGAGCGCCCCGGCCAGCATCGCCCGCGAGAGGTCGCCGTCGAACGGCCCCACGGGCCCGCTCGACGGCTCGTAGACGATGTCGAAGTACCCCGGCTCGAAGGTCCGGGGGCCCTCCCACCGGAGGTCGCCCTCCCGGGGACCGATCGGCGAGGTCGTCGGCGCGGAGTACCCGGGCGGCGACCGGATGACGAGCGTCTGGTTCGGGCCCAGCCCCGACAGCCAGGTCCCGTTTCCGGTGCGGAAGGCGTCCCCGACGTACATCGTCCCCTCGTCGCCGATCCGGGCGAATGACGTCCAGGTAAACGAGACCCGCAGTTCGCCGTACCGGTCGGCGGCTTCCGCCGAGGAGGTGTTCTCGATCAGTTCCGCCGACCGGGTCGCGTTCGAGACCGACATCTCCCGACCGGTCGCGTTCGAGGCGGCGTCGGCGGCCCGGCGGAAGGCGGAGACGCCGAGCCGAAAGTCCTGCTCGCCCTGCTCGTACGTCTCGGCGAAGGCCCGGAAGTGCCGGACGTCCGCCTCGTCCTCGAGGGGGACGGTCGCGACGATGGTCCAGCGGGCGTCGCCGTCGTCCTGCATCTGGACCTCGAGGCGGGTCTCCTCGGCCGGCGGCTGGGCGCCC
>PXQY01000116.1 GCA_003021745.1 Halobacteriales archaeon QH_7_69_31
CGGCGGCCTGCTGGACGACGGCGAGTACAGCGACGCGCTCCAGGTGGGCGCCGGGGCGGCCTCGATGGCCTGGCGCGCCGGCGCCAAGCCCGGCCAGGTCGGGACCGGGGCCGGGACGAGTTACGACCGGGATCCGTACCCGTACAGCACCATCGCTGAGCCTGGCGACGGCGTCCACGGTGAACCGACCGCGAAGGCCGTGGTGCTCGAGGCCGGCGGCGAGCGGTATGCGGTCGTGAAGGCCGACTCCTTCCTGATCCACGAACAGCTCCACCGCCGCGTCGCGGACCTGGTCTCGGGGCTCGGCATCGACCGCGAGCACCTGCTCATCAGCTCGACGCACAACCACAGCGCGCCGCACACCACGACCACCGGCGCGGCCGTCGCCGCCTTCACCGACGTCTTCGACATCAGACACTGGAGCTATCAGACCCGACAGCTGGCCGCCGCCATCGAACGCGCCGTCGCCTCGCTACAGCCGGCGACCGTACGGGCCATCGAAGGGTCGTTCGACGCCGTCCAGGAGAACATCATCGGCCCCGAGACGGCCACCGAGAAGGCGACGACCGACCGGGGACCGCTCGACGCCGGGAACACCGACGACTACGATACGCTCACCGACGAGGACGGGGACCCGATCCGGGCGGGCTTCCCCGCGACCCACGTCGAACACCAGTTCGTCGTGTTGCGGTTCGACACGCCGGGTGGGGAACCGATCGCCGCGACCGTGACAATGGGCATGCACCCGGAGTCGCTTTCGGGCGGCCACGGCCTCACCACGAGCGAGTTCGTCGGCATGGTCGAACGCCACCTCGAGAGCCACGTCGGCGAGGAGTTCGTTGCCGCGTTCCTGAACGGCCCGCTCGGGGACGTCGAACCGTCGCGTGGCAACGTGGGCCAGCCGGACTGGGGCTGTTCGAGCGCGCCGGCCGGGCCGACGTTCCGGATCGCCCGCGCGGGCCGCCAGCCGACCCGCCGGTCGGCCCACCCGAGGACGCTCCCGTCGATCCACCGGCGGACGCGCCCGACGGCCCGGCGGACGACCCCGGCGGTGACCCACCCGGGGACGGGGGGCCCGGCCAGCGACCCGGCGGGAGCGACAACAGCAGTGTCCGAACCGCGGGCAGGTTCAGCCGTCCGACGCCGATCGAGGACGGCTCCGAGGTGGTCCGTGCGTACGGCCGCGACGTCGACGTTCGGATGTCGTCGCTCCGGCTGGTGCCGCCCGAGGGCGAGCCGGGGCCCACCTCTTCGTACGTGAGCCAGCAGCTCGGCAGCGGCCTGGACATGCCCTCCACCGGGCTCGCCCAGGAATCGGCCTCGCCCCTCCTGAGCGGGCTCGCCATCGGCGATGTCCTCCTGGCCACGTTCCCCGGCGAGCCGATCAGCGACGTCTCGTTCAACTTCCGGACCCGTGTCGTCGAGGGCTACGACGAGGTCTACCAGGGGTACCACTGGCCCGACAACCCCGACTGGATCCGCGAACGGATCGGCGAGAACTTCTCGGAGACCGGCCTCGAGGACGGGTTCGACATCGCCGTCCAGCTATCCATCGCGAACGCCTGGCAGGGCTACTTCGTCACCCGCTGGGAGTACGAGAACCGCAACCACTACCGCGAGAGCCTCACGCCGTACGGGCCCGACTCCGCGGACTACGTGAACTCGGCGCTCGTCGACCTCGCGGCCGAACTCCGGGGCGAGGGCCGGGCCGAGTCCCGGGTGTCGCCGGTCGAGGCCGGCGACAGCGCCCGACGCGAAGCGATATACCGGGCCCTCGTCGCCGCCGAGGAGTCCTCCGTTCGCGGCTACCGGGCGTCGATTCCCCCGGCAGGCGACGGCGTCGGAGATCCCGTCGCCCAGCCCACTGGGATCGAGCGCTTCCAGACGGCGACGTTCGCCTGGGTCGGCGGGTCGAACGCGGTGGACCTCCCACGGGTGACGCTCCAGCGTCGGACGGCCGCCGGTTGGACCGACGTCGCCGACAGCCGGAGCCACCGCCTCGTCGTCTTGACAGACCACCCGCCGCTGCAGGAGGAGCCCCGAGACCTGGCCGCCCGGGAGCGGACCTGGCGCGTCGCCTGGGAGGTACCCTGGGACGCAGACCCGGGCCGCTACCGGTTCGTGGTGATCGGAACCGCAAGGGGTACGCCGGGCGACGGCGAGCCGACGTTCTTCGACCCGGCCGGGGCGAACCGCAGCTACGAACTCGCCTCGGACCCGTTCACCCTCGCCGACGCCGGGGCGATTCCGCTCTCCGAGGAGTACACGTCGGTCAGGGCCTCTGAGGGGCGCGTCACCGGCCGCATCGCGTTCGAGGCGCCGTTCCGGGCGATCGACCGACCGTCGGACGGCACCGAACTGCCCGTCGACCTGGTCGGCGAGGGGACGGTCGAGGCCAGCGCCGTCTACGACACGGACGGCTTCTACCTGGACGAACCGGTCGCGGCCGACGACGTGCGGCTCGTCGTCGAGCGGGGTGCCTACGTGGACTCTGCGGGGAACCCGACCGAGCGCGTCGACCGTTCGCTGTGACAGCAGGGCCGCGCCTCGTCGGACAGGTTCGGTGCCATGGCGACCCGGATCGGGCGGCCGGTAAAAACCACCCTCGAACGACGGCTAAACGGTTAAGCAGGATCTCCCGCCAGCACCGTATCATGCCACACGACCACAGCGTCGACCGGCGGAGCCTCCTGCGTGCGGCGGGCGTCGCGACGGGAGTGACCGTCACCGGCTCCCTGTTTGGCACTGGGGCCGCGTCCGACGTGGAACGGACGACGGCGGACCGGTTCGAGGCGGGCGCCGCCCGCGTCGAGGCGAGCCCGCTCCCGGAGCACCTCGATGAGGGCGTCTACCTCGGCGGGTTCGGCGTCGGTCCCGTCCGGGAGGCGGAGGGCGTCCACGACGGCTGTTTCGCGCGGGCGCTTTCGGTGACCGCGGGCACCGACACCGTCGCACTTGCGATGCTCGACCTCATCGGATTGGGGAACGTTCAGCTGGAGACCATCCGACGGCGGGCCGCCGACCGCACCGGCCTGGACGAACAGCACGTCCTCGTCGGCGCCTCCCACTCGCACTCAGGCCCGGACTTCCAGGGGCTGTGGGGCGGTGTCCCGCCCTCGTACCGCGAGTACGTCGTCGAGAAGACCGTCGACGCCATCGCGGCCGCCGTCGAGAGCCGGGAACCGGCGACGGCACACGTCGGCAGCGTCGACGCGCCCGAGCACTCGAGCAACCGGCGGGGGGGGGGCTTCACGACCGAGACGCTCACCGCGCTGCAGTTCCGCCGAGCCGACGACGGCGGCCGCCCGCCCGGTGACCCGCCGGTCGGCGTCCCGGCCGGCGGCCCGACAGCCGATTCTACGGGTGAGGGGGATGTACTCGCGACGCTCGTCTCCTACGCCGCCCACCCGACGGAGATCGGGTCGGACAACCAGCTCGTCGCGACGGACTACATCGGACCGCTGGAGCGGTCGCTGGAGGCCTCCGAGGGCGGCGTCGCGGTCTTCTACCCCGGCGCCATCGGGGACGCCAGCACCGCCGGCGGGAGCGGCGAAACCGACTTCGAGGAGGCCACCGACTACGGCGAGACGCTCGCGGACGTCGCCCGGGAGGCCCTCGCAGACGCCGAATCCATCGCGCCGGGGATAGCCGTCCGGACCGGCAGCGTCAGGCTCCCGCTCGACAACTGCCTGTTCAGAACGGCGTACGCCGCCGGGTTCCTTCGGCCGTACTACGACGGCGAGACGCCGAGCGGAACCGCCGCCTCGACGGTGGCGGGCGCCGTCGGCGGCGTCTCGCCGGCGGGCGAGCGCGCCGTCCGCGAGGTCGCCGGCACGGCCCCGGACGCGGTCCCGCTGGCCATCCACTCGCCCATCGCCCGCGTCTCGCTCGGCCGGGAGGCCGGCCGGCTCGAACTCCTGACCATCCCCGGTGAGGCGGTCACCCGCCTGGGCCTCCAGCTCGAGGAGATCGCCGACAGCGACTACCGGTTCCTCCTGGGACTCACGCAGAACTCCCTCGGCTACCTCGTCCGCGAGGACGAGTACGGCGAACTGGAGGACCGCACCTACGAGGAGACCGTCTCCATGGGTCCCGACACGGCACCGATCTACCGGAACGGCGCCCGGGGACTGTTCGACCTGCCGCGGGAACCCTTCGAGCGGTCGCCCCCGGAAGAGCGGACCTGTCCGGAGACGTTGCTCGAACTGGAAAGCCAGCTTCAGGACCTCCAGTACGGCGAGATGTCGGCGTCGGTCTGCTGTGCCGGCGACGCCGACCACGACCACGCGGCGGGCCGGGCGGACGACTGACGAGGACGTCCGAACGCCGACTGGACGACCCCGACCACGGCTCGACCAGTGGCGGGAGCGGCCGCGGGAGACCGAGGCCGGCCAGGCCCGGCCGGTCCCGCAGTTGCCGGACCGCTTCGAGAGCCTCGCCGATCTACGTCGCCCACCGCGGCGATCCGGACACCGACGGCGAGTGTGCGTGCCCTCCGCCGGACCAGCGCCGACAGTACAGCGACCTCGATCTCCGATGTGACGCTCAGGCCGCCCTCGCCAGGCCGACAACGGCCTCCAGGGTGACGGGCCGCCACAGTCCGGCGGCCACACGCGTCCGGTGGTAGCTTTATCAGGGTCCGGACATCGTTCACGGTAAATGCGGTACATCGAAAACACCATCACGCCCAAACGGGGGTGGTTTCATCCGGTCGACAAGCTCGTCGAGACCGACCCGGACGTCGAGCGGAAGAGCATCCAGCAGATAAACCTCCTCGAGGACGACACTGTCGTCATGCTGTACGAACTGGCCGGCCACCGCGAGTACATCGAGACGGTCGTCGACGACCACTTCGAGGCGCTTGTGTACAGCACCTCCGAGATCGGCGACAACACCCTCGTGTGGGCCCACATCGAGCCGAGTTCGCTCGTCGAACGGCTCCTCCGGATCCCACAGGAGTACAACATCGTGCTCCAGATGCCGCTGGAGTTCACCGCCGACGGCGGCGTCAAGTGCGTGTTCGTCGGCGAGCGGGACGCCCTCCGGGAGGCGACGACGGCGCTCCCCGACGCGGTCCGCGTGGACGTCCGACGGATGGGCGAGTACAACCCGGGGCTGCAGCGGTTCTCCACCGAACTCACGGACCGGCAGGCGGAGATCCTCGACGCCGCCATCGCACTCGGCTACTACGACGACCCCCGGAACGCGACCTACGACGACATCGCCGAGCGGACCGGCTGTACCCGGACGACCGTCGGCGAACACCTCCGGAAGATCGAGGCCAAGGTGATGCCGGAGATCAGGCCCTGAGGCGGCAACCCGGTCGCGCTGGCCGGTCGTCGATATCACCGGCCCGGGGTTCGACAGTGCCCGAGTCCGCCGGGGATATCGTCGAACGTGCGTCGAGGCTGCGGCTCCCCGGCGTCTCGAGGCGCAACGCCCCCCTGGTTCGAGGGTCGGCTACCCTCGGTTCGGCGGGGCTGTCAGTCGAACAGCGTTGTGGTCCCTCCCGTGTCGGTGTCGAGGCGGTCGACCACCGACTCGCCGAACACGTCCAGGTCGTGGCCATCCAGGGCCTCGTCGTCGAGTTGGTCGGCGTGCTCCACCGACTGCCGGAGGGTCCGCCCGTCGGTCACCGGGTCCGAGCACGGGAACCCGCCGGGAACGCCGCAGGCCTGCGGCGGGTCCCCGACCGGCTCGTCGGGGTCGACGACCGGCAGTCGAATCAGGCTCGGATGCGTCGTATCGTGGTGGATAGCAACGACGCCCGGTTCGCGTTCGGGGGTGTACCCGTTGAGCGCGTCGACGACCGGTGGCGTGTGTATCTGCACGCGGATGCGGTGGCCCGCCCGGAACACGTGTCCGACCGGGAACACCTCGATCCGGTACCGCTCGGTGCTGCCGGGGTCGACCCGCTGGGGGTTCGTGTACGGCCGCCAGGGCTGGTACATCCGCCCGTCGTCGGTGTAGTACGAGCGGTCCTCGTCGATGGCTCGCATCTGCGCCCGTAGCAACCCCCGCTGAACGTACGCCAATCGTCCGTCCGGCGTGACGTCGTTGACCGAGACGAAGAACTCTGTATCGGTCCCGGAGAGGGTCGCATACAGGTCCGCGAGGATCGGCCCGGCGACGACGACGTCCTCCTCGAGCGGGTCGGTCTCGAAGCCGACACTGTCGGGGAGCCCCCGGATCGACCGGGGCGCGTCCGTCGCGTCCGGCGCCCAGTGGAACCAGTTCTCGCGGGGGACCCCCGAGAGGTACGCGGAGGAGGCGTCCGCCGCCTGCGGTTCCGTCCCCTCGAGAGCCCCGTCCGGCCGGAGATACAGGTCACGCCACTCCGTGTCGGCGAAGGGCCACGCGTCGCCCCGCTTTACCGTCGTGTACTCCCCGTCCCTGATGTCGACGGTTTCGAAGTAGTTTTCGACGCGGTGCTCGAAAAGCCCCTCGCTGTCGGGTTTGTCACGGAGCCAAATGTCGAACCAGGCCGCCCTGTTGTGGCTCTCGAAGCCCCGCGAGCAGTGACTGCCGGTCGAGGCCACGAGCTTCTTGGGGATCACCTCCCGCCGCTCGAAGACGGGCGGCCGGCCCGCCCCGGCGGAACGTTTCCGCACCCTGACGGTCCGTGGCTCGGGGTCGACCGCGTCGAACAGGACGGAGGCCCGCGGCCCGGTTTCCTGGTCATTCCACATGTGATACTGGTAGTATGGAACCTCTATCCTGTCCGCGTAGGCCATCGCCGCGTGTGCGGCCCACCAGTCGTTGTAGGTGCGGTCCAGGAAGAAGTTCTTCAGGTACTCCGTGTTGTTCGGGCGGTCGTCGGCTCCGTACCGGTTCGTCTGGTGGCGGGTGCAGATCTCGTCGTCGGGTATCGGCCCGTCCCAGGACGACTCCGGGGCCCGATGCGGGCCATACAGATACCACGCCAGCGGGAAGAGCGTGTTCTGGACGCCCCCGGGATAGATGAGGTCGCGGTAGATGTCCGCGTGGAGGCCCCCGAAGAACAGCGCCTCGAGCGATGGGGGTTGCGTGGAGGCAACGAGGAACGCGGTCTGGGCCGAGAAGGAACAGCCGCGCATCCCGACCTTGCCGTTCGACCACGGCTGGCCTGCGACCCACTCGATGATCTCGTGGCCGTCCCAGGCGTGGCGGCGGTCGTAGAGGTCGAAATTACCCCCGGAACACTCGGTACCGCGGATCGATGCGGTGACCTCCGCGTAGTTCCCGTCAGGCCCGTGGCCGTAGGTGATGCGGAGGGCGATCAGGACATCGTCGGACATCCGGAGGTACGCGTTCGGCGCGGGACGACTGGCCCCGGCGTAGCCCTCCTTCCGGAGGATGGTCGGCCATTCACGACTCGTGTCGAACTCGAAGTCGGTTCGCTTGTACCCCCACTCGGTCTCCTCGAACTCGATGTCCTCGCCGGCTGCCGTCCCCATCCCGCCTGCGGCACCGGCGGTCCCCAGGGCGGACGCTGCCACCGCATTGCGGAGCACCGTCCGTCGTGAAAGACCCGACGCGTCCGATCCAGTACCCGGGTTGTCACCAGGTAGCATACCCCTCCAGTGAAGATTCGGCCGGGTATTCATTTCGGCCGCAAATGAGGGGTGTTTATATCGAGTACGGCGTGGGACACGGCACGGAACCGGACGGGGAGGGTACGGTCCCCGGTGTTTTTGCCACCGACGCGCAACTATCGACGCGACAGACACCATGACCGACCTCACGCTCTCGAGTCCGGCGTTCGACGACGGCGAACCGATCCCGAGACGGTACGGGTACACCGAGGACAACGTCAACCCGCCGCTGTCGATATCCGGCGTCCCGGAAGGGGCGGCGTCGCTGCTGTTGCTCGTCGACGACCCGGACGCCGTCGAACCGGCGGGCCACATCTGGGACCACTGGCTCGTGTGGGACGTCGACCCCGACCGCGAGTCGATCCCGGAAGCGTGGTCGCCCGACGCGGCCGTCGAGGGCCAGAACGACTACGGCGAGCAGGGCTACGGCGGCCCGAACCCGCCGGACGGCGAGCACACCTACCGGTTCAGGCTGTACGCGCTGGACACCGACCTCGGACTGACGGCGGCCGCGACGCGGGACGACGTCGCCGACGCCGTGACCGGCCACATCATCGAGAAGGACACCCTGGAGGGCACCTACGCGCCGTAGACTCGAATCCCGGAAACGCCGCCTCGGCAGCGAGAAGGACGGCGACGGGCGTCACTCCTCGAGCGCGTCGGCGGCGTCCCGGAACAACCCGTCGAGGATCTCCGGCGTCGTCGGGTGGTAGGCGCGATCCGGCACCTCCCGGACGTCCAGCCCCATCTCGACGACCACCTGCATCGTCTTCGCCATCACGTCGGCGTGGTAGTGGAGGCCCTGGTAGCCGAGCACCGTCCCGTCGTCGGCGACCACGAGCCGGGCCAGGCCCTCGGGCACGTCCTTCGTCTTGAACACCCCGTCGTCCGCCGCCTCGCGCGTGACCACGACGTGGTCGAGACCGGTGGTCTCGGCGCTCGCCGCCGAGTGGCCGACGCGAACGAACGGGAGGACCCCGAGGCCGGAGAAGACGACGTGGTGGGGGACGTTTACGTAGGGCTCGAGGGGTTCGCCGTCGCGGTGCCGGCGGACGTTTTCGGCGGCGACGTGGCCCTCCTCCTTGGCGACGTGGAGGATCGGCTCGCGGGCGTTGGCGTCGCCGACCAGGAAGACGCGGTCGTTGTCGACCGTCTGCATGGTGTCGTCGACCCAGCCGCCCACCGGCTCCAGCGACGTCGCCTCGAGGTTCAGCGCGTCCAGCGTCGGCCGCCGACCCGTGAACGCGAAGAGCTGGTCGGCCTCGAGGACGTCCGGGTCGCCGTCGCGCTCGACGTGCAGGCGGACGCCACCGTCGTCGGTCGGTTCGAGCCGCTGTTCGTGGGTGTGGGTGAGGACGTCGACGTCGAACTGCTCCTCGTAGTACGCGAGCAGGGCGTCGCCGAACATGGCGTCGGCCTCGTCGAGCGGACGGGCGTCGTGCTCGACGACGGACAGCGAGCCGGTGGCGAGGACGACGTAGTCCGGCTCGAGGGTCCGGTCGCCGACCGCGAGGCGGGGCGCCGCACCGGCGTCGGGGTCGCCGCTCCCGTCGGTGGCCCCCGTCCCCTCGCCGTCGACGAATCGGGCGGTGTCGTGGACGAACGTCACGTCGTCCCGCTCGGCGAGGGCCTCGACGGCAGCCCGGCGGTGGGCGGCGAACGACGAGGTGTGCTCGTCCTTCCGGTCGACGACGGCCTCGAGGTCCACCTCGTGGGGCGGACCGCCGAGCCGGTCGTCCGTCCGGCCGACGAACCGGTGTTCGGCGGCCGAGAGGATCTCCTTGGAGGGCATACAGCCGCGGAGGATGCAGAGCCCGCCGCCGGGCTCGCCGTCGTCGAGGAGGGTCAGCTCCAGGTCCGGCACCTCGGCCAGTCGCTCGGCGGCCGCGACGCCGGCGCTCCCGTAGGCGCCGACGACCGCCACGTGCGTGGACATGACTGCACACGGAGGTGGCGCGCGTAAAACGGTTCGGCCGCCGTGTCGGCGTCCCGCCGGACCGACGCATCCACTCGCCGACCCCGTCAGACCGCGGCGACGAGGACCTCGACGACCCACCGGACGGCGGTCTCCCAGACGGAGACGCCGGTCAGGATCGCGAGCACCGCGTCCAGCCGCCGCCATCTCGCCGACCCAGATAGCCGAGGTGGCGCCGTACCGGGCGGCCAGGCCGATCGTGACGAGCTGGGTCTTGTCGCCGACCTCCCCGGCGGCCATCAGCACGAAGATGGGCAGGTAGCCGCCGAGGGCGTCGGGCACCGCCCGGTCGACGACCGGCAGCCGGACGTCGTCCACCTCGGCGAGGACGCCGTCCGGGACCGTTCCGACGTCCTGGCCCGGGTTCGGCGCCGACCTCGCCAGGAGCACGGCGAACGCGAGGAAGAGCGCGGCGGTGAACGCATCGATGGCGACCGTCGGGAGCGCGGTCTGGAGGGCGCTGCCGACCCAGATCTCGAGAGCGGTCCAGCCGGCGAAGGCGACGCCGGCCGCGGCGACGACGCCGAGCGGGTGGTACCGGGTCGAGAGCGCGGCGATGATGAACTGGACCTTCTCGCCCGGCAGCACCGCGAGCTGGGCAACGAACGCGATCGCGACGATCGTCATGTAATCCGGCATGCGTCAGCCCGCCACCCCCCGACCGTCGAGTGGGGCGAGGTGCGGAGCGACCATGGCAGGGCGAGTGACTGGCTCCGCGTCGGGCGACGGATGCCGCACCATCGTGAGAGGGTAGGCCCCGCTGCGGCCAAGTGTCTTTACATCCGGCCGTTCGGGGCATCGCCGATCCGCGGCCGGAGACGTCACTCGCCGAGCGTCAGGTCCGCTCGGACGGGAAAGTGGTCCGACGGGTACCGGCCGCGGTCGTCGAGGTCGGCGAGGACGCCGAACCGGTCGACGCCGACGGCGGCGCCGGCGAGGACGTAGTCGACCCGCTCGCCCGGCTGGGCCGCCTCGAAGTCGTTGAACGTCGTCCGGGGACCGTGGGGGTGGTCGGCGAGCGAGCGGCGAGCACCCGAATGGACATGCTGTGGCCGGTGACGCGTCCGGTACGGACCGGGCCGCCTCAACGCCCCGTAATGAGGCTCAGCGGTCCTCGGGGAACGCGTCGGCCGCCGCCTCGCGGGCCGCGTGGTCGGCGGCGACGGCCGCGACGTCGTCGGGTGACAGCAGCCCGTCCTCCGTGACGATGCCGGTAATGAGTCCGGGCGGCGTGGTCTCGAACGTCGGGTTCCGCACCGCGAACCCCTCGGGGTCCTCGTGGACGGCCCCGGGCGGGCCGGACTCGAGGTCGATGTCGGTTTCGGGGACGATCTTGTCCGTCGCACAGACCGCATAGCAGTCGGCGCCGGCGTCCGCAGCGGCCAAGGCCGCCGGTCGCGTGCCGACCTTGTTGACGACGGTGCCGTCGGCGAGGACCGTGTCGGCGCCGACGAGGACGGTGTCGACCCGTTCGGCGTCGACGACGTGGGCGACCGCGGCGTCGACGCAGAGCGCGACGTCCAGGCCGTCGGCCGCGAGCGTCTCGGCCACGCCGACGCCCTCGCGGGCCGGCCGGGACTCGGCGACGAAGACCGCCGCCGGCGCGGCGCGGCGGAGCGCCGACAGCACCGTCCCGGATCGCGAGAGCGTGAGCACGCGGTCGCCTATCCGGTCTGCGGCCGCGGCGGACGCTTCGTCGTCGACGGCGACGGCCCTGTCGCAGGCCGCCGCCGCGCGGTCCCGGAGCGCGGCCGGGGCCGGGTCGGCGTCGGCCAGCACCCGATCGATGCGGGTCCGGACCACGCCCATCGCAGGTCGGGCGGTTCGGAGGTCGGCGGCGGTCTCGAGAATGCCGGTGGCGGCATCCGGCTCGGCGGCGGTCCGGTCGTCCGTGGCAGCATCCGCGGCCGCGTCCCGGAGGACCTCCAGCGCACGGAGGGAGACGTAGGCCGATCCGTGGTCGGTGTCGCTCCCGACGGAGTCGACTGAGGGGGCGACGGCCCGGTAGGTCGGCCACAGGTCCGGGACGGTGTCCCGCTCGAGGATCGTCGGGGGCTGGACCCACTCGTGGGCACCGACCGCATCGCTCGATTCGACGTCGGTCGCCCCGCAGTCGAAGAGGAACGGGTGGACGCGCCGCGCGGTGCCGCGGTCTTGCGCCGGGGCGGTGAATGGGTCGGCCGACCGGACGAGCGTGGCGGCGTCCAGCAGTCCGACGGTCCGGTCGATCACCCGGCGGGCCGCGGCCTCGGGGTCGGCGCCGGCGGCGGAGCCGGAGACGCCGGCCCACCGGCCACGGTCGGAGTCGACGGCGTCGCGTCGGCGGACCAGAAGCACGTCGGTACCGTGGCGGAGAACGCACGTGACGACGTCGCGGGGCGCCATGGCGACATGAGGGCGCCGAGGTGGTTATACTCCCGGGGCGCCCACCGACCGGTATGCAGGTCGCGGTCTGCAGCGACACCCACGTGCCCTCGCGGGCGCCGGCGATCCCCGACTGGGTGCGGACGGCCATCGCGGAGGCCGACCACGTGATCCACGCGGTGGACTTCGACTCCCGGCGGGCATACGAGACAGTCAAAGAAGTCGCCGAGGACCTCACCGCGGTCCGGGGGAACACCGACGGCGACTACGGGCTCGCTGGCGTGGCGACCGCTGACCTCGCCGGCGTCCGGTTCGTCGTCACCCACGGCACGGGCCCCGAGGCCGGCTACCAGGACCGGGTGGCGGCGGTCCTCGACGACCACGGGGCGGCCGGCCGGCCGACCGTCGGCGTCGCCGGCCACACCCACAGCATCCTCGACACCCGCCTCGACGGCGCCCGGCTCCTGAACCCCGGGAGCGCGACCGGCGCGTGGCCGGCCCAGGAGGCGACACTGATGGTAGCACGGGTCGCGGACGGCGCCGTCGACGTAACGGTCAGGCGGGAGTGACCGCAGGCGCCGGCCGAGGGCGGCCGGACCTGACGACCGCGAGTCTTTTCACCCGGACGGGTCCACCCCCGGGCATGGAGGCGTTCGCCGTCGAGGGGCTGCCGGAGGTCCGGGCGGGCGAGGACCTCGCCGCACTCGTCGACGAGGGCGTCGACATCCGGGACGGCGACGTGCTCTGTGTCGCGAGCACCGTCGTCTCGAAGGCGGAGGGCCGCACGGCGGACCTCGAGGCGTTCCCGGCAGGCGAGCGGGCCGATGCCATCGCCGATCGGCTCGAGGCCATCACGGGCGAGGAGAAGGACCCGCGGTTCGCCCAGGCCGTGCTGTCGGAGAGCGAGGAGCTGCTCACCGAGGCGCCGTTCCTCCTCGCCGTCATGCACTTCGGTCACGTCACGGTGAACGCCGGCATCGACCGCTCGAACGTGCCGGACGCCGACCTGCTCCTGTTGCCCGCAGAGCCCTCGGCGTCGGCCCGGCGGCTGTCGGAGACCCTCGGCGTCCCGGTGGTCGTAACCGACACCTCCGGGCGGCCGTTCCGGTACGGCCAGCGCGGCGTCGCCGTCGGGTGGCACGGGATGCCGGCCGCCCGCGACTGGCGCGGCGAGGCCGATCGCCACGGCCGCGAACTCGGCGTCACGGTCCAGGCCGTCGTCGACGAACTTGCCGCGACCGCGAACCTCGTCGCCGGTGAAGGGGCGGGCGGCACCCCCGCGGTCGTGGTGCGCGACTGGGCGTTCGGCGACCACGACGGCAGCGAGAACCTGTTCCGCGAGCCGGCCGACGACCTGGTCCGGGAGGCGCTCGGCGAGTGGACGTTCGACGACGGATAGCCGGGCCGTTTGCCTGTATGCCCCGATTGTAAGGCGGTCGGTGCCGAAACAGTCCGTCACGGCCACCCCATCGGATGATCGGACTCGAACTCACGCCGGAACGCCCCATAGCGCGCGTCGCCGACCTGGGCGTGCGCGCCGAGGCCGAGGGCTTCGACGCCGTCTTCGCCTCCTCGCACTACAACAACCGCGACCCGTTCATCGCCCTGGACCGCGTCGCCCGCCGGACCGACGACGTCGCCGTCGGCCCGGGCGTCGCCAACCCCTACGAGACCCACCCGGTGGCACTCGCCGCCAGGGTGGCGTCGCTCGAGGAGGCCTCGGGCGGTCGTGCCGTGTTCGGCCTGGGCGCCGGGGACCGCTCGACGCTGTCGAACCTCGGGTACGACCGCGAGCGACCGCTGAGTCGCGTCGTAGAGTCGATGCGGGTCGCCCGGCGGCTGTTCGACGGCGAGCGGATCGACCACGAGGGAACGTTCCTGGCCCGCGACGCCGGCCTGAACTTCGCCGACGCGATCGGGTCCGTGCCGGTGTACGTCGGCGCGCAGGGGCCCCACATGACGCGGATGGCAGCGAAACACGCCGACGGCGTGCTCTACAACGGCTCCCATCCCCGCGACCTCGCGTGGGCCGCCGACCGCGTCGAGGAGGGCCTAACTGACCGCCCCGACGACCGCGGCGCGTTCGACTTCGTGGCCTACGCGTCGGTCTCCGTCGCGGAGGACGGCGAGGCGGCGAAGACGGCGTCGAAGCCCTCGGCCTCGGCGCGCTCGCCAAGCTCGGCGACGCGCGCTATGGGGTGTTCCCGCGATGGTCGACGCGTTCTCCATCGCCGGGACGCCCGCCACGGTCGGCGACCGGGTGGCGGCGGTGCTGGAGCACGCCGACAGCCTCGTGGTGGGGGCGCCGCTGGGCCCGGACCTGGAGTCGGCTATCGGGCTCGCCGGCTCGGTCCTCCGGGAGTCGGTACCGCGTCGGTGAGCCAGGAGATGACGCCGCCGACGCTCAGGACGCCGAAGACGGCCATCGAGACAGCGACGAGGAGCGTCCCGGTTAGGAGCATGAGGGCGGCGATGGGGTCGGTGGTGGCGATCTCGAGAAACCGCTCGACCAGCCCGACCGTGTTCGCCCGGACGCCGGTGACGATCTCGACTTCCGCCATACCGGAGAGTCTGGGGCCACCCACTTGGGTGTGTCCGTCCCGGGCGATATAAGCCGCAGGGCGCCGTGGGTCGCCCATGCGGGAGACCTCGCTCGACGAGTTCGTCGGCGGAGACGGCGCCGCGAGCGGCCGGGGCGAACCCAGCGAGCCCAACCGCGGTGACGGCGGCGCGAGCGAGCAGCCGGCCCCCGACGCCGGCGACGCCCCCGACGCTGACATCCGGGAGGCGGCCGCCACGGCCGAAGCTACCGGAACCGACACGGGTCCGGAAGAGGCCGACGCGGACCCGGACGACGTCGACGCACCGCCGGACCAGCCCGTGTCGACGTTCGCCTGGTCGGCCGACGGGGCGGGCTGCGCGCGGTGCGGCGCGGTGGTGACCCGCCGCTGGCGTGATGACCGAAAGCTGGTATGTCCTTCGTGTAAGACGTGGTGAAGGACCTCCATCGGCTCCCATTCCGGGGGTTTTCTCGGCCGCGTATGTGGACGTATCACGACGAAGATGAGTTCGGAACCCTTAACCGTGCCAGTCGCTTCCCCCGAAACGCAATGGCGAACGGAGAAGTCGACTTCTTCAACGACACTGGCGGCTACGGTTTCATCTCGACTGACGATGCGGACGAAGACGTGTTCTTCCACATGGAAGACGTCGGCGGTCCCGACCTGGAGGAAGGTCAGGAGATCGAGTTCGACATCGAGACAGCGGAGAAGGGTCCGCGCGCGACCAACGTCACGCGCCTGTAAGGCCCGCTCGTAGCCAGGAAGCACACGTCGCCCCGCGCGACCGAACTGTACTTCGCGGTTATTTTTCGACCGGGGAGCGACGGTGCTGAACGTGCCGGTTGCTCCGTTCGTATCTCTATCGACCCGGCCGGCTGCACGGACCGTCCGCCACAGATGGATACGGGCCTCACCCGGCCTGCCCCATCGCCGCGGCATCGCCGCCCCGCTCTCCAAATTCCTCGATATTCGCGTAGTAGTACGCCAGGGACGTGTGGACGTCCGAAAGCGTCAACGCTGGGTAAAGGTCCACGATTTCGTCCGGCGAGTAGCCGCTGTGCTCGTAGGCACTCGCGACGTTCCAGACCCTGATACCCGTTCCCTCGACGGTCGGTGCACCGTCACTGTGGTCGGGGTCTAGGACGATCCGGGTCATAAGCTACAGTACCCGGGATTAGCTATCGCCGGTTTCGACGTGCTCGTCGCCCCGCTGGCGGCCCTTTGCGACTCGTTCTCCGCCGCCGAGGAGGCTGGTGCGGGCCCGCTCCCGATCGGATTGTTCCTTTTCTTCGGATCGACTCATACACGGTAGTAGTCGTCTTGTCAGTATAACGCTTGGGTCATCGCCATTCCCGCAGGTCACGTATTGCACGTCGCGTCTGTCTCACGATTCCCGACACGACGACGACAGCCAAGAGCAGCAGTAGGGCCGAACCGAGATGCCACACAGGAATAGTGCCGACGACCCCCCGATAGAGACCGAGAACAAACGACACGATAGCAACAATGATGAAAAGTATCGTCAGCTGGAACAGTGGGATGTTCCTGACGTTCGTGCTCCGATTGAAATTGATACGGATAATGTAGTTCTTTATCAACAGTTCTTCGGTTTCTTCGTGTGAGAAGTCAGCCCTCAACAGGTCGGTCAGGTTTTCCGAACTGATGCCGACATCGAGTTCGGAAGTAGTGTACGTCATCGCGGCAAACGCCGTCGAGAGAACTAACGCCCCGATACCGATTTCCGTGTAGACGTTCAGAAACGGTTCGATTCGCCCGAGGCCCGATTCCGCCTCCGGGCCGAACTGCGTCACGATGGAGAGTACCGAAACCAGGATGCCGATAAGGGTCACGTTGAGTCGGAGGATTCTACTGGCCTTCGTGTCGATGTCCTCCAGGGTCGCCCGTTGCGCATCGACCGTCTCGCGGGCCTCGTGACGCAACTCGGAGAGCTGGTCCGTATCACCGGAGAAATCGATGTCCCGCAGTTCCGTTTGCAGTTGCTCCGGGTCGCGGCTCGACATACCCTTTATTCTCCTCCTACCACCTTCTTAACAATCTCGATATTTTCCTTGTCGGCCGTACTATCCTAAACCCTCTCAGTCCGACCTTTTTCCACGTCGGTCCGCGTGGAGGCTTCGCGGCCACGTCATTCGGTTGCGGGCCGGCGGCCCGCTACCCGCTCCTCAAAAACGTCGACAGACGCTGCTAGTTTCCGATTGGCTCGCGAGCGCGTAGCGCTCGTGACTGTCGATGACAAAGCCCGGCCGCTCACTTCGCTCGGCCTATTCGTAAACTGCTCGTGACACCCGCTAGAACTATATTACTGAACCCGCGACGGTTCCGCATGGATTCCCAGGGACCGGTGGAGATCGACTATGCTGACGACGTCCGTCGGGTTACTGCCGAACTCGCCGACGTCGACCCAGAAGCACTCGCCGAACGGGTCGAGGCTCTCGAGTTCGTCCGGACCGTTGCTGAAACGCCGTCGAATGCCGTCCCAGACGAGAACGAGACAGACGGCGCGGACGGGCCCGCTAACGAGTAAGTACACCGACCTTTTTCTGGGTCGGAGCATAACATGGGCCAAGCTGAGTGAGGCTTTTCACCTCTCCAGGCTCGCCTCGATGTCCGCAACGCGGGGCAGTGTCAGGTTGCGCAGGCGGTCGACCAGCGAGTTCGTTTTCGTCGCCGTCTCCTGAAAGTTGCCGAACCCGCCGGCCCCGTCGACGGCGAACGGGACGAAACGCTCGATGAGGTCAGCCTTGGTCTCGGAGATGTCCGAGACGTGAAGCGTGTGGAGCGGGTCGGTCTCGCGGCCGAGAACCTACTCCCGGGCCGAACGTGCGTCTATATTTCACAAACCCCGTGATGCTTACGTCGCTCCACCACCATGCACGGACGATGTCACTGGGTTGGATCCGCCTATCGAAAGACGTATGCCGAACTTGTCCTGGGAGCCCGTACGCCCCTTCATGAACGACACGACGGAACAGCCGGCGGCGGACGCGCCGACCACGCCGGACGTCGAGGCTGCGGGGGAGACGGCCCGGGCGGTCATCGAGAACGTCCGGCGGGTCATCGTGGGCAACGACGCGGCCATCGAGCACCTGGTGACCGCGTTGCTCGGCGGCGGGCACGTGCTGCTCGAGGACGTGCCCGGCGTCGGCAAGACGATGCTCGCCCGGGCGGTGGCGGAGTCGTTCGACTGCTCGTTCAACCGGGTGCAGTTCACGCCGGATCTGTTGCCGGCCGACATCACGGGCGCGAACGTCTACAACCAGAAGGACGACGCCTTCGAGTTCCGGGCGGGCCCCGTGTTCGCCAACGTCGTCCTGGGCGACGAGATCAACCGCGCGCCGCCGAAGACCCAGTCGGCGCTGCTGGAGGCGATGGCCGAAGAGCAGGTCAGCGTCGACGGCGAGACCCGGTCCGTCCCCGATCCGTTCGTCGTCATCGCGACCCAGAACTCCGTCGAGCGCGAGCAGACCTACGACCTGCCGGCCGCGGAACTGGACCGGTTCATGCTGAAGCTCCACCTCGGGTACCCCACCGACGACGAGGAGTCGACGGTGATCGACCGCGCCATCGGGAGCCACGCCATCGAGGCCATCGAGCCGGTCGCCCGGGCGGCGGACCTGCTGGCCGCGCGCGCGACGGCCGACCGGGTGACCGCGAGCGACGCCGTCCGGGACTACGTCACCCGGCTGGCAGCCTACACCCGCGAGCACGCCCGGCTCGGCGCCAGCCCCCGGGGCTCCATCGCGCTGGTCCGGGCCGCCCAGGGCCGGGCGCTGCTCGACTCGCGGTCGTACGTCGTCCCGGACGACGTCCAGGCTGTCGCGCCGGTGGCGTTCCCCCACCGGATGCGCACCGACCCGGGCGCCGACGACGCCGAGGTCGTCCTCGAGCGCGCACTCGAGACCGTCCCGGTCGAGGGGTGAGTGCCGGATGAGTCCCCGCCTCCGCGACGTCCGCCCGACGCGGCGCGGGTGGGCCGTCGTCCTCGTCGCCGCCGGCGCGTTCCTCGCCGCCGCGACCGGCGGGAGCCGCTCTTTGAACGCCGTCGTCGTACCCGCCCTGGTGGCGCTTTCAGCCGGCGCCGGTCAGCTCTCCCTGGCGGGACCGCCCACGGTCGAGCGGACCGTCCCCGAACCCGGGTTCCCCGGCGAGGAGCGGACGGTGACAGTGTCGGTCGAGTCGGACGTCCCCTGCCGGGCGACCGAGACGGTCGCCACCGGCCTCGCGGTCGACGCACCGCCGACCGCCGCGGTCGGCCACGGCGGCCGGTTCGCCTACACCGTCCGGCTCCTCGACCGCGGCGAGCAGGCCCTCGGGCCCGCCCGGTGCCGGCTCACCGACTCGCTGGGTCTGTTCGCGGTCCGCACGGCGGCCGGGAGCGCGGGGACGGCGCTCGTCTACCCGGACGTCCACCGCGTCGAGGGCAGCGACCTCTCGACTGTCGTCCGGCGGGGCCGCGGGGACGAACCGGTCTCCTTCGACCGGCTCCGGGAGTTCGGCCACGGCGACACCCGGCGGGACATCCACTGGCGGGCGAGCGCGAAGCGGCAGCCCGAGGAGTTCCTCGTCGCCGAGTACGACAGCGCCACCGAGGCCGAGGCCGTCACCGTCGTCGGGGAGGCGGCACCGGGCGGCGCCGACGCGATGGCCTCTGCGGTCGCCAGCGTCGCCGCCTTCCTCCAGGACGCCGGCGTGCCCGTCCGCGTCGCCGTTCCCGGGGGCCGGTGCGTCGCGCGCCCCGGGGCCGCGACCGGCCTGCTCCGGCTGCTCGCGGTGACCGACCACGGGTTCCTGGACCCGGCCGAGGCGGAGGCCGCCGACGTCCGCGTCGTCGCCCGCGGCGAGGAGACGACGGTGTCGCTGTCGGACCGCGACCTGGCGTTCGCCGGCGTCGTGGGCGACCGCCGCGGCCCGGAGGTGGTCGCGTGAGCGTCCGCGACCCCGCCCGCCTCCGAGCAGAGCTCGGCGAGGTCCTGGCGGATCCCCCGGTCGCCCGGGCCGTCGCGCTCGCCGGCATCGTGCTCGCGCTCGTCGCGTTCCTCTCGGTACTCCGCGGGATCCTCGTGATCACCGGCGACCCGACCCCGCTGTACGTGGTCGTCGGCGTGGCGGCGGTCGTCGGGACGACCCTCGCCCGCGCGATCCGCCCGCGGACCGCGGCGGCGCTCGGCGTCGCCGCCTTCCTCGGCGGGATGTACGTGTACGTCTCGTCGCTCCCGGGCGGCTTCGGGTTCCTGGCACTTTTCGGGCCGATGATCGACGACGCGGTCGCGCTCCTGGCCGGGCTGTCGATCCTCCGGATCGTCAACGCCGACGTGTGGGCGCTGGCCGCGGCGCCCGCGCCGGTGTTCCTCGCGACCTATCTCGCCGCCCGACGCCGGTACGTCGCCGCGAGCGGCGTCGCCGGCCTGGCGCTGGGCATGGTGGTGCTGACCGGGGACGCCGGAACGACCGCAACCCTCGCCGGCGTCGTGGGGGTGACCCTCGCGGTCGCGTTCGGCGACTGCGACCGCCGCGGCGAACGGGTGCGGAACGCGGACGGCCTCCTGTTGGTGCTGTCGACGATGGTGGTGGTGACGCTCTTCGTCGGCGCGGTCCCGGGGGCCTCCGAGGCCGTCGTCTCGACGGAGGGCGTGGGCGGCGAGACGTCGACGGTCGAGTCGAGCCTGGTGTACGCGGGCGACAGCATCGCCGTCACTGGGGCGGTCGAACTGACCCCGGCGGTCCGGTACACGGTCGAGGCCGACGACCCGTCCTACTGGCGCGTCGGCACCTACGACCGCTACACCGGCGGCGGCTGGGTCCGCACCGGCGACCTCCGCGGCTACGAGGGGAGCCTCCGGGGGCCGCCGGGCCGGAGCACGCAACTCACCCAGACCTACACCGCCGAGACCTCCATTGCGACGCTCCCGGCCGCCAACCGACCGACCGCGATCCGGGACGTGCCGGTCCCCGTCCGGGTGACGCCCGCCGGCGACCTCCAGCCCGCCAGCCCGCTCCGGGCCGGCGAGTCCTACACCGTCGAGAGCCAGCGGCCGACGGCGCGGCCGGCGGAGCTGCGGGCGGCCGGTACGGACTATCCCGAGGCCGTCGAAAACAGGTACACCCAGCTCCCGGGGAGCACCCCGGACCGGGTCGCCGAGCGGACCGACCGGCTGACCGCCAACGCCGACAACCCCTACGACACCGCCCGCGTCGTCGAGCGCTACCTGGAGAACGAGAAGAACTACTCCACGTCCGTCGAGCGACCCCGCGGCGACGTCGCCGACGCGTTCCTCTTCGAGATGGACGCCGGCTACTGCACCTACTTCGCGACCACGATGGTGACGATGCTCCGGAGCCAGGGCGTTCCGGCGCGGCTCGCGGTCGGATACACGCCGGGCCAGCAGGTCGGGGCCGACCAGTGGGTCGTCCGCGGCTACAACTCCCACGCCTGGGTCGAGGTCTACGTCCCCGGCCACGGCTGGATCCGGTTCGACCCCACGCCGAGTGCGCCCCGCGAGCGGACCGAACGCCGGCAGCTGGCCGACGCCCGCGAGAACGACAGCGCCGCCGTCGACACCAACGACTCGCTGACCTCGACGTACGACCGCGGGACGCCGGCACCGGAACCGACCGTGACCGCCGACGACGAGTCCGGCCCCGGCGTCCTCGGCCCCGGCGGCATCCAGCGGAGCCCGACGCCGGGCGGCGGCGTGGACGAGGGCGGCCCGTCCGTCCCGACCCTCCCGCTGCCCACCCGGGAGCAGGCGGGTCTCGGGCTGCTCCTCGTGGCCTGGATGGCCGCCGTCGGCCGCCGCACCGGCGTCGACCGCCGGCTCTCGAGGGCGGTGTGGTTGCGACGGCCGCCGACGGGGTCACCGGAGGCGGTCGTGGTCGGGGCGTTCCACCGGGTCGTCCACCTGGAGGAACGGGCCGGCCGCGACCGCCGGCCCGGCGAGACCGCGCGGTCGTTCCTCGCCGGCAGCGACGACCGGGCCCGCCGGGTCGGCGAACTCTACGAGCGCGCCCGCTACGGCCACGGGGTCGACGACGCCGACGCCGGGGAGGCGACCGCGCTCGTGGCGAGCCTCCTCGAGGACCGCTCTCGGCTGCCGCATCGGCTGCAAACGGCGGATAGAGGGTCCCGATAGTGTTTAATACGGCCGTCGTGTAGCCCCGGGCTGTAATGTCGGAAGTCTGCTCGACGTGCGGACTGCCCGAGGAACTCTGCGTCTGCGAGGACGTCGCCAAGGAGTCCCAGGAGATCAGCATCCGCATCGACGAGCGCCGGTACGGCAAGGAGGTAACGGTCATCGAAGGGTTCGACCCCCGCGACGTCGACATGGACACGCTGTCCAGCGACCTGAAGTCGAAGTTCGCCTGCGGCGGCACCGTCGAGGACGGCGTCATCGAACTCCAGGGCAACCACCTCGGCCGCGTCGAGGACTTCCTCCGCGAGAAGGGCTACACCGTCGCGTGACCGCTCTCTGACCGCCCGTCGAGTCCCTTCGTTTCGTTGTCCCGTCACCGAGCGGCCGCGCCGGTCAGAACGGCGCCTCCTCACCGTCGACCTCTGTGTCGTCGCCTCCGCCGTCGTCGGTCTCGAGGTCGTACGACCAGCCGCTGACCCCGGTCGACAGCGACTCGACCCGGCCGGAGAACCCCTCGAAGGAGCCGATGAGCCGGGCCGCCTGGACGCTGGCCTCGCCCTCCGGGCAGACGGTGACGACCCGGTCGGCGTCGGCAACCGACTCGATCCGGTCGGTCAGCTCCCCGAACGGGACGTTGTCGCTGCCGGGGATGTGCCCCTGCCGGAACGCCGACGGCGACCGGACGTCGACGACCCGAACGTCCTCGTCGTCGACCAACAGCGCGTGCAGTTCCTCGTCGTCGATCTGGCCGTCCATACCGGTCGAAGGGCGACGACGGTCTAATAATGGTTGGTCGTACGGTTGTTGCGTCCGGTACGACGGCGGAACCGAGTCGGCGTATCGAGGGGAGCCCGCGCTCGACTCGACGATCGATTCGAAATACGTCTTGGAGCGGGTGAGGCATGGAGCGAAGTATACCTGCAGCCGACCCGGTCGTATTAGCAGGCGAAACGCCGATACTAATACTCCACGTGTGCGGGCGAACGCGGCGGGAGACCGGACTGTTATTCAAGTGGTTACGTCCGGCAGTATCAGGCGGCGCTCCGTTCGTCCACTCTGTTCTCGATCGCTCCCCGTCGACCGCCGGTTGCCGCACTCGACGCCGGGCAGCATCCGTGTCGAGATCCCGGCGGGGGCGTGGCTGTTCGGTCGCTGGTCCGCTCAGCGATGGCACTTCCGACCCGAGCCAGTACTGATGACCCGAGGGGAGCCCGACAGGTGTCAGCCCGATGCGGGGCCCCAGGACCCATGTAATAACGGTGGGTATATCTCTATAGACGTACGCTTCTGTCCAGATTTGCTCGTACACCAACAATCGGTTATCGGTGGCAAATTACCCCTGCACATGCCTCATATCAAGGATTTTATTCCAACTCCCGGTTGCCTCAACTGGGTGTTAGGACCCAATGAAGAAGTTCGCAATGGTTGCGGCTGTCGCACTGATCGGCCTCGCGCTGTTCGGGGCCGCTCCTGCTGCGGCGCAGGAAGACGACGACATCCCGGACGGGGCGGAGAGCACGCTCAACGAGACCCAGACCGCCGGTCCGGTCACCGTGGACCCGCTGGTAAATGAGAGCGGAGACGACGAGCGGGTCGGCTTCGAGGACTCGGGCGTCGACGCTGCCGGGCAGTCGGCTGGCGCCGAGTTCGTGGTCGAGGTCGACGATGACGGGCCGTTCTACGCCGCGTCCGTCGACGACATCGGCGCTGGCGGCAATGTCGCCGGCGTGAACTTCGGCGCTGGGGTCGGCGCCGGTGCAGCCCAGGGCTGCTCCTTCACCGCCGCCGGTGCGGGTGCCGGTGGGGGCTACAGCGGTGTTCCCATCCTTGGGGAATTCGGCGAGGGAGCAGGCGCCGGTGACGTTGTGAACTATCCCGGGTTCGTCAACGAGACCACCTGCGAGGCGGACGACCAGGTGCCCGAAAACTGATTCGGGCACCGGCGACGACCTGACCTGTCATAACCTTTTTCCCGTTCCTCCACCCCGACCGACAGCTCAATGTCGTGCCTCATCGCAAGGTCCTCCCCGAACGCGCCGACGTGCCGTCGCTCCAGCCCGCGACGGTCGCTGCGTCGAGCGACATTCCTGCCGTCGGAGTCGATTCCTCGCCGGCAGCACTCCAGCGCGGCAACAGGAGGTCGCCAGCGTCTCGCGGGCGGGACGGGCGACGAGACCGGACCCCGACCGCGTCGCGTCGGGTCGGGGGGCCGAGATGCCGACTGTGACCATCTCGTCGGCACCTCTCGCCAGCCGCCGTTCACTCGAACGGCTCACGCCGCGGCCCCGCCGGACCCGACCCCGACATCGTGCCGCCGGCCTGAGTCGATACCAGCGTCTCGCCGTTCCTCCTAGTCTCCCATCGACACTCTATTGTCTGGAATAGAGAGATATATGCAGACACATAGCTCAATTACTCATATTTCGACTATATTTTTGGAAGGTTTTGCTACAAACTTGATTACCACCCTCTGCGAGCGCCATCGTGTAATGCAACAACCAGAGTTGCGCCTCGACCGGCGCAGCCTCCTCGCCGGGACGGCTGCCACCCTCACGGGCGCCAGCGTCAGTAGCACTGCCGCCGCAACCAGTTCACAGAGCACCGCCGGCGCCATCCAGTCGCTGGAGTTCTACTTCGCGAACGGCCTCCTCGACACGGAGTTCACCCCCGACCTCGACGACGAGTACGTCGCGGTCCGATCGGAGCCGACCGCCACTATCGTCGACGCCCTCTCGCCGGGTGTGGGCAGAAACGATCCCCCGAAGTTCGACGGCACGCTGACGGAGTACCCCGACGACCGGGGAATCCCCCTCGTGGCGATCGACGACGAGAACGTCGGCGACGGGGTCGTGGTCGGCTGCGGCGGGCTCCCCGTCCGGCAGGGCGTAGACTATGGGTCGTTCGGCAACGCCGAGTTCATGCTCAACCTGCTCGATGAGACCACCGGGCGTCCACCGGATGGCGACGCGACTGTCCTCTACCACGAGTACGCCATCGAGAACTCGCCTGTGGCCAGTCGGGCATCTCCGGTCCCTTTAGACCAGCAGTACAAGGACGACCAGTACTACGGGCTGGAGCGGATCGATGCATTCGTCGACTACGCCGAGGAGCGCGGCTACGAGTTCCGCAGTTCAATCGTATCGTCGGAGGTAGGCGACCCGAACAGGCGTAACGAGCAATTCGTCGCCGCCCTCCAGGCGGAGAATCCGGACGCGGTGATGCTGGTCTGTCCCAACCCGTTCGAACAGCCGGAGCTGGAGGTGCTCCGCCAGTACGTCCAGAATGGCGGCGCGCTCCTGCTGGTCGACCAGTCCGACTTCGTCGTCGAGGAGGTCGACCACACCGACGGGCTGCTCGGCTACGGTGAGTTCGACCAAGTTCCGGATCCATACGATTTCGCGG
>PXQY01000117.1:0-5750 GCA_003021745.1 Halobacteriales archaeon QH_7_69_31
GCCGGCGAAGGAAACGCGTCCCACTATTGTTTCGAGAATTTCTGGCCGAGTGTATACGTATCACACCGTCAAAGAAACGAGTTCGAGCGGCCAGCAACTAGCTTATGACCGACCACACGCGGACCCTCACCCTGGACCCACCGACCTCGGGGAACCCGACCGGGTGGAACGCCGAATCCGGGAAATGGGAACACGCCACCCTTCGGCGGGCGGTGGTTCACGGCGTTCGGCTGTACAACTCCGGCGCGTTCCACGAATCACACGACTGCTTCGAATCGGAGTGGTACAACTACGGGAGCGGGACCACCGAAAGCGCATTCGCTCACGGGATGGTGCAAGTCGCGGCGGGCGCGTACAAGCACTCCGACTTCGAGAACGACGACGGAATGCGTAGCCTCTTCGAAACGGCCTTACAGTACCTCCACGGCGTCCCGAATGATTATTACGGGGTCGACGTTCTCGGCGTCAGAACCACGCTCACGAACGCACTTGACGATCCATCCGTCGTAGACGGGTGGCAAATCGAACTCGACGGGGAACGACCGGAAGCGGGACCGGAGGATTACGAATACGCCGAACGCCTGGATTGAGGCTACTCAACATCCCGGAGTATCGGATACTCACCGACTGGATACTCGCAGCCCCCGGGGTCGCCCTCGCTACGGTCGGCTATCAGATCGGTGGCTATTATACCCACGAGTACGCCGATGGGCTCGAGTAGCCGGGCGGCCCACGTCAGGTCGCGTCGCCGAGCCGGTCGGTCGCCGAGAGCACGGCGAGTACCAGCCCGGCCCCCAGGCCGACCGCGCCGGCCAGCACCGCCAGGTCGGCGCCCGACTGGAGCCCGCTGCCGGCGCTCGCACCGTCACCGGCGCCGGCCGCGGGCTCGACGAGTTCGTCGTCGGTCGACCCGACGGCCACGACGCCCTTCATGCCGACCGACCGGTGGGGCTGACAGTAGTACCGGAACGCCCCCTCCGCCTCGAAGGTGTACTGGAACGTCTCGCCCGCCGCCTCCTTTTCGTCGCTCCCGAAGGCCGGTTCCGTGTCCTCGGCCGACGGTTCGTGGGTGACGGTGTGGCCGCTGCCCTCGCCGGTCCACTCCCAGGTGACCGTCGTCCCGGGGTCGACGAGGATGGCCGGCGGGGCGAACAGCTGGCCGTTCTCGCCGGCGCCGACGGCGACCGTCACCGCCGACTCGCCCGTGTGATCCTGTGTCGCCTCGTAGTTCGACGTGTCGGACAGCCAGCCGCCGTACGCCTGAGCGGCCGCGGTCCCGCCGGCGCCAGCGCGTGGGTGGCGTTGACTCGCCCATGGGCGCCCTCGGCCCGCCGCGGGTTTATAAGGACGGGATTCCCGGCGGACGCGGTTTCCCAGCGGGCCCACGAGTAGTTGCGAGATACTGAACCGATGCTTGGGTCGAGGTTTCGATTCGGACGTGTTCCGTCCTGGTCCCGTGGGCTGTCGAAGGGATAAACCGCTTCAACGTGGGTCCCGTACAGTAACATATGAGCAGTCGGGAGCGACTCGAGGTCGGTGGCATGCACTGTTCGAGTTGCGCGGAGACGATCGCCGACGCCGTCGAGTCGGTCGAGGGCGTCGAATCCGCGACGGTCAACTACGCGACCGACGACGCGACCGTCGCGTACGACCCCGACCGCGCGTCGCTGTCGGACGTCCACGAGGCGATCGAGTCGGTCGGCTACGAGCCACGGATCGAACAGCGCACGATCGAGATCGCCGGGATGCACTGTGCCAACTGCTCGGAGACGGTCGAGGCCGCCCTCGGCGACCTCGAGGGCGTCGTCCGGGCCGACGTGAACTACGCGACCGACGAGGCCACCGTCGAGTACACCCCCGAGCCGTTCTCGCTGAAGGCCGCCTACGGGGCCATCGAGGGGGCGGGCTACGAGCCGGTCCGGGAGGGCGAAAGTGAGGGCCCCGACGGCGGCTCCCCCGCCGAGCGCGAACTCCGGAAGCAGCGCCGTTTCGTCCTCGGCGGCCTCGTCCTGACGGCGCCGTTCGTCTACCTGATGGCGGCGATGGTGACGCCGCTGGCCCGCCCGGAGACGGTGGCCGGCGTCCCGCTCGGCTGGATCGAGTTCGCGATCGCGACGGTCCTCATGGCGACGCTCGGCCGGGAGTTCCTCGTCGGCGCCTACACGGCCGGCCGGAACGGCTCGCTGAACATGGACACGCTGGTCGCCATCGGGGCCTCGGCCGGCTACGCGTTCAGTACGGCCGTCCTCGTGTTCGACGTCCCGGCGGGCCTGTACTTCGAGGCCGTCGCGTTCATCCTGTGGTTCATCACGCTCGGCAACTGGCTGGAGGCCCGATCGAAGGCGCGGGCCTCCGAGGCCCTCCGGGAGCTGCTCCGGCTGGAGGCCGACGAGGCGACCGTCCTCCGCGACGGCACCGAGGAGACCGTCCCCCTCTCCGAGGTCGAGGTCGGCGACCGGCTGAAGGTCCGGCCGGGCGAACGGGTTCCGACGGACGGGATCGTCCGCGAGGGCGAGTCCGCCGTCGACGAGTCGATGGTGACCGGCGAATCGGTGCCCGCGGAGAAGGAACCCGGCGACGAGGTCGTCGGCTCGACGGTCAACGAGAACGGCGTCCTCCTCGTCGAGGCCACGAAGGTCGGCGAGGACACCGCCATCCAGCAGATCGTCCGGCGCGTCAAGGAGGCCCAGTCGCGCCAGCCCGACGTCCAGCGGCTCGTCGACGTCGTCTCCGGGTACTTCGTCACCGCCGTCATCGCGAACGCCGTCCTCTGGGCCGCACTGTGGCTCCTGTTCCCCGAGCAGCTGTCCGCGGTCGCGACCGCGCTGCCGCTGTGGTCGCCGGTCGGGGGCGGCCCGGTCGGCGGCGTGCCCGTCTTCGAGTTCGCCGTCATCGTGTTCGCCTCCGCCGTGCTCGTCGCCTGTCCCTGTACCGCCGGCGAGATGGAACTGACCGACGTCGCGGTGGTCAACGGCCGCGCCGACGGCGGGGCCGCCGCGGCCCCCGACGGCGGCGTCGCGGCCGAACGGGCGATCGACGAGTCGTTCGTCCTCGAGGTCGCCGCCGCGGCCGAGTCCGGCTCGGAACACCCGCTCGGCGAGGCCGTCGTCGCCGGCGCCACCGCACGAGACCTCGACGTCGGCGAGCCGGAGACCTTCGAGAACGTGCCCGGGAAGGGCGTCGAGGCCACCACAGAGTACGGCGAGGTCGTCGTCGGCAACCGCGCGCTCGCCGAGCGGAACGGCGTCGACCCCGAGCCCGCCGCCGAGCAGATGGCCCGCCTGGAGTCGGCAGGCAAGACCGCGATGCTCGTCGCACTCGACGGGGCGGTCATCGGCGTGCTCGCGACGGCCGACACGGTCCGTGAGAGCGCCCGGCGGACGGTCGCGACGCTCCAGGACCGCGGCCTGGACGTCCACATGGTGACCGGCGACAACGGGCGGACCGCCGCCGCCGTCGCCGACGACCTCGGCATCCCCGACGACCGGGTCCGGGCGGAGGTGCTCCCCGGGGAGAAGGCCGACGTCGTCGACGACATCGAGGGCGACGGCACCCGGGCGCTGATGGTCGGCGACGGCGTCAACGACGCGCCGGGGCTCGCCGCCGCCCACGTCGGCGTCGCCATCGGCTCCGGCACCGACGTCGCCATCGAGTCCGCCGACGTGACACTGATGCGGTCCGACCCGGCCGACGTCCTCACGGCCATTCGTGTCTCGGAGGCGACCATCGCGAAGGTCCGGCAGAACCTGTTCTGGGCGTTCGCCTACAACGCCGCGCTGATCCCCATCGCCTCGCTCGGCCTCCTGAACCCGGCGCTGGCCGGCGCCGCGATGTCCGCCTCGAGCGTCTCCGTCATGACCAACAGCCTCCTGTTCGCCCGGTATCGGCCGACCGCAGACTACGTTCCGCTCCCGCTCCGGCCGGTGGCCGCACTCCGGGGCTGAACGGGCCGCCGGCGCCACGTCCGGCCACCGGCAATGGGCCGCCGGCGCCACGTCCGGCCACCTGCGATGGGGTGCCGGATCCCGTGGGCCCGACCGGTTTTAGTCGTCGCGGGCCCCACGCCCGGTATGCATGTGGCCGTCAACGCCGCCGTCAGCGCCGACGGGAAGCTCTCCTCGCGGCGCCGCGACCGGATCGCCATCAGCGGCGAGTCGGATTTCGCCCGCGTCGACCGCCGCCGCGCTGCGGCCGATGCCGTCGCCGTCGGCGTCGGAACGGTACTGTCGGACGACCCCTCGCTCACCCGGTTCGACGAGCCACACCGCGCCGACGTGCACGGGCCCGACGCGGCCCCGCCGGCCCGCGTCGTCGTCGACTCCCGCTGCCGCACGCCGCCCGACGCCGCCGTCCTCCTGGGCGACCCCGCGACGTACGTGCTGACGAGCGAGGCCGCGTCGGAAGCGAACCGGGACGCACTGACGGCTGTCGGCGCGACCCTCGTCACGGCCGGCCGCGAGCGCGTCGACCTCACCGCCGCGTTCGAGGCCCTGGCCGCCGACGGCGTCGAGCACCTCCTGGTCGAGGGCGGCGGCGAGCTGATCTTCTCGCTGTTCGAAGCCGGGGTGGTCGACGAACTCTCGACGTACGTCGGCAACCTGGTCATCGGCGGTCGGGACGCACCGACGCTCGCCGACGGCGAGGGGTTCATCGAGGAGTTCCCCGGCCTCTCCCTCGATTCGGTCGAGCGCGTCGACGACGGCGTCCTCCTCGAGTGGACCGTCCGGGACGGATAGCCGGATCGGATGCCGACGAGCGGCTTCAGTGGTCGTGGCCGGTCAGTTCACCATAGGTGGCGCCGAAGCGCTCCTGGAACAGCGCCATCGTCCGCTCCTCGATGGCCCGGTACCGCTCGGTGTCGCCGCCCTCGGCGTGGTGGACCGTCGCGTGAATCCGCTGGGCACAGGAGAAAAGTGCCAGGTCCCCGACGACCTCGGCGTCCGACTCGTCGGCCTCCCGCAGCAGATCCAACATTCCGACGGGCAGCGTGACCTCGTCTGTCTCCGCGTCGCCCTCGATGGACAGCGTGACGGTCTCGTCGGCCATCGCCGGCGGTTCAGTTGCAGCACGGAAGGCGCTTCCGGTCGCCGGGCCGACCGACCACCGATAGTGGGATGGGGACCAACGGGCCCCGGCGAGTGCGCCGGTGCGGCGGCCGGATCAGTCGTCCGCGGCGGCCTCGGCGGCCCGCTCGTCGCGCTCGCGCGCCTCGAGGTACTCGTCGGCGTCGATCGCCGCCTTACAGCCCATGCTGCCGGCGGTGACCGCCTGCTGGTAGTGGTAATCGACGACGTCGCCCGCGCCGAAGCGGTGTTCGGCGTGTGCCCGATGGCGAGGAAGACGGCGCCGACGTCCAACTCGTAGGTCTCGGTCGCGTCCTCGTCGAGCTTCTCCGTGGGGTACCCCTCGGGGTGGTGCGCCAGCGTCACGTGGTCGACACCGTCGTCCGGGGAGCCGTGGATCTCGAGCAGTTCGGTGTTCCGCATGATCTCGACGTCGCCGTCGGCTTCGAGGTCGGTGACGCGGTCGACCCAGTACTCCTCCGCCCGGAAGTTCTCCCGGCGGTGGGCGATGGAGACGGTGTCGGCGAACTTCGTCAGGAACGCGGCCTCCTCGCTTGCGGCGTCGCCGCCGCCGACGACGAGCATGTCCTCGCCGCGAAAGAACGCGCCGTCGCATGTCGCACACGTCGAGACGCCGTACCCCATCAGCTCGTCCTCGCCGGGCACGCCGAGGGTCCGGGCGGACGC
>PXQY01000117.1:5878-6575 GCA_003021745.1 Halobacteriales archaeon QH_7_69_31
TCCAGCACCAGCGGCTCGTCGTTGGACCGCGCGGCGTAGATGGCGGCCGTGAGTCCGGCGATCCCGGAGCCGGCGATGACGAGGCGACGGTGGTCGGCGTCCGCGGACATGCTCGGGCGTAGCCGGCGGCGGGGTTTGTAGCTTGCGCCGGCCGAGACCATCCCCCCAGAGCCGTCCGCCATCGCCCCGTGCTCTCTGCCCCGCCGGCGGACCCTCCGGGGCCGGCTGTGTCACCCGAGCGTCGCCGAGAGCATCGTCCGGACGAGCGTCGGCCCGTGGCGGAGGTACATTCTCGGAGCAGTGCGTCGGGCCTCCTCGATGGCCCGCCGGAGTTCCCCGGCCGCGTCGGTGCCGACGCCCTGGCCGTGGCCACAGAGGACCCGCGACGGCTTCACGTCCGCGAGTGTCTCGCCCGGCGGGACCGGGCGGCGGGCGAGCGAGACGCCGAGTCTTTCGCCCGGCGCCAGGAAGTACGACGCAGTGCCGACGGACTCCGCGACGACGAGGGTCTCGCCGTCGAATAGCGCCCACTCCTGCCAGACTCGGTTCCGGGTGACCGGCCGGAGGAAGTAGCCGGTGTCGCCAAGGCGGCCCTCGAACCGTCGGACCGGCGCCGCGACGTCGGCGTCGGACAGCGCCGTCATCCCCGCGGGCAACAGGACGGGGACGCCGTGGCGGGCGGCGATGGCACTGGCGT
>PXQY01000118.1:0-11292 GCA_003021745.1 Halobacteriales archaeon QH_7_69_31
GGTTCCTTCAGGCTGTCGTCCATCGTGCCGGGGTACATCTCCGCCTCCTGGTCCCGGGGATGGGGACTCGAGACGTCGGCGTCGTCGTCCTCGACCAGGTAGGCGGCGCTCTCGACGTCGTCCGGGTCGTCGACGTCGACCGACGCCTCGACGTCCGGACCGGCCGCGGCGCCGTCGCGCGCCGACGCGTCCCCGGCGTCGGCCCGGTCCTCGCCGGCGGAGCCAGCCTCCACCGGCTCCTCGGTCCGCTCCCCGTCGGCGGCCTCGACGCCGGCCTCGTCGTCGGCCGCCGGTTCGTCCTGGGCCGTCTCGCCGGCGGCCGCCTCGTCGGCGTCGCCCCCGGCGTACTCCGCATGGACGGGTTCGCTCACCGCCGTGGCGCCGGCCGCGTCGGCGTCGCGGACGGCACTGACCGCCCGCTCCAGCCGGTCGTCGTCGGCCGCGACGGCCTCCTCGGACGGCGCGACCCGGAGGCCGTCCGTCGCCTCGCGGCCCATGAGCTCCCGCTGGGGGAACGGGATCGTGACCTCGGCCTCCTCGAAGGCCGCCTTCACGCCCTCGATGACCTCGTTTTGGGCGCTGAGCTTGTGCTGGATGGTCGGCCGGGTGATCCAGTACCGGAGCCGCAACAGGACCTCCGAGTCCCCGAACGACTCGAGGATCACGTCCGGACTCGGGGAGTCGGCGACCGTCTCGCAGGACTCCATCGTGCGCTTGGCGATGGTCGCCGCCTTGGAGATGTCGTCGTCATAGTCGATCCCGACGTCGGTCTGCAGCCGGAGGCGCTCGGTCTTCGAGTAGTTGATGACCTCCTGGTCGGTGACCCGGTCGTTCGGGATGAGGAGGTGCTCCTCGTTGAACGTCCGGACCTGGGTGTTGAACACGGTGATGTCGGTGACGATGCCCTCCCGGTCGCCGACCTTGATCCAGTCGCCGGCCTCGAACGGCCGGCCGAACAGGATGATCAGCCCGGAGAGCACGTTCGCGAGCGTCTTCCGGGCGGCCAGTCCCAGGACGACGCCCAGCACCCCGGCCCCAAGGAACAGGTCGGTGGCCTCCAGGCCGAACAGCACGAAGATGAACCCGACGGCGACGAGAAACAGCGTGATCTGTGTCAGGTGGTGGGCCAGCTCCCGCTGGTGGGGCGAGATCCGCTCGTTCTCGGACCAGTACCGGATCAGCCGCTTCGTCACCCGGGTCAACATGTACGTCCCGAGGAGGGCGATAAAGGCGATGTAGAGGTTCACCGCGGTCTCGGCGCGGGGGACGAGCAGACTGCCGAAGGCGTCGAGTTCGTCCGTCGTCGCGCCGAACCGCCGCCAGATGATGACGAACAGGACGGCGTCGAAAAGCGCCACGAACATGATCGTCAACGTCCGCGCGATCTCGACCAGCTCGTCGGTGAACCGCCGCTTCAACGGCCTGCCGCCGCGGTAGATCACGAGGACGGCGACGACGAAGCTGACCGGAAGCGCCACCGTCGCGAGGTACATCTTCGCCCGAGTGTCGAGGAGGCCCTGAAGCCACTGGACCGCCTCCCAGTACCAGGGGATGAAAAGCGCGGTCGGGGCCGTCAGCGCCATGGGTCGACTCCGTTCGTGACGGGCGGCCGCGGCGCGGTCGGGTCGCCGGCGACGGGTGGTCCCGGGCCGCTCGTGGTAGGGTGTGGACACCGGCGGCTCGCGTGCGCGGTCGTCGATCGAGGGGCGGTTCCTGATCGAGGGGCGGTCCCTGCGTCGGGGCCACAGTCGGGGCGACGGCGTGTCACTGCGGGGCGGACGGGCCCCGTCATCGGGACTCGACCTCCGCGGCTATCGTGGCGAGGCGTGCGAAGGCCGCCGGCGGGACGGTCCCCGGGCGGGCGTCCATGAGCGACTCGTCGGCGGCCTCGACGACGGCCTCCGGGTTGGCCAGCCCCGAGATGTGGGCCGTGTTCCGGAGGGCGTTCCGCATGGTCTTCCGCCGCTGGGTGAACGTCGCCCGCACCAGGGCCAGAAAGCGGTCGTCGTCCGGAACCTCGTAGTCGGGGTCCCGCGGCGTCGTGCGGACGACGGCGCTGTCGACGGCCGGCGCGGGCGAAAACGCCGCCTTCGGCACCGGCTCGACGACCTCGACGTCCGCGTAGTGGCCGGCCGTGACCGAGAGCCGTCCGTATTCGTCGTCGCCGGCACCGGCCGCCATCCGCTCGGCGAACTCACGCTGTAACATTATCACGAGCGGTCGCCGCGCGGGCAACAGCCTGAACGCGACCTCGGAGGAGACGCCGTACGGGAGGTTCGACACCGATGCGGTGAACGCGGGCAGCTTGACCGCCAGCGCGTCGCCCTCGATGACGGTGAGGGTCCCGTCGGCGACCGCCCCGGCGAACTCCGCCTCGAGGAACGCCGCGAGCGTCGGGTCCCGTTCGACGACGGTCACCCGGTCGGCGACGGCGAGCAGGCGGTCGGTGAGGGCGCCGGTACCCCCGCCGACCTCAAGTACGTGTCCGGTGTCGGCGTCGTCGGGGAGGTAGCCGGGGAGCCGGTCGAGGACGCGGTCGTCGACCAGGAAGTGCTGGTCGCGGTCGGGGTCGCCGCGGACGCCGGCCCGGCCGATCAGCGCGTCGGGGTCCCGCATCGGGCCGGAGCCTACGCCGCGGCCTCCTAAATGGTTCACCATTCCGAGTACCGCTACTCGTCGGGTCGGCGGGCGAAGATCCGGTACTTCATGTCCTCCTCCCGGAGTTCCTCGAGGATGCGCTCGACGAGGACCGCACGCGGGTTGTGCAGCCCCGAGACCCGCCGTTCGACGTCCTCGAAGCTCTCGAAGGGCTCGCGCTTCCGGGCGTCGAGGACGTTGTTCCGGAGCTTCTTCCCGATGCCGGGCAGGAGGTTCAGTACGTGGAGCCGGGTCGTGATGGGCTGGGCGTCGTTGTAGAAGTCGACGAACCGGCGGGTGTCGGCGTCGACGATCCGGTCGATGGCGTGTTCGAGTTCCGACTCCGCGGTGCTCGTGAGGTCGCCGTACCCGACGTCCCGGCGGGCCTCGACGGCCTCCCCCGGGGGATCGATCTGCACCCGGTCGCCGATGTTGACGCCGGCGTCGTCCGCGAGCGCGACCTCGACCAGCCGGAAGTCGGCCTCGCCGAGGGCGTAGGCGACCGGCGACTTCTCGTACTGGGGTCTGTCGTCGGACGGGCTGCCCCGGGGCAGGAAGTCCACGACGACGGCCGTCGTGGCGTCGGACGCGGCACCGGACTCGCTCATGTCCCCACCTACGGCGAGGCGGTATTTAAAACAGGGGTCGGCCGCGCGGCGACGCGACCGGTCCGGCCGGCCCGGTATCAGCCACGCCCGGCAGTCTCAGCGTACTTCGCGACGACGTCGAGGACCTCGTCCAGCTCCTCGCCGTCCAGCGAGTACCGCTCCTGGGCGAACACCGACCGGAGTTCGTCCCGGTCGGCCGGCAGGAGGTTCGCGACCTTGTACGCGGTCGCCCCATCGACCTTCTCTATGTCCCGCAGCTCCTCGACGAGCTCCCTCGAGCCTTCGACGTCCAGCACGGCGAACCGGTTCACGTGCTCGATTGCGCGTGCGAGCTCGTACCGCATCTCCCGGTCCTCGGCTACGGCCCGCTCGTTTTCGACCTCGGCGAGCAGCTCCTTGGCCTCGGGCGTGGTCACGTACTCCTCCTCGCGGACCTCCTTGAAGATCGTCATTCCGCCTGACGCCGGAGGTGTGCGGCGGCGGCGATCACGGTCTTCGTCGTGCCGCCGTCCTCGATCTCTATCTCGAAGGCGCTACCCTGCGTCCCGAGGACCTCGCCGGTGTGACCGTTGAACCGCGGGTGGAACGTCCCGTCCGGGACCGAGGGGTCGAGCTGCAGGTGGACCTTCTCGCCGGGCTCGTAGGTCTCGACGGACCGCTGTGGCGGCGAGGTGCCGCGCTCCCTGGGAGCGTTCCGGAGTTTGTGCCGCGTCCCCTCCCGTGGGCCGTTCGAACTGGGCATTCGTGGAGACGACTAACGACGTGGCATACAAAAAAGGTACGTTACAGGTGCGCTCCTTCCCCGGGCGCCCGCTCGCCGCAGTCATCGCGGTCGCGGGCGGACGTACTATGCTAGGGATTATCAAAGTATCGATGGCAGTTACTAGTACCGGCGGGACCGGCGGGTTACGGCGGTCAGGGATCCGGATTCCTGGAGGTCCGACGGCCGCGTCCGTCGGCCTGGCCCTGTGGCCGACGCAGGGGTTCAGATGCGGCCGACCTCGTCCACGTCGACGCTCTCGACGCCCTCGACGCTGCCGAAGGCGTCCTCGACGGCGTCGGTGCCGCCGGCCTCGTCCGGGATGACGACCGTCGGGAACAGCGCGACGAGGCCGAACGCGACGTCCTCGCGGTCGACCCGGCTGATCTTCGCGCCCTCCGGGAGGGCGTTCTCGAGGCGGTCCTGGAGGGCGTCTATGTCCTCCTCGGGGCCCTCCGGCATGACCTTCATCCGCGCGGCGACCTTGCCCATGCTTACGGCCCCATGAACCCGCAGTCCGGGCACTCATAGAGGTTGCTCTGCTTGCGGCACGTCGAACACCGGTAGATCAGGTGCCCGCAGTCCGGACAGTCGAACTTCGCCGCGCCGGTCCCGGAGATGTTGATCCCACAGGAGATGCACTTCCGAGCCCGTCGTTCGGCACTCTCGCTGCTCATGCCCACAGGTCCGTCAGCGCCACATTTAACGCTTGTCAAGCGTGCCGACGGCGGCCCGTGGGCCGGTTTCGTCGTCGGGCCCGGTCCCAGCCGGGGCGCCGCTTCAGGGGTTCCATCGGGACGGACGCCGGCCGGGCTGCCGCCTTCGACCGACCGGTGGAGCCTTGCCCGTCGGTCTCGACGCGCCAGCATGGACGCGGCCCATTCGACCGCGTACGAACTCCGCCGGGAGGCCGTCGCGACCGACGAGCGCCGCCTGCTCGTGCTCGCCGGCGGCCGCCAGGCCGGCTACCGGGCCGCCCGAGACCTCAACGCTGCCCTCGAGATGTCGCCCGTCTGGCTGTCGGCCACCGAACCCTTCGAGGACGTCGTCCCGCTCGACCGCTCCGGGGACCTTCTCGGGACGACCCAGGACTGCGTCGTCGTCGACTGCCACGACGCCTGCCGACCGAACGCGATCGGTCGGGCCGCCGGCGCCGTCGACGGCGGCGGCCTCCTCGTCCTCGTCACGCCGCCGCTGGACGACTGGCCCGGGCGTCGCGACGACTTCGACGAGACCCTCGCCGCGCCGCCGTTCGACGTCGACGCGGTCGACGGGGTGTTCCGCCGCCGCCTCGTGGACACCCTCCGCGCCCACCGCGGCGTCGCCATCGTCGACGTCGACGCGGGCCGCGTGCGCGACGAGGGCCTGACCGATCCCGCGCCGGCCCTGTCCCCGGACCCGTTCGGTCCGCCGGCGGACCACGCGTTCCCACGGGCCGTCTACGAGGCCTGCCTGACCGCCGACCAGCGCGACGCCGTCCTGGCGTGTGAACGCCTCCACGAGCCGGACACCGCCGTCGTGCTGGAGGCCGACCGCGGCCGCGGGAAGTCAAGCGCCGCCGGCCTGGCAGCCGCCGCCCTCGCCGCCGACGGCCGGGACGTCCTCGTCACCGCCCCGGGCTACCGGAACGCCGCCGAGGTGTTCGACCGCGCCGCCGAGACGCTCGCCGGCCTCGACGCCCTCGCGGCCGACCGCCGCGAGGACTCGGCCGCGCACCGACTCGACACTACGTCCGGAGGCGGCCGGGTCCGGTTCCGGCCGCCACCGGCGGCGGCCGACGCCGACGCGGACGTGCTCGTCGTCGACGAGGCCGCGGCGCTGCCCGTCCGGATCCTCGAGTCGCTGCTCGAGGTCGCCCCGGCGGCCTGCTTCGCCACGACCGTCCACGGCTACGAGGGGTCTGGCCGCGGGTTCGACGTCCGGTTCCGCGACCGCCTCGAAACCCGGCGCGAGGTGATCGACGTCACCCTCGAGGCCCCCATCCGGTATACGGCCGGCGACCCGGTCGAGGTCTGGCTGTTCCGCGCGCTCCTCCTGGACGCCCGGCCGGCCGCCGACCCGCTCGTCGCCGAAGCCCCCCCCGCGGCCGCAAGCTACGAGCGGCTCGAGGCGGCCGCCCTGGCCGGCGACGAGCCACGGCTCCGGGAGGCGTTCGGGCTGCTCGTCGACGCCCACTACCGGACCGAGCCGAACGACCTCGCCCGCCTGTTGGACGCGCCGAACATCGCCATCCGGGCGCTGTCGGTCGAGGGCCACCCCGTGAGCGTCGCGCTGTTGGCCCGCGAGGGCGGGCTCGCCGCCGAGACCCGCGAGGCGATGTACGCGGGCGACCGGGTCCGCGGGAACATGCTGCCCGACGTGCTCACGAGCCAGCTCCGGGACCCCGACGGCGCCGTCCCGGTCGGCGTCCGCGTCCTGCGCATCGCGACCCACCCCGCCGCCCGGTCGCGCGGGTTCGGCTCGACGCTTCTGGCCGCCGTCGAGGCCGAGGTCGCCCCCGACGGCGACCGGCCGGCACGGGGCCTCCTCGCCCGCGACGCCGTCGACTACCTTGGGGTCGGCTACGGCGCGACCCCGGAGCTTTTGGACTTCTGGGCCGCCAACGGCTACCGGACGGTCCACCTCTCGACGACCCGAAACGACGAGAGCGGGGAGTACTCGGCGCTGATGGTCCGGCCGCTGACGTCGGCGGGCCGGGACCTCGCGGAGCGCCACGGCGCGTGGTTCCGCCGACGTATCTCGGGGGTGCTCACCGACGCGCTCGACGACGCCGACCCCGACGTCGTCCGCGCCGCGCTGGCGGCGATCGAGGGAACGGTCCCCCTCGAGCTATCCGAGCCGGAGTGGCGCCTCGTCGCCGGCGCCGCCTTCGGCCCCGGCCTCTATGACATCGCCCCCCGGCCGTTCCGCCGGCTCGCCCTCAAAGCGCTCCTCGACGGCGTCCTGCCCGACGCCGACGCCGAACGCCTCCTCGTCCGGAAGGTCCTCCAGGCCCGGCCCTGGCCCGAGACGGCCGAAGACCTCGGCTACGTCTCGGAACGACAGTGTATGCGCGCCCTCGGCGAAGCCTACCGCCCGCTCGTCGAGCGCTACGGCACCGAGACGGCCCGCACGGAGGCCGACCGGTACCGGTGAGCGCCCCTCGGCGGGATGACATCCGAGCTGAGTCTTCGAGAGGCGGGGTTTTGGGGCCGGCCATGCAATGTTCAGATTAGGATGCCGTTTGTCAGACGGCTCGACTCACCGGCTTAAGGCCTCAGTCGGCCCCTCAGGGAATTATATCGGGCGGGACTCCGCAAGGGGCCGGCTTCTCGGGGAAGGACGGCGACGCAAGCACTGGAGCGAATGGAGTGAGCGAAGCGCGCAGCGAGCCGCCCGACCCGAGAAGCCGGGGGCTTGCGTTCACCGGAGAATTACTCAGAGTGTTAACTGAACACTTCCCCTGGCCGAACCCGCAACGTTTTCTCCGCCCGCTCGAACCCGCCGCCGTGTTCCACGCCGACCCGTTCCTGGTCGCCGTCGTCCTGCTCGTGGCGGGCGTCGTCGGGAGCATCGTCCCCGTCCTGCCCGGCGGGCTCCTCTCGATGGCCGGCGTCGTCTACTACTGGTGGGCCGGCGGTGACGTCGCGCCACTGGCGGTCGGCCTGCTCGTGGTGCTCGGCCTGTCCGCCATCGCCGTCGATTGGCTCGGCGGTGCCGTCTCGGCCCGCGTCGGCGGGGCCTCGCTCCGGACGACGCTTGCGGCCGCGGTCGCGGGCGTCGCCCTCGCCGTCGTGCTCGGGCCGCTCGGCCTCGTTGCCGGCATCTTCGCCGTCGTCTTCGCCCTGGAGTACCGCCGCCACGGCGAGGCCGACCGGGGGGCCCGAACCGCCGCCTACGCCACCGCCGGCATCCTCGTCTCGACCGTCGTCCAGGTGCTTCTGACCGCGGCGATGCTCGGCGTCTTCCTCGTCGCCGCCTGACCGGCTCCCCGTCCCGACCGACCGCAACCCCTGTTAGGCGCCCGCCCGTAGCGACAGCCATGGAGTGCACCGAGCCGGACTGCGCCGAGCCGGCGGCCGTCCGGCTCTACATCCCCTGGGCCGACGACCGGGTCGTCTGTCCGGGCCACGCCCGGGTGTACGCCCGGAAGGACGGCATCGTCGCCGACCCCCTCGAGGCGGCCGACGAGGAACTCCCCTGACCGCGACTCGATGCGACCAACCGCTAGTCGAGCCGCGTTGCCATCATCACCTCGTCGACGTAGTCGTCACCGATCTTGTAGTGGTCCGCCCGGACGGCCTCCGTGTCCCACCCGCGCTCGGCGAGGAACGCGGTGGCCTCCTCGTTGGTCGCCGGCACGCTATTGTACAGCTTCTCGAAGCCGTTGTCCAGCGCCCAGTCGACGGCGCGCTCTAGGAGCTTCGTCCCGATGCCGTGGCCGCGGTACTCGTCGATGACGCCGACGGTGAGTTCGGCGGTGTGGCGGAGCTTCCGCAGTTCGGGCGCGTTGAGGTGGACCCACCCGACGACGTCGCCGTGGACCGTCGCGACGAAGAACACCCGCGAGCGTACCTCGTTGTGCCGCAACAGCACGTTCTCACTCTCGACGACGTCCGCGACGGTCTCGCCCTCGATGTAGGTCCGGTCCGAGAGCGCCTCCCGGATGGCGCCGACCAGCCCGGTGAGGTCCTCCTCGCGGGCCTGCCGGATGGTCACCTCCAGGCCCTCGTCGACGTAGGTCTCCTCGGTGTCGTCCTCGAAGGCGACCCGGAGGTCGTCGTCCGTCCGCGCGAGGATGCCGTCCCGGCGGAGGACGGCGACGTGGTGGCCGAACGCCTCCGGGCTCATGTTCAGCGCCCGCCGGGCGTCCTCGTAGTCGACCGTACCGTACCGCTCGACGTACTGGTAGATGTCCTTGCGGTCACGGTGGCTGAACTCGATGTCGTCGGAGAACTGCATGGGGCCCGGTAGCGGCAACCGACACTAAAAGGTATTGCCGGAACCGGAACCCCCCGCTCCGCGGGGGTCACGAAATCACGCCCGGCGGTATCAGCGACGGGGCCAGGGCTGGCTCCGGTCGCGCTCGGGGACGTGGGTCAGAAGTACGGCGGTCTCCCGGATGCTGTGGGTGTCGACGAGGAGTTCGGCGGCCTCCCGGACGCTGTAGGCGCCGTCCAGCTCCGTGCCGTAGCAGGCGGCGTACAGTTCGAGCCAGTCGTTCATGGCCCGCTCGAGCAGCGCGAACTCGGTGTCGTCGAATCGGACTCCCTCGCCGGTCCGGGCGTCGATGTACAGCGCGACGACGTCGCCGACCCCCTCGGTCAGATACTCGAGGGCGGCCGCCTCGTCCGGCGGGTCGGCGGGCGCCTCGAAGGCCGCCCGGTCCCGCCGCGCGCGGTCGGACAGCTCGGCGATCTGCTCGGAGACGTCGGCCACGGCCTACCCCTCTTCGAACTCGACGCCCTTGCCGCCGGCGGGGTGGTCCCACTCGGTGTCGGCGACGATGGCGCAGGTTCCGCACTCGACGCAGGGCTGGGTGTCGAGGCTGACGACGCGCTCCGTGCCGCCGTTCGTCCGGATCGTCTCCTCCCGGTAGCAGCCGCCGCCGAACTCCCGGGCGCTCACCGGGCAGGCCGTCACGGCAGTGCCGCTTGCCGCCCAGCTGTTGTCCTGGAGTTCGATGTGCGGCTCGCCGACGTCGTAGGTGAGGTCGCCGATGCGGTCGTCGAGCGCCGGCGGCTCGACGTCGTTCGTCGCCTCGACCGGCTCGCCGAGCTCCTCGGCGACGACGCGGGGGATCGTGACGTAGGAGGTCCTGGTGTCCGGGATCATCCCGAGCAGGAACGGCGAGTTGAACCCCCGCTCCAGCAGGCCGTCAAACGCCCTGACGCCGGCGCGGCCGACCGCGGAATCGAGCACGCCCTCGGCGGCCCGCGTCACCAGGTCGTTCTCGGAGACCACCCGCGTCAGCCGGTACCGGGTCGGCCGGAGCTTCGCCATCACGCCTTCGTCTTCGAGCTTCCGCTCGTAGAGCGCGCCGGCGGAGGCAGGGTTCCCGCGCGACTGCGCCTCGGCGAACGCCTCCGCGGCCAGGCCGCCGGCGCTCACCGCGTGGTTCATGCCCTTGATGATGGGGCCCTGGGCCTGCATCTGGCCGGCGGCGTCGCCCACCAGGAGCAACCGCCCCCGGTGGGGCGATGGGTGGGCGGCCTTCTTCGAGTCCGGCACGAGCTTCGCGGCGTACTCCCGCTCGTGGTACTCGCCCTGGAACCACTGGTCGAGCAGCGGGTGGGTCAACAGCGCGTCGAGCAGTTCGTGCGGTTCGGCCCGCTCGTCGGCAAGCGAGTCGAGGTGGAACACCGTCCCGATCGACAGGGAGGCCTCGTTCGTGTAGAGGAACCCGCCGCCCCGGACGCCGTCGAAGAGGTCCCCGGAGAACAGGTGCGCGACGCCGTCGTCCGGCGCGACGTCGAACCGCTCGTCGACGAGTTCTGGATCCATGTCGACGACGGCCTTGACCCCCTGGAACCACTCGTCGGGGTCCCCCCAGTCCATCAGGCCGGCGTCGCGGGCCAGCTCGGAGTTGACGCCGTCGGCCGCGATGACGACGTCGGCCGTGATCGGGTCGAGTTCCTCGCAGGTGACGCCCACGATCTCGCCCTCCTCTCGGAGCAGGCCGTCGACCCGGACCCCCGACAGGAGGCCGCCGCCGGTCTCGCGCGTCTTCTCGTGGACCCGCTCGGCGAGCCAGGCGTCCATCCGGCGTCGCAGGACGGCGTCGCACCACTCGGTGTCGTGGTGGTGGACGTCCCCGAGGTCGAACGTCTTCACCCGGTCGCCGGCGACGTTGTGGATGTAGTACTCCGAGACCGGGCGCTCGGTGGCCTCCTCGCGGAAGCCGGAGAATACCCCGTCGATGGTGTAGGGAGCCGACTCCTCGGCGTATATGAGACGAGCGTCTCGACCCCCCGGTCGGCGAGCGTCGCCGCGGCCGCGGCGCCGCCGGGGCCGGCCCCGACGACGACCGCCTCGTAGTGCTCGTAGTCGTCAGTCATCGCTCACCTCCGCGGCGAGCGCGCGGTCGAACTCCCCGGCTTCCAGTGCCTCGGTGAGCCGCGGCAGCACCTCGAAGAGGTCCCCGTGGACGTAGTAGTCCGAGAAGTCCTTGATGTCCGCGTCGGGGTCGGTGTTGATCGCGACGATGGTGTCGGACTCGTCCATGCCGACCTTGTGCTGGACGGCCCCGGAGATGCCGACGGCGACGTACAGCTCCGGCTCGACGACCTGGCCGGACTCGCCGATCTG
>PXQY01000118.1:11342-18170 GCA_003021745.1 Halobacteriales archaeon QH_7_69_31
CCTCGCCGTCGGGCTCCGGCTCGGCGTCCGGCATCTCGAAGCTCCCCGGTATGACGGAGGCGCCCTGCGGGTGGAAGTCCCGGTGGGGCTTGTCGATACAGAGGATCGTCGAGTACTCGAACCCGGAGAAGTCGGGCCGCTTCATGTGCAGGACCTTCTCGAAGGTCGTCGTCTCGCCGGGCGCCCCGGTCTTGGCGGGGTTCGAGATGTCGGCTTCCTCGATGTAGAGTCCCGAACAATCCGACGCCAGCCCGGAGTCGAGTTCGCCCTGCACCAGCGCCGAGAGGTCACGGCCGTTGTTCGTCGCCGGGAAGATCGTGTACCGCGGCTCGTGGTAGTCCCGCCAGTCGACCGCCCAGTCGCGACACATGTGACAGAAGATCTCCGTGTAGGGCCGGTGGCGGAACCGCTGGAGCCGCTCGTCCTCGTGGTAGACCACGCTGTCGGCGCCGTACGCCAGACACTCCTCGGTCAACTCGCCGACGCCGTCGCCGATCAGGACCGCCACGACGGCCTCGTCGGCGTCGTGGTCGTCGTTGTACCCGTCCATCATCTCCCGGGCCTTGCCGAGCATCTCCCGGGAGACGTCGATGAGTTCGCCGCGCTGGGTCTCACAGAACACCCACATGTCCCGGTAGTCGCCGTCGACCGTCCCCTCGACGTACCGCTTGTCGTTCGTCGGGTGGTCCAGGTCCGGGTGCTTCTCGGCCGGCGGGACGTACTCGACCTCGGTCTCTCCGCCCGTCGATTCGAGGCTGTCGATCCGGTTTTCGATCTGGGACTTCGCCCCCTTCCGGTCCTTGCCCGCCGTCTCCCGCTCGAGGACGTCCCTGAGAACCTCGACGTCCTCGACGTCCCGGACCATGTTCGCCACGTCGGCGACGGTGAGGTCTGTCAGGTCGACCGTCTCCGGGTCGACCGTCTCCTCGTCGCCGCCGACCGTCTCTAGCCGGTCTTCGATCAGCGTGAGGACGCCCTCCCGGCCCTCGCCCCCTTTCTCGAGGGCGAGCATCTCCTCGAGTTCCTGCTCGTCGTCGACGTCCGCGATCTCCGGGCCGAGTTCGGTGATGTCGTGCTCGGTCGGGTCGATCTCCGGCATCTAGTCACCTCCCGCGTACGCCGCCATCTCCTCGTAGATCTCCTCCATGCCGTCCTCGTCGTCCGGCCCAACCACCGTCGCCTCCCGCTCGGAGGGGGCCTTCGGGATCGGGTCCACGCCGGCGACGATGGTCGGCGACCCGTCCAGGCCGATGAAGTCCGGGTCGAGGTTCAGGTACTCGTGATCCCACATCTGGAAGTCCTTCCAGTCGGTCGGATCCTCCTCGGAGTCCTCGTCGAGAAACTCGCCGAACTCGGCCGCCCGCGCCCGGGTCTGCTCCCGGAAGTCCTTGTGGCGGAGCCGGTGGTCGGCACGCCGGTAGGTCGGCTCGAACTCCGGGTCGGCGACGACGAACGCCGGCAGGTCGGCCTCCACCGTCTCGATCTCCGCGACGTCGCCCTCGACCAGCCGCTTCGTGCGGACGACCCCCTCCGCTTCGTCGATGTCGATCGCGACGACGTGCGTGATGAGCGGGTAGTCCGGCAGGTCGTCGTGGATGCCGAGACACCACTCCGCCTGGGGGCCGGTGTGGCCGGTCTCGCCGTCGGCCGTCTTGAACCCCGCGAAGATGAGGTCCGGTGGGGCCTCCAGGTGCTGGATCCCCGTCGCGATCGTCATCGCGGTCGCCCACGTGTCGGCCGCGCCCATCTCGCGGTCTGACAGGAGGTAGAGTTCGTCCGCGTAGACGTCGGCCATCCCCTCCTCGAGGATCTCGGCGTAGCTCGGCGGGCCCATGCTCATCAGCGACACCGAACCGCCGTTGCGGACCTTCGTCTGGAGTGCCGCCCGCAGGGCGTGTTTGTCGTTCGGGTTCATCACCGTCGGCGTCTTCCCCCGCTCGAGGTGGCCATCCTCGTCGAAGGAGACCTGTCCCTCCCGGAAGTCGGGGACGCCCTTCGTCAGGACGAGGGTGTCGATGGTCATGCTGTCTCGTGTCAAGAGGTCCCACCACCGACTAATAGTCTTTGTCAACTCCGTCCGGCGGTTTCAGGACAGTGCTGCCGGTGGCTCGTCGGCGTCGCGACGACGACGGGGGACAGGCCCCGGTCAGATGCGGCCGGCCCGGCCGGGGTCGACGTCGACGGCGTCGACCGGACAGACGTCGACACACAGCATGCAGTCGATGCACTGGTCCTCCTGGGTCGGGTTGGCCTTGATCTCGCTCTCCGGGTGGTCCGGCGTGTCGACCCACTCGAAGACGTCCACCGGACAGTCCTCGAGACAGGCGCCGTCGGCGATGCAGATGTCGAAGTCGACGGCGACGTGGGTCCCGCGGATGCCGAGTTCCTCCGGCGGATCCGTCGGGCCCCAGACATCGACGTCATGTTCCTGCCCCTCCTGGTCCCGATTCTCCTCGAAGTTCGGGTCGATCGCCATGCTATCCGGAACCAGCGGTGGCGCGAACTTAAACGTTCGCGACGCCTCAGGGGTGGGCGAAGTACGCGACGGCCTCGCCGTCGTCGGGCACCCGGTCGAGTCTGGCGAACCCGACCCGCTCGAACTGCACTACGTCGTCGGCCGCGTGGGCTGCGAGGCCGGGCTCGGCGTCCCCGGTCTCGTCGCCCTCCATCGTCCGCAAGCGGAGCGGGACTGCATCGTCGGCCGGCACCCAGTGGACGACGTCGACGTCGCCCTCGCGGACGACCTCGATGTCATCGCCGGTGAACTCGAAGGCGTTCCGGGTGTGCCGGACGGGCCCGAGGCCCTTCAGCCAGACCCGCTGTCCGTTCGGCGGCACGTCGGCCGGTTCGACGCGGACCGCGCCGCCGACCGCGATCTCGCGGACGCCCCGGTCCTCGTGGTCCGGGTGGAACGGCGGTTCGGCGGTCTCTGGTCCGCCGAGAAGCGTCTTCTCGACCCCGTTCCGGACGAAGAAGCGGCGGTCGGCGTCGTCGTCGATCAGCTCCCGGTTGGCCGCGTACACCGACGACATCGCGAGGTCGACGTTCGACGTGGAGGTGCCGAGTCCCACCATGGCTTCCACGATGGCCTCCCCCCGGATGCCGCGCCGGCGGAGGCTCGCGATGGTCGGCGCCCTGGGGTCGTCCCAGCCGTCGAGGTCGCCGGCCGCGACCGCCGCCTTGATCGTCGAGGTCGACATCGCGACGTCGTAGGCGTCGACCTGGACGTGGCCCCAGTGGAGGACCTCCGGATAGTCCCAGTCGAAGTAGTCGTAGACGAACCGCTGGCGCTTCGCGGAGTCCTGGAGGTCGATCCCGCGGACGATGTGACTCACGTCGAACAGGTGGTCGTCGATCCCCGACTGGAAGTCCAACATCGGCCAGCAGCGGTACGCGGCGGCCGCCTCCCGGGGATGTGGCGTGTCGACCATCCGGAAGGCGACCCAGTCGCGGATCGCCGGGTTCTTGTGGTCGATGTCAGTCCGGACGCGGAGCACCATCTCGCCGGCGTCGTACTCCCCCGCGACCATGGCGTCGAACTCAGCGTGGGCGGTCTCCGGGTCCGTGTCCCGGTGGGGACAGGCGGTCCCCTCCTTTTTGAGCGCGGAGAACTCCTCGGCGGGACAGCTACACGGGTAGGCGCCGCCGGCGTCGATGAGGGTCCGGGCGTGGTCGTAGTAGGTCTCGACGCGGTCGGAGGCCTTCACGACCTCGTCCGGACTGAACCCAAGGTACTCGATGGCCCCGAGGATGGCGTCGTAGGCCTCGAGGTCCGGCCGCTTCGTCTCCGGATCCGTGTCGTCGAACCGGCAGAGCATCCAGCCGCCGTACCGCTCCCTGTAGCGGCCGATGACGGCCGGCATCCGGGCGTGCCCCAGGTGCCAGGGCCCGTTCGGGTTCGGCGCGACCCGCAGCCGGACCTCGTCGTAGTCGTCGACGTTCGGCAGCTCCGGCAGCGTGCGATCGTCGACCTCGTCAGCGGCGTCGAGTTCCGCCAGTCGATCGGGCGCCAGGTCAGCGAGGCGCTCGCGCTTCTCGGCGGTGCCGAGTGCGTTCACGTCGTCGATCACGGGGGCGATCACCGCAGGGATCTCGTCGCCGTGTTCGCGGAACGCCGGATTCTCGCCCATCAGCGGCCCCAAGATGGCGTCCACCTGTGCGTCGCTGTCGTGTTTCAGGGCGTTGAACAGGGCGGCCGTCTCGGCCGCCCGTTCGACGCGGTCGCGGAGGTCCCCGTCCATCGCCGGCGGCTACTCCCGGAGATACCAAAACCCCGCGGGTTCGACCTGGCGTGGCGAACAGGCGGACCGGCCGCACCGACCGTCCGTGGTCCGCGCTCCTGCCCGGCGGACGGCCGTCCGTCGTCAGGACACGGGCCGTCTGGGCTCGGCATCCGCCATAAACCCTCGGCCGTATGGACGCCGTCGCCGGTGGGGCCGGTGAGATGAGACGAGGCGCGCCGCTCAGTATCCGCGTTCGACGAGGAAGTCCGCGACGTCTTCGAGCAGCGCCCGCGACTCGTTGTCCGGCAGCACCGCGACCCTGCGCTTGCCGTTCGCGACGAGGTCCGCCGCGAGGTCGCGGGCGTACTCGAGACTGCCGGCGGCCTCGAGGCGCTCGACGGCCGCCTGGATCTCGCCGTCCGTCGGATCCTCGCCGACCAGGCCGTCGACGTCGACGCCCTGGCCGCGGGCGTGGAGGGTGATGATGGTGCGTTTGCCCTCGACGAGGTCCGAGCCGCGGCGTTTTCCGAGCGCGTCGCTCGAGACCGTCAGATCGAGGAGGTCGTCCTGGATCTGGAACGCCCGACCGACATCGAGTCCGTAGGCGTGGAGTGCATCGACGGTCTCGTCGGCGCACCCGAGCAGGATGGCCGGGATCGACGCGGCGGCCGCATACAGGACCGCCGTCTTGAACTCGACCATCTCCAGGTACTCCTCGGAGGTGACCGTCTCGCGGTCCTCGAAGTCGACGTCGAGCGCCTGGCCCTCGCAGATCTCGGTACACGTCGTCGCGAGTTCCCCCAGCGCCCGGACGCTGTACTCGGCGGGGGCGCCGGTGTCGAGCATGTACTCGAACGCCTTCGAGTACAGGGTGTCCCCGGCCAGGATGGCGGTCTCGAGGTCGTACTCCCGATGGACCGCTGGGACGCCGCGTCGGAGGTCGTCGTCGTCCATGATGTCGTCGTGGATCAGGGTGAACGACTGGATGACCTCGATGGCGACCGCGGCCGAGAGCACGTCGACCGTGCCGCCGGCCGGCGAGGGGAACGACCGGTAGTCCGCCGACAGCGGGTCGACGCCGGCGATGGCCTCGGCGGTCAGAAGGAGGATGGTGGGTCGCAGCCGCTTGCCGCCCGCGTCGAGGAGGTACCGCGACGCGCTGTAGAGCCGTTCCGGCCGCTCGACCGGCAGCTCCTCGTCGATCGCGTCGTTGACGACCGCCCGTCGGTCGGCGATCGCCGCCTCGACGCGGTCCGCGGTCGTCATTCCGTGAGCTGGATGGTGTCCCCGTTGCGGGAGACGTACAGGTCGCGGCCGACCCGGTAGCCCTCGTCCTCACAGAGGTTGACGTAGTCGGCGTACCCGCTCATGTCCTGGTGGGCCGGGACGACGTTGGACGGCTGGAGTGCGTCCAGCATCTCGTAGTGGCCCTCCTTGTTGAGGTGGCCGGAGACGTGGATGTCGTCGTAGATGCGGGCCCCCTGCATGCTGAGCAGCTTCTCGGACTGGTACCGCTGGCCCTCGTTGGTCGGTTCGGGGATGACCCGGGCGCTGAAGAGGACCTTGTCGCCGTTGTCCAGCTCGTAGGGGGTCTCGCCGCGGCCCATCCGGGTCAACATGGCGCGGGGCTCGCCCTGGTGGCCGGTGACGACGGGGAGGTAGTTCTCCTTGCCCTCCTCCATGATCCGCGTGAACGTCCGGTCGACGGACTTCCGGTGGCCGTACATCCCCAGATCCTCCGGGAAGTCGACGAACCCGAGCCGTTCGGCGGTGCCGCTGTACTTCTCCATCGAGCGCCCGAGCAGCACCGGCTGGCGGCCGATGTCCTTCGCGAACTCGACGAGGCTCGTCACGCGGGCGATGTGGCTGGAGAACGTCGTGGCGACGATGCCGCCGTCGTAGTCCTCCAGGGAGTAGATGACGTCCTTCAGGTGCGCGCGGGCGACGGACTCGGAGGGCGTGCGGCCCTTCTTGTTCGCGTTCGTACAGTCCTCGATGTACGCGAGGACGCCCTCGCGACCGATCTCGCGGAACCGCTCCATGTCGATCGGGTCGCCGAGCACCGGCGAGTGGTCCATCCGCTTGTCGAGCCCGTAGACGACGGCACCCTCGGGCGTGTGGAGCACGGGGTTGATGGCGTCGATGATGGAGTGGGTGACGTCGACGAACTCGAGTTCGCACCGGTCGCCGATCGCCATCGTCCCGCCGGCCTCCATCTTGACGAGGTCGTTCTGGACGCCGAACTTCTCCTCGCTTTCGATCTGCTGTTTGACCAGCTCGATCGTAAAGGGCGTCGCCACGACGGGGGCGTCGTAGCGGTGGGCGAGCTTCGAGATGGCGCCGATGTGGTCGAGGTGGCCGTGGGTCGGCACGATGGCCTGCACGTCGCCTTCGATGTCGGACATCACCCGGTCGTCCGGGATGGCGCCCATGTCGATGAGATCTAAGCTGTGCATCCGCTCGGTCTCGACGTTGTCGTGGATCAGGACCTTCGACAGGTTCAGACCCATGTCGAAGATGACGACGTCGTCACCGGCTCGGACGGCGGTCATCTGCCGTCCGACTGCTTCGTATCCGCCAATGGTTGCGATTTCGACTTCCATGG
>PXQY01000118.1:18323-20799 GCA_003021745.1 Halobacteriales archaeon QH_7_69_31
GGACGTTTCCGCTCGGAACGTAAAAGTGCGTGGGTTCCGTCACAGGAGCGGCGAGACGGCCAGTCCGACGCCGACGAGCGCGACGGCTGCACCGGCCCCCACGTAGAGGGGCCAGTCCCGGCGGCGCGCCAGAAGCGCCGACTCGGTGCTGTCGGCGACGAGGAAGAGGTCCGAATCCGGATGGCCGTCGTCGGCCTCCGCGACGATCTCGAAGTCGTCGCCGCCGAACCGCTCCGACTCGACGCGCGTCGCCGTCCCGTGGACGTACACCGCCTCGCCCGGGCGGAGGACCCGCTGGTGGTACCGCCGGTCGCCCACCTGGGTCCCCCAGTCGAGGGCCCCGACGAGCGCCCCGCCCAGGTCTCCGGGCGTCGACTCCAGCTCGGTGAACTCGCGTATCGGCTCCGGCGGCGTCCCGTCGACCCCCACCTCGGTCGTCTCCCAGTCCCCCGAGAGTTCGACGGACGCGCCGCCGGGTCGGACCAGCACCTGTCCCGTGTCGTCGGCGACGTAGAACGGGGCCGTGAGGGTGCCGCTGCCCTCCGTCCGCCAGCTCGCGTGCTTGCCGGACTCCTCCCACTCCTCTATCTCCCACTCCGCGAGCAGACAGCCCCCGTCCGAGAACGGCGCTCGCATCGGGCCGTCGTCGGCGGGGTCGGCGGTCCCGGACACCTCGGCGGGGCCGGGCGTGACACGGAGGGCGTCGGTGGTCTCGACGCTCGCGATGGCCGCACGCTGCCGTCTGCGTCGGTACCCGTACCCGACGGCGGCGATGCCGATTCCGATAAGCAGCAGCCCGACTATCTGGACGATGCTACTCACGTGGGGTCACCTCGGAGGAGGGCAACATGGACCTGCCTGCGGGTGCCCGCAACTTCAATCCGGGCGAATCCCCACAGCCGTCGGGGTTAGTACGGCGATGACAACAGCAGGTGGCCGCCGTCGACCGGGTAGTACGAGCCGGTGACGTACGCCGAGGCCGCCGAGGCGAGAAAGACCGCAAGGGGCACGCAGTCGCCGGGCGTCCCGAACCGGTCGGCCGGGACGTGGTCGAGGATTCGGTCGGGCAGGGCGCCGCCGGCGGCCTCGGTGACGCCCTCCGTCTCAATGATCCCCGGCGCGATGGTGTTCGCCCGGACGCCGTACGTCGCCCACTCGCTCGCGACGGTCTGCATCAGGTTGTGGATCCCCGCCTTACCCGCTCCAGAGTGACCGTGGTACGGCGCACCGTGGACCGAGTTCGTCGCGCCCATCGCGATGATCGACCCGCCGCCGTTCTCGATCATGTGCTCGCCGACGCTCATCGTGCAGTAGGCCGTGCCGTCCAGGATGGTGCCGACGACCGCCCGCCAGCCGTTCGCCGAGAGGTCCTCCAGCGGCGTCAGGAAGTTCGCCCCGGCGTTGTTGACGAGGACGGTTATGTCGCCCAGCTCCTCGATGACGGTCTCCCGCATCGCGTCGACGGCCTCCTTCTCGCGGACGTCGACGGTGGTCGCACAGGCGTCCTGGCCCTTCGCCTCGATGGCCTCGGCGACGGGATCGAGGTGGTCCATGTCGCGGGAGGCGACGGCGACGTCTGCGCCGTGGTCGGCGAACGCCAGCGCCATGGCCTTGCCGATGCCGGTGCCCCCGCCGGTTACCAGTGCAGTCTCGCCCGCAAGCAGGTCGGCGGCGAAGATGTCGGTGCTGTCGGGCGTCGCTGGCCAGTCGTCCGGCATGACCGTCGCGTGGAGGGGAGTTCGGTTAGCGCTTCCGATCACATCAGGAACAGCCCATCGCGGCGGCCGCTGCGGACGAACCTTTATGAGGGAAAACGGGACCAGGCCCCCCGTGACCTGGAACTGGCCGCTGCAGGACGTCCGAGCCGCTCCACCGCGAGGAAACCCGGGCCGGACGGCGGGGGGAGTCCCGTGAGTCTCGCGTCGGAACTCCGGCTCGCTGGAGCCGCGATGGGCGTCGTCCGGGACGTTCCGCAGGTTCTCGTCTACAGTATCTGCGTCCCGTTTCTGTGCCTCGGGTCGCTGGCGGCACCGTACGTGTTGGTCTGGACGGTCTTCGGTGGGACCACCCTCTCGCTCACACTCGCGTTTCCCGCCGCGATGCTGCTCAGTTGTCTCGTCTATTCCGTCATTCAGGTCGCAATGTGCTACGAGGTCAACGAGGCGTTCGAGGGCCGCCGTCCCGTCCCCTTCTCCGGTATCCGGGTGGCGCTCGGTCGGCCGAAACGGATCGTCCTGGCCGCCACGCTCGGTTTCGTGGTGGTCAACGTCCAGCGCGGCCTCCCGGCGCTCGGCCGCGTCGGGCGGATCCTCGGCGCGGCGGGCGCCCGGGGCTACGAGGTTGCGAGCCTGTTCGCGTTCCCTATAATCGCCACCACTGACAAGTCGGTCGCACGGAGCCTCGAATCAGTGCTGGCGTCAGTCGAGGAGCAGTGGGACCGCGGCCTTGCGGTATCGGTCGGTACGAAGGCCGTCGG
>PXQY01000119.1 GCA_003021745.1 Halobacteriales archaeon QH_7_69_31
ATGGGCGAGCGGGAGGAGTGACCACCGGGAATGACGACACGCGAGCCGCGAGGCCGACCGCAGGGAGGCCTCGGACCGAGAGCGGGAGGACCGACCGTAGGGAGGGACGACACGCGAGCCGCGAGGCCGACCGCAGGGAGGCCTCGGACCGAGCGAGCGGGAGGAGGGAGCGGAGCGACCGACGACACGCGAGCCGCACGCGACGTCTTCGCGGAGCGCCGCCGTGGGCGGCTCGCCGCCGCCCGGGTGGCGGGGAGCCTCGCGAGCTTGGGCCCGTGACGTGGGGTTTAGGGGACCCCCTGCCGAACGGGCGGGCATGAGTTCGGTGCCCGAGCGGGGGGAGATCGCCGAGGAGTACACCTGGGACCTCACGGACCTGTTTGCCGACGACGAGGCGTGGGAGGCCGCCTACGAGGCGGTCGAGGGACGGCTCTCCGAGCTGGAGGCCTACAAGGGACGGGTCACCGACGAGGCCGAGACCCTCCAGGCGGTGCTGGAGCTGCGCGAGGAGATCGGCCGGCGGGTGGAGAACGTCGCCTCGTACGCCCGGATGCGGCGGGACGAGGACACGACCGACGGGACCTACCAGGCCTACTGGGCCCGCGCGCAGTCGCTGTCGGCCGACGCCGCGAGCGCCGCGAGCTTCATCGAGCCGGAACTCCAGAAGGCCGACCCCGAGCGCATCGAGGCGTTCCTCGAGGAGAACCAGGACCTGGTCGAGTACGACCACTACTTCGAGGACGTCCTCCGGATGAAACCCCACACGCGGTCGCCGGAGGTCGAGGCACTGCTCGCCGACCTCAGCGAGGTCACGGGCGCCGCCGGCGAGGTGTACACCATGCTCACCAACGCCGACGTCGAGTTCCCTGCCGTCCAGGTCGACGCCGAGGACCGCCGGATCACGCTGTCGAACTTCACGACGCTCCAGAAACACCCCGACCGCGACGTCCGCCGCCGGGTGTACGAGGCGTTCTACGACGAGTGGGCGGACTACCGGCACACCATCGGGACGGCCTACGAGAACAGCGTGACCGCCGACACCAAGCTGGCGGAGGCCCGCCACTACGGGACCGCCCGGGAGGCGGCACTCGACGGTCCGAACGTCCCGGCGGAGGTGTACGACACCCTGCTGGACACCGTCGAGGCGAACCTCGACGTGCTCCACCGCCACGCCGAGCTGAAGCGGACCTGTCTCGGCGTCGATGAACTCCGGATGTGGGACCTCTACGCGCCGATGACCGGCGAGGAGACGCCGGACGTCGAGTACGACCGCGCAGCGGAGTACGTCGTCGAGGCGGTCGCGCCGCTCGGCGAGGCCTACCGCGACCGCATGGCCGAGGGGCTCGAGGCCAGGTGGGTGGACGTCTACGAGACGGCGAACAAGCAGTCCGGCGCCTACAGCGGCGGGACCTACGACAGCCAGCCGTACGTCCTCATGAACTACCAGGACGACGTCGCCTCGATGTTCACGCTGGCCCACGAACTCGGCCACTCGATGCATTCGGAGTTCACGAGCGACAGCCAGCCGCACGTGTACGCGAGCTACGAGATATTCGTCGCGGAGGTCGCCTCGACGGTCAACGAGGCGCTGTTGACCCACCACCTCCTGGAGACGGTCGACGACGAGCGGTTCCGGCGGGCCGTCCTCGACGAGTACCTAGAGCGGTTCCGGTCGACGCTGTTCCGCCAGACGATGTTCGCCGACTTCGAGCACCGCGCCCACGAGTCCAGCGAGGCCGGCGAGGCGCTGACCCCAGACCGGCTGGACGAGTGGTTCCGCGAGGTGAAGGCCCGGTACTACGAGCCGGCGGTCCTCGACGAGCATATCGCCCGCGAGTGGATGCGGATCCCGCACTTCTACCGGGCCTACTACGTCTACCAGTACGCCACCGGCATCAGCGCCGCGAACGCCATCGTCGACCGCATCCTGGAGGCGGGCGAGCCGGCGGCGGCCGACTACCGGGAGTTCCTCCGGTCGGGCTCCCGCGGCTACCCGCTCGAGCTCCTGGAGACCGCCGGCATCGACATGTCCTCACCGGAGCCCATCGAGGCCGCGATCGACACCTACGACGGGCTGGTCTCCGAGTACGAGTCGCTCCGGTAGACCCGGGCCGCGTGTGGATAGGGATCGGCCGGTCGCGAGGGTGGCGGACGCTCGGAGGTGACCCCCGTCAGGAGTCCGGGTTCCGTCCGGGTGTTCGCGTCTGACGCAACGACGACCATCACCCAAACCCCTTTTGGACCTCGGTCTCTTAGGCTCCCTACATCGATGTCGCAGAGTCCGTCCCTCCCCGACCGCCCCACCCTGGAGCTGGACCAGGAGATGTCCGAGTCCGAGCGGCTCGAGGCCCTCCGCGAGCACTACCTCGAGGTCGCGGGGGTTCACGACCAGCTGTCCGGGCAGCTGGAGGCCGCACGCGAGCGGCAGGCGGAGCTGCGGTCGGAGGTCGAGGACCTCCAGGCGGAGAACGAGGCGCTGAAGACCTCCTCGCTGTATCTCGCCACCGTCGAGGAGCTGACGGACGACCAGGTGCTGTTGAAGCAGCACGGCAACAATCAGGAGGTGCTGACCGACGTCTCCCCGCGGCTCCACGACCGGCTCGAGGCCGACGACCGGGTCGCGATCAACGACTCGTTCGCCATCCAGACGGTGCTGGACACCGAGACGGACGCCCGGGCTCAGGCGATGGAGATCTCTGAGAAACCCGACGTGACCTACGGGGAGATCGGCGGGCTGGACGACCAGATCCGGGAGGTCCGGGAGGCCGTCGAGGACCCGCTGACCGACCCCGGGAAGTTCGAGACGGTCGGGATCGAGCCGCCGACGGGCGTGCTGCTCCACGGGCCGCCGGGGACCGGGAAGACGATGCTGGCGAAGGCGGTCGCCCAGCAGACGGACGCGACGTTCATCAAGATGGCCGGCTCGGAGCTGGTCCAGAAGTTCATCGGCGAGGGCGCGCGGCTGGTCCGGGACCTCTTCGAGCTGGCGGCCGAACGGGAGCCGGCGATCATCTTCATCGACGAGATCGACGCCATCGCGGCCAAGCGCACGGAGTCGAAGACCTCCGGCGACGCGGAGGTCCAGCGGACGATGATGCAGCTGCTCTCGGAGATGGACGGCTTCGAGCGCCGCGGCGAGATCTCGATCATCGCCGCGACCAACCGGTTCGACATGCTCGACCGCGCCATCCTCCGGCCGGGCCGGTTCGACCGGCTCATCGAGGTCCCCCAGCCGGACGCGACGGGCAGAGAGCGCATCCTCGAGATCCACACCGGCCGGATGAACCTCGCCGACGACGTGGATCTGGCCGCCATCGCCGGCGACACCGACGGCTTCTCCGGGGCGGAGCTGGAGAGCCTCGCGACGGAGGCCGGGATGTTCGCCATCCGCGAGGGCCGCACCGAGATCCGGGACGGCGACTTCCGGGACGCCCACGAGAAGGTCTCGACCGACGACGCGCCCGGCAAGCCCATCGCCTTCTACTGACCGGCCGTCGGTCCGATTCGCCGGGTGATCCGACATACCACGACCGTCGGTCCGATTCGCCGGGTGATCCGACATACCACGACCGTCGGTCCGATTCGCCGGCTGATCCGACATACCACGACCGTCGGTCCGATTCGCCGGCTCATCCGACTTGAACTGTTTGAAGGGTCGTGAAATCCATCAAGTCACCGAAACGGGGAGGGTTTTTAATGGGAGCCGGCTGTCACCTATCGACCGGTATGGCTCGACTCCAGCGACGACGGTTCATCAAGGTAGCAGGTGCAACGGGGACGGCTGCGCTCGTCCCGACCGCCGCCGGGGCGCCGGTGGCGCCATCGGGCTGGCGGATCGCAGAGACGCCCGTCGAGGTCTCGCTGCACGACGTCGCACACACGTCGACGAACGCCCACGCGGCGGGCGAGGCGGGCATCCTCATCGAGCGGACCTCCGCGGGGTGGCGGAAGGTCCTCGACGGCGGGCCGGGCGGGAACGGCAACGACCTCTACGGCGTCGCCACGACGGACGACGGCAAGCGGCTCTGGCTCGTCGGGGCCTCCGGGGCCATCGGCGAGTACGACGTCGTCACCGGGAACCTGGTCGACCGCTCGGCGCCCAACGACGCCACGACGAACTTCAACGACGTGGCCGTCACCGGGTCGGCCGGCGACGCCGACGTCTACGTGGCTGACGATTCCGGCGCCATCCACTTCAGCTTCGACAACGGCGAGGAGGGCACCTGGGAGTACACGGCTCCGGGGAGCGGGTCCGCCATCCCCGCCATCGAGTTCCACGACAGCCGGTCCGGCCACGCCATCGACACGAACGGCAAGGTGTTCGTCACGGACGACGGCAGCACCTACGAACCGATCGGCATCGAGGACGTCGACGTCACGTTCTACGGGCTCGACAGCGACGGCGACTCCGACGTCACCGTCAGCGGCGGGAACGCGACGGTGTACACCTACGACGGCAGCCAGTGGACCCCCGAGAGCCTGGGCGACGCCGACCTGTTCGACGTCGAGACGGACGCCGGGACCGGCTACACCGTCGGCGCCGGCGGCGTCGTCTTCGAGGCGACCGGCGGGGAGTGGCGGCGCAACCAGACGCCGACCGGCCAGAACCTCGAGGCCGTCGCGACCGGCCTGACCGACATCGCCGTCGGGGCCGGCGGGACCGTCATCGAACGCTGAATCCCCGGGGGTCGGGTCCGGGCGTCGACCGCCTCAGGCCAGGAACACGTGCCGCGGCCGGTCGTCGAGTATCTCCCGGCCCCACTCGACGGTGTCGCGGAACTCGTCCGAGCGGAAAAAGTCCATCGCGTCCGCCTTCGCCCGCCACTGACTGGCGATGAACATGTCGTTTTCGTCCGCCACGTTCACCATGAGCCGGGTGTCGAGGTGGCCCTCCATCGCGGCGAGCGCCTCGCCGACCTCCTCGAAAGTCTCGACGAACGCCTCGCGGTGGGCCGGCTTCACGGAGTAGAACATCCCCATCGTCCCGAACCCGCTTTCGGCCTCGCCGGCCCGCCCGACGACGCCGGGGAGCGCAGAGAGGTAGTCGGCGGCGTCGTCGGCGGACTCCGGGTCGTCCCAGATGGAGACGACTGCCGACCGTTCGCCGTCGGCCGCGTCGACGTAGACGGCGGAGGTGTCGTGGTCGTCGTAGTATCGCTCGAAGCGGTCGGTCATCGTCGACACCTCCCCCTCCAGGGCGTCGGGGTCGGCCTCCGAGTACAGCACGAGCGCGTGGACGTCCTCGCCGTGGGGCTGGCCGGCGTAGACACCGAGTTCGGCCAGCTCCGCCCGGACGTCGCCCTCGTCCCCTCCGACGGTCGGGCTCCCGCTGGAGGCGGCCGGGGTGGAGTCAGCAGTCGCCTCGTCGGTGTCGTCGTCCGTGGGGGGGTCGGCAGTCGCCTCGTCGGTGTCGTCGTCCGTGGTGGAGTCGGCGGCCGCTTCGTCGGTGTCGTCGTCCGTGGGGGGGTCGGCAGTCGCCTCGTCTGTGTCGTCGTCCGTACCGAAGTCGGCGCCGACGCCGGGGCCGGAGCCGGGCAAGTCCGCCAGGTGGCCGGCGGCGGTGTCAGCGGCGTCCGCCGTCGCCCACAGCGAGATGACCGCGGTATCACCGGAGTCGGCCCGGACCGTGGTCAGCACGTGGGCGTCGGCGTCCTCGAAGCGCCCGCGGAGCTCGTCGACGTCCTCGACGAGGTCCTCCGCCACCCGCTCCGAGCGGAACAGGAGCGCGTAATCGGCCGCCGGGTGGTCGTCGGGGTCGACGCCGAACCGGTGGACGAGCCGGCGGAACTCCCGCGGCTCGATTCCCTCGTGGGGGCTCTCGGCGGGCTGAGACGCCCCGGCACGGCCGGCCGGCCCCTCGTCGGTGTCGCGCCCGGCGTCGTGGTCGGTGACGTCGGCGCCGGCGCCCCGGGTTACCCCGGGCAGGTCGGCGAGGAAGCCGGAGGCGGTATTGGCGGCCCGCTCGTTCGCCCACAGCGAGCCGACGACCGTCGTCGAGTCGTCGGACCGAACGGTCGTCTCGACGTGGGTGTCGTAGTGGTCGAAGTTCGCCCGCAGCCCCTCGACCTCATCGGCGACCGTCCGGGCGTCGGCCTCGGACTCGAACAGCAACCCGTAGCCGACCGCGTCGGCGGCGGCGTCGAGGCCGTAGGTGCTGGCCCACCGGGCGAAGCGCTCGGCGTCGACCTCCTCGTGGGCGGGCTCCGAGTCGGGCCGTCCGCCGCCGTCGCGGCCGTCGCCATCGCCGCTCTCGCCGGCGGCCGCGTCGCTCCGGTCGGCCGCGCCCTCCCGCTCCCCGGAAGCTCCGCTGCCGGTGGCGTCGGCCGCTGTACGGGAATCGCCGGCGCCTGCACCCGGGGCGGTGGCCGTCCCGTGCTCGCGCTCGGCGGCCCCGCCGTTGCCGGTGGCCACGCCGTCGTCCATTTCGGCGGTCGTCCCTTCGTCGACGTCCGTCCCGGCGTCGTCGTTCGTCCCGGCGGCCGTCGAGGCGTCGGCTGTCTGCTCCGGGTGGGTGTCCGTCCCGGCGGTCGTGGCTGCGTCGGCGGCCGACGGGTCGTCGGCGGTCGGGCCCTCCTCGGCCGTCTCCAGCGTGGCGGCCGCCGCGCTCGCTGCCGCGTCGGGCGCCTCGGGCCCCGGCCCGTCGGTCGGGACCGCTTCGCCAGCGAGCAGGGCACCGAGGTCCGCCGGCGGGAACCGCCTGCCGACGTGGAAACTGCCGAACTCGGCGTACCGGGACGACGAGGGGTCGAACCGCATCTCGTAGAGCAGTCGCTTGATGTCCGTCGGGTCGTCGGCGAACAGCGTCACCCCCCACTCGTGGTCGTCCAGCCCGATGCTGCCGGTGATGATCTGTCGCACGCGGCCGGCGTACTCCCGGCCCACCTCGCCGTGGGTCTCCATGTGGGCGGCCCGCTCCTCGAACGGGAGGTCGTACCAGTTGTCCGACTCGCCGCGACGCTTGTCCATCGGGTAGAAGCAGACGTGGTCGGTGTCGGGAATCTCGGGGTGGATGCGCTGCCGCATGTAGGTGCGCGTCCCCGGGTCGTCGACGTCCTCGATGCCCTCGGCAAGCTCCTCGTGCATGTAGCCCGACACCTCCGTGACCGAGACGAACGACCCCGCGCGCTCGGTGAAGCCGGCCAGCGCGGTCGCCTCGAACCGCCGCTGGGCGCGGTCGAGGTGTGCGAGCGTGGGCCGGAGGTGGAGGACGAGGAGGTCGGCGTCGTGGCCGACCACGGAGAACACGGCCGAGGCGCCCTCCTCGGCGTCCTCCAGGCTCTCGTGGGCCTGCAGATACTGTACACCTTCCCCGACGGCGCGCTCCCGCTCCTGCGCGGGCGCGCCGCGCCACCCGTCCCAGTCGATGCGCCGGAAGTCGTGGAGGGCGTACCAGCCCTCCTCCGTGCCCGGCGGTCTGCGTCGCTCCATACGCCGGCTTCCACGACAGTCCAACGTCTGAACGCGGACGGCCCAGCGGTCAAACCGGTTCCGACCACGCCTCGGCCGTTACCGACGTGAATCCATCGATAAAAGTTCTGGAGGCCGCTGAAACCGTCGTTAAACGTCGGGTGGGTGGCAGCAAAACGACGAGAACGGCGTGAACGGCGCGAATTCATCGCAAGCCTCGTGCGTTTATATGGGGGTGGGGGTCCATGTCCGGCGTACGGAGCGCCCTGATGTCGACCGCGAATCCCAGCCCACCCACGTTCGGACTCTCCCGCCTGGTCCAGCGAGCAACCGGCCTCGTCGTCGACGGCGTCCGGGCCGTCGCGTTCTGGACCGCGGCCCTCCTGCCGTTGGCCCTGATCGCGGGCCTGTTCGCCGGCGTCTTAGAGCAGCACCTCGGCACCGTCGGCGCCGCGCTGCTTGTCAACGTCGTCGCCGCCGTCGTCGGCCACGGTCACTCGCCCAACTGACGGCCCGACGCCCGACCGACCGAGGCTCGACGCACGACCGACCGAGGCCCGATGCCAGGCGCGCACCTCGAACCGCAGCCCACCAGCCCCACCCGCTCCCGCGGGTTCGCCGACGCGGGGCGCTCCACCTTCCACACACGAACCGACGAGCGACGGCCGGCGACCGATGGACGTCCCGTGGCCACCGGGCGGCGACGGCCGGCGGTCGATGGAGGTCCAGTTGCAGGGTGACGGCAGGGCTGTCGCGGTCCTCGGGAGCCGTCCCCGGCGGCCGCGTTCGAGGCCGGTTAGCTCAGAAGCTGTGGGAGGAACAACAGCCCGAGGAGGCTGAGGATCATCGACGCGCTGATCGCGCCCGTCAGGGCCGTCGCCACCGCCGGGCTCGGGTCGCCCGGCAGGCGGGCCAGGAGTGCCTCGACGGCCGACCGGAGGATGTGGCCGCCGTCGAGTGGGTACGACGGGATGCAGTTGAACAGCCCGAGGTTGACGTTGACCCACCCGGTCCAGAACAGCACGTTCGCGAGCCCGAAGACGGCGCCGGCCCCGAGCGGGCCGGAGACGGCGTAGAAGTCGGTGACGAAGCCGTTGAACCCGGCGAAGTTGTAGTCCAGTCCGGGGAGGGCGACGTTGGCGAACGGCATCGTGAGGAGGATCACCATCCGGAAGACGAACGTCGAAATGGGGTCCTCGCCGAACCCGCTGCCGCCCAGGAAGGCGTGGTACTGGTCGGCCGGATAGGTGTCGATGCCGAAGTCGTCAACGAGTACGCCGCTCGTGCCCTCCTGGAGGCCGGCGACGCCGAGGAACCCGCCCTCGGTCCGCGGGTTCGCCTCGAGGGTGACCTCGTAGACGTGGCGGTCCCCGCGCCAGGGGTCGGTGCCGGTGCCGTGGTAGGCGACCACCTCGACGGTGTCGTTCGCGGACCGATTGGCCAGGACGGCCGCGAGCGCCTCCGGGGTCGGGGTCGGCTCGCCGTCGACGCTTGCGACCAGCATCGGCGTGTCGGGGGCGCCGGACCGCGCGAGAGGGCCATCCCCCGGCACGCTACTCACGAAGACGCCGACGGGGAACCGGACGGTGCCCTCGTCGGTCCCCAGCTCGACCACCTCTCGGCCGTCGACGGCGGCCTCGAACCCGGACTCGGTGTGGACCGCCTCGCCGTCGACGGTCCGGACCGCCGTGCCGGTGTCGAGCGGGGCGTCGACGACGGCGCGGGTCACGATCAGCCGGCGCTCGACGGTGACATCGTCGCCCTCGGCCCGGCCGACGGTGACCTCGCGGTCGGCGCTGGCCAGCGCAGCCTCGAAGGCCGACTCGTTGGCGACGGGCTGGCCGTTCACCGACGTGATGACGTCCCCGCGCTCTACGCCCGCCTCCTCGGCCGGCGACCCGGGGAGGGCGCCCCCGACCGGGACGCCGGCGACGACCGTGACCAGGCCGCCGACGACCACGAACAGGAGGCCGAACGCCACCAGGGTGACGAGGAAGTTGTTCGTGACGCCGGCGGCGAACATCCGGGTCTTGCCGCCGCGGTCGGCCCGCTCCCGGCTCGGCTCGTCCGGCTGGACGAACGCGCCGAGCGGGACGAACGCCAACAGCGCGACGCCCATCGACTCGATCTCGATGTCCTCGACGCGACAGAGGAGGCCGTGGCCGCCCTCGTGGACGACCAGCCCGACGAGCAGGCCGAAAAGGATGTCGACGGCGGCGGCCCACGGGAGAAACCGGTTGACCCCGGGAATGACCAGCGCGTCCTGTGGCCGGGTGATGCCGCCGACGGCCCCGGGGTCCGACAGCGCGCTCACCGCGGAGAGGAGGACGCCGAAGAACGAGCCGACCATGATGACGACGGCGAGTCCGACGCCGAAGTTCCCCCACGCGCGCCAGAACCGCCGCGGGGCGGCCAGCCGGTCGAGCAGCACCTTGCCGCGCTCGGTGTGGACGGTGAGGAGGGGGCCGGCGACCCGGAGCGAGGCGGGCAGGAGGCCGCGGGCGGACAGCGCCATCGCGACCGCCGTGTACAGGGTGATCCCGGCGAGGATCCACCACAGGGGTCTCATTGGCCCCCGTAGGGGCGGGGGCGTTCAAAAGTCGTTCCGTCCCGGGCTATCGTGCTGCCGGACGTACCTCCCTGAATCGCAGTCCTGCGTGTTTACGCCATATTAGATGCCTGCCGGCGCTGCCGGACGGACCCACGGGAATCGCAGTGCTGTCCCCAGTCACGGCCGCGGATATGCGGACCGGTACCGTTCACGACGTGACGCTCGGCGGTGTCAGCCCGCGCGGCGGAGCCGCCGCACGACGAACTCGGTGTCCATCGGCGCGAGGAACGGGCCGAGCCGCGGGCCCTCCGTCTCCTCGAGGAACAGCCGGTAGCCGGCCTCGAAGAGGTCGCCGACCGGGACGTCGTGGCGCTTTGCGGTCTCGTAGATCTCGCCCTGCAACGTTTCGGCGTCCGGGTCCGCCCGTTCGACGAAGTCGGCGAGCGCCTCCAGCGCCGCGGTGGTGGCCGCGTCGAACGCGACGTCGGGGAGGGCCTCGGCCAGCCGGTAGTTGAACTCGTTGTCCGTCCGCTCGGCCCACGCCCGGGCCCTCGGCACGCGTTCGAGTGCCGCGTCGATGGTCGCCTCGTCGGCGTCCGGCGGGATGTGGCCGGAGCGGCGCGCCATCTCGACGCGGTCGAACTCCTCGACCAGCCGGTCGATCGAGTCGACGTCGAAGTCCCGCTGCTTCGAGGGGTTCTTCGTGAAGAAGTACCGGACCACCGCGACCTCCAGGAACTCCAGGACCTCGTCGACGGTGATGACGGTGCCGGACGACGACGAGAGCGCCTCGCCCGCCAGCGTGAACCACTCGTAGACCATCGGGACCGGCGGCGCCCGGTCGAACACCTCGCGGGCGATGGTCTCGCCGGACGGCCAGGAGCCCTCGGCGTGGTCCTTGCCGAACGGCTCGACGTCGACGCCGAGGGCGGCCCACTGGGCGGGCCACTCGAGCCGCCAGGGGAGCTTCCCCTCCCGGAGCGTCGCCGTCCCGGCGTGGCCGCAGCCCTCGATCACGTCTTCGCCCGCCACGACGTCCTCGCAGATGTACGCGACGGTCTCCGCCTCGAGGTCGACGTCAGTGATGGTCTCGGTGAGGTGGCCGCACACCTCACAGCGGGCGAAGAAGGGAACGTAGTCGTCATCGACCGTGTCCTGGAACCCGGCGAGCACCGCACGGACCCGCTCGCGGTGCTTGAGGACGTGGTGGACCTGGGCGTCGAACTCGCCGCTGTCGTACAGGTCGGTGGTGGAGACGACGTCGATGGGGACGTCGAGGGCGTCGGCGGTCCGCTCTAACAGTGCCGTGAAGTGGGCGCCGTAGCTGTCACAGCAGCCGAACGGGTCGGGCACGTCCGTGTAGGGTCGGCCGAGGTTCCGTCCGAGGGCGCCGGCGTCGACCGCCTCGAGGCCGACGACGTTCCACTCGAGGTCCGCCAGGGTCCGGGGCAGCGCCCGCAACCGGTCGCGGTCGTCGGTCGTGAAGACCTGGCGGACCTCCCGGCCGCGGTCCCGGAGCGCCTCGGCGACGTAGTGGCCGCGCATCACCTCGTTGACGTGGCCGAGGTGCGGGACGCCGGACGGCGAGACGCCGCCCTTGACGACGACGGGGTCTGTGGGGTCGCGCGCGAGGACCTCGTCGGCGACGGCGTCGGCCCAGAAGGCGCGCCGCGTCCCGGTCCCGACCTCGTAGGGGTCAGTCATCAGGGACCACGTCGGTGCCGTCGACGTCCCCGGCGACGGCGTCAGTGACCCGCGACGGGTCGGTGCCGTCGAGCACCACCGCCCGGAGCCCGGACCGCTCTATGACCTTCGCCGCCAGGAGGTCGACCGGCGCCTGCGAGCCGGCGGCGGTCTCGATGGAGGCGATCACGTCGACAAGTTCGCCGGGCGTGAGGTGGTCGTGGCGGACCGCGGCGTCGTCCTCGTCCGGGTCCGTCGAGTAGACGCCGTCGACGCTCGTCGCGTAGACGAGCAGGTCGGCCGACAGCGTCTCGGCCAGAAGCGCCGAGACGGCGTCGGTCGTGTGGCCGGGGACCGTCCCGCCCATCACCGCCGTCTCGCCGCGCCGGACTGCGGCCCTGGCCGCCTCGTGGCTCTCGACCGGGTCGGTGTCGGCCGGGGCGTCGAGCGCGGTCGCGAGGAGACGGGCGTTCAGCCGGGTCGCGTCGATGCCGACCGCGTCGAGGTCGTATTCCGTCGCTCCAAGCTGTCGGGCGGTCTCGATGTACCGACGGGCCACGGACCCCCCGCCGACGACGGCGGCGACGTCGTGGCCCTCGGCGACCAGGCCGTCGATGGTGTCGGCGTGGGCACCCACCCGCTCGGCCGACCGGTCCGGGGCGAGCACGCTCCCGCCGATGGAGACGACGATCCTCATTGCCCCTCGCTTGCCCGGTTGCACGCTTAAGGGTTGTCAAGCGCGGCGACACCTACAAGCCCGAGCGGCCGCAGAGCCCACGTATGCAAGTCTTCGCAGTCGGCGGCGCGAACGCCGAGGCGGGACTCGACCGACTCCTCGCCGCCCTCGACGGCCGGGTCGGGGTGGTGCGGACGGCGGCGGCCCGCCGAGCGGGCGACGGCGGCACGGCGGCCCTCGCGCGGGGCGACACGCGGTACGATCTCGAGGACGGCTGGCGGGCCGAAGGTGACACGCTGTCGGTCAGGGGGGCGCTCGAACGGCTCGCGCCGGACCACGACTACGCCGCCGTCGTGGGCGACCCAGGCCTCGACGCACCGCGGGTCGTCGTCGGCGAGGACTCCCGGGACCTACAAGCCGACGAACCGGGTGGTCTGGACGTCCACGCTGACGACGCCGATGGTCCGGACGTCGGCGCCGATGACGCTGGCTCCCTGGACATCGACGCCGTCGACGTCGGTCCCTTGGAGGTCCACGCCGACGACGCTGCTGGCCTGGACGTCCAGGCGGCGGTGGCGGCGATCGACGACGCCGAGCCCTTCGAGACCCTCGACTCGCTCGTGGCCGCGGTCAAGCGGTCGGCGTCGGCCGACCGCGCCGGCGCCATCGCCACCTTCACCGGGCGCGTGCGCGAGCGGGACGGTCCGGACGACGACCGGACCCGGTACCTCGAGTTCGAGAAGTTCGACGACGTCGCCGACCGGACCATGCGAACCATCGAGACCGACCTGGAGGCCCGCGAGGGCGTCATCGATGTCCGGCTCCACCACCGGACCGGTCGGGTCGACGCCGGCGAGGACATCGTCTTCGTCGTCGTCCTCGCCGGCCACCGGCGCGAAGCGTTCCGGACCGTCGAGGACGGCATCGACCGACTCAAGGACGAGGTGCCGCTGTTCAAGAAGGAGGTCACGGCCGCCGACACCTACTGGGTGCACGAGCGCGAGTAGGACCGCGGCCCCGGCAGCGACGCCGCGAGAACCGGAAATCCCTGCATGTTTACGCACGCTGAATCGCATCCACGAACGGGATATCATTCCGCCACACACGCTAAGAAGAAAAGACCGAAAGCGCTCGATAAAACGTCTAAACGACGTAGCGTCGTTCGTGAAAGGTCCGTTTTCCGCCCCTTCACCCCGAATTCGACCGAAGGCACCCGAAGCTTCCTCCCTTTATATGCTCGTCCGGGGCTACGGTCCGGCCACGGTGTCACGCATGAGCGCAACGACGGAACCCTCCACCGACAACAAGGAACACCGACTCCGCTCGTACCTGCGGCAGCGCGCCGCGGACGGCGAGGTCTACGTGAAGAGCAAGTTCATCGCGGACGACGTGGGCCTCTCGCCCAAGGAGATCGGCGCCCTCATGGTCAAGCTCCGGGAGTCGGCGACCGACCTGGACATCGAGAAGTGGTCCTACACGTCCGCGACCACCTGGCGCGTCGCGCGGCCCTGACGTCTTCCGTCCTCCGTACGCAGCGCCGCTGTCACGGGTTTTATGCGGGCGAGTCCCCTCCGGACACATGATGGGCGAGTCCGACCCGGCGGCGGCCCCCGACGGCCCGCCGCCGGAGGCACTGCTGCCCGCATTCGAGGTCACCGACATCGAGGTGACCGACGGCGGCCAGCTCCGCTACTTCGGGCAGCCGCGGACCGAGTACCGCCGGCTCGAGCAACAGCTGTGGCCGATCTTCCGCGAGCACGGCTACGAGGTCCGACTCGACGTCGTCGAGGAGGCCGAGGCGGATCCGATCACGGGCGTCGACGTCACCCGGACCCGCCAGGCGCTGGTGGCGACCCCGCACAGCGTCGGCGTCGACGGCGTCCCCTGGACGAACGTCGCGATGTTCGTCGCGACCGTGCTCACGACGCTGTACGCCGGCACCATCTGGTACTACCAGCCGGTCCGTGGCCCGCTCGACCTGCTCGCCGGCTGGCCGTTCGCCCTCGCCGTCCTCGGCGTCCTCGGCGTCCACGAGCTGGGCCACTACGCCCTCTCGCGGTACCACGACGTCCAGGCGAGCCTCCCGTACTTCATCCCCGTGCCGACGTACATCGGGACCTTCGGCGCGGTCATCAAGATGAAAGGCCGCATCCCGGACCGGAAGGCGCTGTTCGACATCGGGGTCGCCGGCCCGCTTGCCGGCCTCGCGGCGGCCGTGGTCGTCGCCGTCGTCGGACTCCACCTCGACCCGATCGCCGTCCCCGAGACCGTCCTCCGCAGCGAGGACGCCGTCAGGATCGAACTCGGCTACCCGCCGCTTTTGGGGTTTCTCGCGTGGGTCACCGGGGAACGGCTGACGTACGCGGACCCGTCGGTCGCCGCCAGCCCCGTCATCTTCGGCGCCTGGGTCGGCCTGTTCGTCACCTTCCTCAACCTCATCCCCGTCGGCCAGCTGGACGGCGGCCACATCAGCCGGGCGATGCTCGGCGAACGCGCCCGGAGCGTCGCGGCGCTCGTGCCCGCCGCGCTGTTCTCGCTCGCGGGCTACCTGTACCTGTTCCGGGACGTCTCCGCGAACGCGCCGTTCCTCTGGACGTTCTGGGGCCTGCTCGCCCTCGGGCTGGCCTACGTTGGCCCGACCACCCCCATCTTCGACGACCCGCTCGACGAGAAGCGGACGGCCATCGGGGCGCTAACCTTCCTCCTGGGGCTGCTCTGCTTCACCCCGGTCCCCATCGAGATACTCAGTGCGTAAAGCCCCGGTCGGCGAGCGGCTCCTCGTCCAGCCGGACGCCGGCGTCGGTCACCCGCCCGACCCTCGTCACTGCGACCGGGGCGTCGGCGCTGACGGCCCCGACATCCGTCTCCGGGACGGTGAACACGAGTTCGAAGTCCTCGCCGAAGTGGACCGCCAGTTCCCGCCGGTCCGCCGCGTCCGCCGCCACGTCGTCGACCGCCGGATCGACGGGGATTTCGTCGGCGGTGACGTCGAACCCGCAGTCGCTTTCGGCCGCCAGCTGGTGGAGCGACCGGGCCAGGCCGTCGCTCGAGTCGATCATCGCCGAGGCCTGCGACGCCGCCGCCCGGCCCGCGGCGACCCGGGGGTTGAACCGGAACAGGTCGTTGGCCCGCTCGTGGCCGCCGCGCTCGAACAGCCGAACGGCGGCGGCGCTCCGCCCGACCGTCCCCGTGACGCAGACGGCCTGGCCGGGTTCGGCGCCGCTCCGGCGGACCGGGTCGGCGGCCTCCCCGACGGCGGTGGTCGCGACCGTGAACTCGTCGTGTCCGTCCAGGTCGCCGCCGACGTATTCCGCCCCGACCGCGGCACAGACCTCCGAACAGCCGGACAGGAACGCCGCCAGCTCGCCGTCGTCGAACGCGGGGGCCGCGTAGACGGCGACCGCCGCGGTCGCCTCGGCGCCCATCGCGGCGACGTCCGACAGCGACGCCCCGACGGCCCGCCACCCGGCCGTGTACCGCGTCGTGCCGGCCGGGAAGTCGGTCCGCTCGTGGAGCATGTCCGTCGTCACGACGAGGCCGTCGACCGTCGCCGCGTCGTCGCCGGCGGCGGCGACGCGGTCGCCGACCAGCGCGAGCGCCGCGCGTTCGTCCATACCGGCCGCACGCTCGCCGCCGGCAAATGGCCATCGGTGGCTTGAACCCGGGGACGGCCGATGGCCGGCCATGGACCTGGACCTGCGGGCGACGGCCGCCGGCTTCCTCGGCGCCGTCGCCGCGCTGGGCGTCCTCGCCCACCTCGTCGGGATCGGGGACCTCCTCTTCGCGCTCTCGCTGGCACGGCTCGACGTCGTCGCCGCCGTCGTCGCCGTGGCCGGGGTCTGGCTGACCGCGTGGGCTCTCGCCCTCCGGACCGTGCTCGCGGCCCTGGGCGCCGCCATCTCCCCCTGGCGGGCGTCGGCGGTGTACGCCGGCGTGCTGTTCGCCAACAATGTGACCCCGTTCGGCCAGGCCGGCGGCGAACCAGTCAGCGCGCTGTTCGTCGCCGAGTCGACGGGCACAGGGTACGAGACCGCCCTCGCCGCCGTCGCCAGCGCCGACTCGCTGAACTTCGTGCCCTCGACCGCGCTCGGCCTCGCCGGCGTGGCCTACCTCTCCGTGACCGCGGCCGTCGGCGACCGCCTCCGGGTCGCCGGCGCCGCCGTGGCCGCATTGGCGGTGGCCCTGCCCGCGGCCGGCTACCTCGCGTGGCGGGCCCGGGCCCGGCTGGAGGCCGCGGCCGTGGCCGCCATCGCGCCGGCGGCCCGGGTCGTCGGCCGCACCGTCCCCCGGCTCGAGGCGCCGACCCGCCACGCGGTCGCGACCCGCGTCGAGGGGTTCTTCCGGGCGATCGAGGTCGTCGGCACCGACCGCCGCACGCTGGGGGTCGCCCTCGGATTTTCGACGCTCGGCTGGCTGGCGCAAGCCGCCGCGCTCTGGCTGTCGCTGTACGCCGTCGGCGTCGTCGCGCCCGTCGCCGCCGTCCTCGTCGCCGTCCCGGTGGGCGCCATCGCCGGCGTGACCCCGCTCCCCGGCGGCCTCGGCGGCGTCGAGGCCGTCCTCATCGCGCTGGTCGTCCCGCTTGCCGGCGTCACCGCCGCGACCGCCGCCGCGGCCGTCCTCCTCCACCGCGGCGCGATCTACTGGCTCCCGACGCTCCTCGGCGGCGGGGTCGCCGGAGCCCTCGGCGCCGACCGCGTGTGACCCCTCTGGTCACGGAATCGGGCGATACCAACAGCGTTAAACGCGGTCGCCGGGAATCCGCGATAATGACGACGCTGTTCGACCTGCCCCCCGAGGACCTCATCGAGGCGGTCGCCGACGAGATCGGCGACGACCTCGAGGCACCGGCCTGGATCGAGTACGCAAAGACCGGCCACGGCCGGGAGCTACCGCCCGAGCAGGCGGACTTCTGGGCCCGCCGGGCTGCCAGCCTCCTCCGGAAGGTCGCCATCGACGGTCCCGTCGGCGTCGAACGACTACGGACCCACTACGGCGACGTCACGAACGGCTCCACCCGGTACCGCGTCCGCCCCGAACAGCGGACCGACGGATCTGGGAACATCGTCCGGACCGCCCTCCAGCAGCTCGAGGAGGCCGGCTACATCCAGACCCGCGAGGGCCGCGGCCGCACGGTCACGGGCGAGGGCCGTGCGCTCCTCGACGACACCGCCGAACAGCTCATCGAGGACCTCGACCGCCCGGAACTCGAGCGCTACGCCTGAACCTTTTTGCACGGCCGCTCGCGCGAGTGATAGACGAAATATTTGTATAGATGGCGGTTGATTGGTGAACTGTGCCGGGACCATCGAAGGATGTCAAGAAACACCTTAGTGAGGCGGAGCTAGACGCAGCGATCGATGTGGCACAAAAAGCCGATGAAACGAGGCTTGTTCGTCGTCTATGCTTGATTAAGAACCTCTACGCTGGCGATTCAATTACTGAAGCCGCGACACGCGTTGGGGTCGCACAGCCTACCGCGAGCCGGTGGACGGGCCGCTGGAATACCGACGGTGTCGACGGCTTACGCCCTGATTTCGGTGGAGGACGACCGCCCAAACTCACTGAAGAAGAGCAGGAACAACTCTGTGCGGTGCTCGAAGCAAATCAGCCACTCACCACCGCGCACGTTCATCGTCTCATCGAGGACGGGTTC
>PXQY01000120.1 GCA_003021745.1 Halobacteriales archaeon QH_7_69_31
GGGTACGCGCGGGCCGTCCGCGTCGGCGACCGCATCCTCGTGTCCGGGACCACAGCGACCGACGACGAGGGCGAGCCGGTCGCGCCGGGCGACCCCGCCGCCCAGACGCGGCGCGCGCTCGAGACCGTCGTCGACGCCATCGAGGCCGCCGGCGGCACCCGGGAGGACATGGTCCGGACACGGCTGTACGTCACCGACGCCGACGACTGGGAGACCATCGGCGAGGTCCACCGCGAGTTCTTCGGGGGCGTCCGGCCCGCATCCACGATGGTCGAAGTCTCGGGGTTGATCGGGCCGGCGTACGTCGTCGAGATCGAGGCGGAAGCCGTCGTTCCGGACGGCGAGAACTGAAAAGCGACAGCGTCGGGCGGGCCGTCACGAGCCGTCGAACCGGGCCTGGACGAACGGCTGGGCGTCCTCGACCTCGCCGACGCGGGAGTCCGACAGCAGCACCGCCTCCGTCTCGTCGAGCGGCACCGAGAGGCTGATCTCCTTGGTGCGGCCGTAGCGGCCCTTCGAGACGACGACGGCGTTGACGATGCCGAGCATGTCGAGCTCGGAGATGAGGTCGGTGACGCGGCGCTGGGTGAGGACGTCGGCGTCGATCTCCTCGCAGAGCCGCTTGTAGACGTTGAATACCTCGCCGGTGTTGATGGTGTGGACGTCGTGTTTCTCCAGGAGGATGGTCGCATAGAGGACGAGCTTCGACTGGGTCGGGAGGGTCCGGACCACCTCGATGACCCGGTCCAGCTCGATCTTCTCCTGGGCGTTGCGGACGTGGTCCTCGTCGACGGTCTCGGTGCGGTCCCGCTCGGCGAGTTCGCCGGCGGTCCGCAGCAGGTCCAGCGCGCGGCGGGCGTCGCCGTGTTCCTGGGCGGCGAAAGCCGCACACAGCGGGATGACCTCGTCCGTGAGGACGCCGGATTTGAACGCGACGTCCGAGCGGTGGTTGAGGATGTCCCGCAGCTGGGTGGCGTCGTACGGCGGGAACACGATCTCCTCCTCGCCGAGGCTGGACTTGACGCGGGGGTCGAGGAAGTCGGTGAACTTCAGGTCGTTCGAGATCCCCATGATCGACACGCGGGAGTTCCCCAGGTCGGAGTTCATCCGCGAGAGGTTGTACAGCGTGTCGTCGCCGGACTTCTCGACGAGCTTGTCGATCTCGTCGAGCATGATCACGACGACGCGCTCGTGGTAGTCGACCGCGTCGAAGAACGTCTGGTAGACGCGGTCGGTCGGCCAGCCGGTCATCGGGACCTGGTCGAACGCCTCCAGGTCGGCCTCCAGGCGTTCGATCTCGTCCTCGACGGCAACGAGGTCGTCGTAGCCGGCGTCCTCGAGCGCCCCGGGACTGTCGTGGGCGTCCTCGCCCAGCGCCCGGAGGTCCTCCAGGCGGGCCTCGATGTGGGCCTCGTTCTTCTCGATGAACTTGTTCGCGAGCTGGGCGAGGACCCGGTACTGGGTGTCCGTGACCTCGCAGTTGATGTACTCGACCTCGCAGGGGACCTCGTACTTCTGGGAGGTCGTCTCGAGTTCCTCGCTGACGAATTGCGCACTCGCCGTCTTCCCGGTGCCGGTCTTGCCGTAGATCAGGATGTTCGACGGCGTGTCGCCGCGGAGGGCGCTGACGAGGACGGTCGCCATCTTGTTGATCTGCTCCTCCCGGTGGGGCAGCTGCTGGGGAGTGTAGGAGGGGCGGAGCACCTCCTTGTTCTCGAAGATCGGTTCGCCCTCCAGCAGGTCGTCGAACAGCCCGCGGGAGGCCTCATCGGGCGCCTCGCCGGATTCGCCCTCCAGTTCGATGTCGTCCAGCGCGGCGTCGTCCGAGAACCCGTCGACGTGTCGCTCCGACCCACTCGAGCCGGAGGCCCGTCGGGATTCCGTCGGGCCGGTCGCCGGCACGTCGTCGCCCGTGATGGCCGCTGAAGCCCCGGATAGCTCGCTCGAGGACCCCTCCGTTTCACCTGGAGAACCACCCGATTGCGACGAACCGTCCGAGTCGCTATCAGACGACACCCCTACCTGCGCGTCGCCGGCTCCGGCCTCCGGTCGTTCCTTTGACGGCGCGCGCCCGGAAGCCTCATCGGTCGCGCCCGAATCCGGGCCCTCAGTCCGTGTCTCGTTGGATTTCCCATCCGTCATTCGATTTCGTGCCCCTCCGTTTCAGGTGGAATTCTACCGCGCGATGAGTGAAACCGTCGAATTAGGCCCGTTCAGACCAGATACGCCGGTGCGTCGGATCCGCGGTGGTCCACTTGATGCAGGGGAACCGATGGTGCATCACTGTATTAAACGTTCCGGTCCCCGACCTGTCTTGACGCCATCGCCGCCACGGCGTTCGGTCACCGCCCTGACGGGCCGATCTAGATCTTTCTCCGGGGCTCGCATTGTGTATCCCGATCCCGTTCGTCACCGAACTGACTTCGATATACGCGGTGGTCGATACTCTAGATCAGTTGTTTCTCGACAGATACCGTTTCCTGCCGGCGGTTCCCCCACGAATCGCTGGGCCCAATCGATAGCCCGAATCTCTATTCGACGCCCTCTTGGAGCAGCCATACGAAAGCACTGGCAAAGATCTCGCTCGCCAGGCGCTCGAGAGTGCGACGTTACGCAGTCCCAAATCACGACGAACTCGAATAGAAACGGGGGTGGATTTTAGTTTGTTAATGATCGATACAGATGACCGCCCCCTACCCCGTGGTTTCGGGTGGAGCTGAGAAACCGGGTGACCGTAGGGCTACAGGGACCTACTACCGAGGACAAGAGTTAAGTAACATACCTGTAAAAGAAAGCCGTACTGGAGAAGAAAATGCCATAAAGAACGGATTTCTGGTCATTAAGAGTTCTAGACCGAGAGTCCATTCCTCGCTGTCCCTCGCCCCGTCACCGTTCCAGGTGAAACGGTGGGGTGCCGGGAGGTCGGCCAGGAACCCGTCGAGTAAGATTGCGTCATCGTCGTCTCGGTCCTCGCTCCCACGAAACGGCCTTCCGCTCCGGCAGGGAGGTGAGCCACCGAGTCACCTGTCGGGAGAACCCCCCGTCAATCTCGTGTCCGATCGTTTATATATGTCTGACGGACACTTAAGTGAGTGGGGTCGGGTTGTACGCCCAGACGCGCCCTCGATTTCGACACGAAATCGGGGTCGTGGGAGGATGTTTATGGGAATACTGACCGACCTCAGATCGAGCATCTCGCGGGCGACGTCGAGCCTGTTCACCGGCGGGGAGCCGAAACGGATCGGCATCTACGGCCCGCCCAACGCCGGCAAGACGACGCTCGCCAACCGCATCGCCCGGGACTGGACCGGTGACGCCGTGGGCCCGGAGAGCCACGTTCCCCACGAGACGCGGCGTGCACGCCGGAAGGAGAACGTCGAGATCAAGCGCAACGGCAAGTCCGTCACCATCGACGTGGTCGACACGCCGGGCGTGACGACGAAGGTCGACTACAAGCAGTTCCTCGAACACGACATCGAGAAGGAAGACGCCGTCCGACGGTCGCGCGAAGCGACCGAGGGCGTCGCCGAGGCCATGCACTGGCTCCGCGAGGACGTCGACGGCGTCATCTACGTGCTCGACGCGACCGAGGACCCCTTCACCCAGGTCAACACGATGCTCGTCGGGATCATCGAGAGCCAGGACCTGCCCGTGTTGATCTTCGCGAACAAGATCGACCTGGACGAGGCGAGCGTCCAGCGCGTCAGCAACGCCTTCCCGCAGCACGAGACCGTGCCGCTGTCCGCACTCGAGGGCGACAACATGGACGAAGTGTACGACAAGATCGCGGAGTACTTCGGGTGATACCATGGCCGAGGTGACCACCACCGACGACGACGGCGGCGAGCCCCCGACCGAGGGCATACAGATCGACATGATCAGTGCCGACCGGATGGATGGCCTGCGGACGATGGAGAAGATCCGGCTCATCCTCGACGGCGTCCACGACGACAACATCGTCATTCTGGAGTCCGGCCTCCAGCCCGAGGAGGAGTCGAAGCTCATCGAGCGGACGATGACCGAGATCAACCCGGACGGCGACGGCTTCACGGGCATCGAGATCGAGTCATACCCGGGCGGCTCCGGCGGCGACAACGGCTTTCTCGGCCGGCTGATGGGCAACGACGACCCGAACACGCTCACCGTCATCGGCCCCGCCGACCGCATCGAGACGCTCCACAAGGACGAGACGCTCATCAGCACCCTGATCACCCGCCAGTAGCCCCACGATGCCCCACCAGTGCACCGGCTGCGGCGAGGTCTTCGAGGACGGCTCCAAGGAGATGCTCTCGGGCTGTCCCGAGTGCGGGGGCAACAAGTTCCAGTTCCGCCCGAAGGGAGCCGACATTCCCGACGACCCCACCCCGCCCGATGCGGGGGTCGACGAACCCGTGCCCGACTCGGATGACCCCGACCCACCCGACCCGGGCGGCGACGATCCCGTCCCCGACCGGGACGACGGCGCCGTCGCCGGGACGGTGGGGCGTGCCACCACGCGCGTCCGCGACGCGGCCGACCCCGCGACCGACGACGGCGAGATCATCGACGCCGACGCCCGGCGCGACAACGGGAGCGTCGACGAGGACGACGCCCAGGCGAGCGCCCGCACCGGTCTCGCGAGCCGGGAGGACGTCCGCGACGTCGGCGAACCGCGCACCGGACCTGCCGGCTCCGACCCGGACGAATCGGGCCCTGGCGACTCCGAACCCGCCGGGTCCGGCACAGCCGGCTCCGGATCGGCGGGCCACACCGGGGCCGGCCCCGACGGGGCGGCGGACGGGCGGAGCGACCGGCCGCCGGCCGGGGAGGGCGACCGGGTCGAAAGCGAGCCCGACGACGAGGACCCGGACCTGACGGAGCTCCGCGAGCAGCTCAACGACCAGTTCGAGTCGATCAAGATCGTCGAGCCCGGCGAGTACGAACTCAACCTCATGGAGCTGTACGACCGCGAGGAGTACATCATCGCGCTCCAGGAGAACGGTCGCTACGTCATTCAGGTCCCCGACCAGTGGATCGGCAGCGACCTCGACGACCGCTGACTGTCGACAGCCATCCCGAAACGGTCGATTACCGCTACGGTGGGTGTCACACGTTCGGCAGTGCCCTATCTCTCGACCGGTACTACCCGGTTCGGGCTCCAGTCGAAACAGGGGTGTGGTCGGAACGTTCGGTACGATTTTGGGCCCGGGGAGCCTGCTGCTCGGAGAAAGTTGTGATGTGAAGAACAACACGGACGGCAGCGCCACTCGTCTAATCCCCTTTGTTTCGGGTCGAACGGCCTCCGGTCCAACGGTGACGCCGGGTGCCCCCGGCTCGCCCACCTGTGGGGCACAACTCCGCCCCGCCCGCCTCGGCGCCCGCCCCCGTCAGTCCTCGAGACGTTCCAGGACGGCCTCGGCGTCGTAGGACAGCGAGAGCGCGCGCGACCGGCCGCGGCCGTCGACGTCGGTGTACTCCGCCTCGATGAGGCCGAGCTGTTCGAGCTTGTTGATGATCTCGGAGTAGCGGGTGTAGCCGAGGTCGGTCTCCCCGGCGAAGACCTCGTAGACGTCGCCGGCGCGGTCGCCGTCGTGTTCGGCCAGCACGCGGACCAGTGCGGTCTCGGAGTCCGACAGGCCGCGGAGGTGCCGCGAGAGGTGTACGTACTTGGCCTGCTCGTAGGCCTCGTCGACGTCCTCGAGGCTCACCTCGGCGCTCGCGCGCATCTCGGCGTTGAGGCCGGCGCGCCGCAGCAGGTCGATGCCGACGCGGAGGTCCCCACCACTGTCGACGGTGTGGGCGGCGACCCGGTCCAAGACGGGCGGGCCGACGGCGGCCTCGCGGAAGCCGCGGTCGACGCGCTCTCCGAGGATGTCGACGACCTCGCGTTCGCCGTAGGCGGGGAAGTACACCTCCTCGGGCCGGAAGACAGACTGGACGCGGCCGTCGAGTGCCTCCACGACGTCGAGGTCGAGGTCCGAGGAAACGACGATGACGCCGATCTTCGCGCCGCTGTGGGCCTCGTGTGCGCGCAACAGCGAGTAGAGGGTGTCGGAGGCCTCGTCCTCGTAGCAGAGGTAGTTGACGTCGTCGAGCGCGACGACGAGGACCTCCTCTTCCTCGACGAGGTGGTCGGTGATCTGGCCGAACAGCTTCTTGAAGCTGATCCCGGAGGTCGGCGGCTCGTACTCGAAGAGGCCCTCGAACAGCCGGGAGAAGACCGCATAGCGCGTCGAGTCGACCTGGCAGTTGACGCGGACGACCTGGACGTCGCTGACGCTCGTCAATTCGTCGAAGAGCTTCTGGACCGCCGTGGTCTTGCCCGTCCCCGGCGGGCCGCGGGCCATCACGTTCAGCGGCCGGGAGCCGCGGACCGCCGGGCGGAGCGCGTACTTCAGCGTCTCCATCTGCTCGTCCCGGTGGAGGAACGCCTCCGGCAGGTAGTCGAGTTCGAAGACGTGCTCGTCGCGGAACACGGACTCGTCCCACGACAGCATGTCGTCGTCGACCATTTCACTTTCACCACGCTTCGGCGGGCCATAAGGCTTCGGGAGTGCGGCACATAGTCCGGCAACTCGACGCGAGTCCGGGGGTGAAACCGACGTGATCCACCATGGAAAGTGACATGGCCCGAGACCGGATCCGGCGTGACCTGGACCCACCTCGTAACCTCGACCATACCGGCCCTGCCGACCGGGCGCCAGGCTCGCGTCCTCCCAGCCGTCGACCGGCTCACTCGGCGTCGTCGAACTTCGCGAGGAGCTCCTCATAGAGGTCCCGGCCGTCCTCCGCGGCGAGTTTCTCGACGATGAGTTCCGGCGTCGACCGGGCGAGGTGGTCCTTCACCGGCGAGCGGTCCACCAGGAGCTCGCCGTCCTCGAGGCCGAGCGCCTCGATGCCGTCGACCGTGACATCCGTCTCGGCGGCCGCCCGGATCTCGCCGGCGAGGTGGGAGACGAACACCGCCGTCGCGTCGCTGTCGGCGAGGTGCTCGAGGATGCCGGCGATGATGACCGCGCTCGCGCCGGGCTCGGTGATGGACTCGAGTTCGTCCACGAGGACGAGCCGGCGCCGGTCGCCGGCGAGGAGCGATCCGAACTCCCGAAGTGTGGTCTCGAAGGCGCCGGCCGAGAGCGTCCCCTGGGTCTTCGCCTGGTAGTGCAGCGCCTCGAAGCGCTCCAATCGGACGTCGTCGGCCGGAACGGGGAGGCCCATCTGGGCGAGGACGACGACCAGCGCGAGGAGGTCCAGCGTTGAGGTCTTCCCGCCGCTGTTGACGCCGGACAGGAGGGCGGTGTCGGCGACCGCGTAGTCGACCGGCTCGACGTCGTCGATCGGGACCTGGAGCAGAGGCGAGCGGCCGCCCTCGACGGCGACGCCGCGACCCTCGAAGGTGGGGAAGGTGCAGTCGAACTCTCGGGCGAACCGCGAGACGGCGAGTTCCACGTCGAGTTCGAGCGCCGCCTCGACGAGCGTCCGCGCCGGCGTTCGCATCGTCCGCAACTCGTCGGCGAGGTCGCGCTTGAGCCGGGTGGCGCGGCGGTCCCGGTCGGCGGTGAGGGCCTCGCGGAGGCGCTCGGCCGCCTGCTCGTCGTGCTCGACGGGGTAGGAGGGCGTCTCGTCGAAGGCCTGCCGGGCGAGGGGGACGTGGTCGTCGAGGCCGTGGTCCGCGTGGTCGGCCAGGCCGAGTGCGTCGACGAGGTGGTCGCGGGCCGCCTCGACCGCCTTCTCGTACTCGTCGGCGAGTTCGCGCTGGAGCAGCGAGTCGACGCCGGCGCCGCGCTCGACGAGCGAAAGGAGGTCCGCGCCCTCGATGGTGACGTCCCGCTCCTCGATGACGTCCCGGAGGTGGTCGTCGGCGACGCTCTCGGCGAGCGAGACGGCGGCGTCCAGGTCGTCGATGGCGTCGGTCAGGGCGTCGAGCGTCCCGTCGTCGGCGACGGTGCCGTCCTGGGCCAGCCGTGCGAGCGCGTCGTCGAGGGCGTCGAGGTCGCAGGGCGCCGGCAGGTCGGCGGCGCGGTGGACGTCGGCGGCGGCGCGGATCCGGTCGCTGTTCCGCGCGAAAAAGGAGAGCGTCCGTTCGGGCACCAGAGCGGCGGGCTCGTCGAGTGCCGTCGGGTCGACCCGGACGTCGCCGGCGACGTCAATGCCGCCGAAGGAGTCGTCCAGGACCACGACCGTCGCGTAGCCGCGGGCGAGGTCGGCGATGGCGCGGGCGTCCTCGACCAGTTCGACACTGAGTTCCGGGACGGCCTCCCGGGCGGCGGCGTAGGTCTCGGCGTCGGCGGTCGCGACACAGCGGTCGCGGACCCGGACGTCCGGCGGCGGCGACAGCGGTGCGACGTCCTCGAGTGCCGCCAGGGCCGCGTCGGTCGGCGTCCGCTCGACGGCGCCGCGGGCGAACGACTGCGCCTCCTCGATCCGGGAGGCGGCGGCGCTGGGGTAGAACGTCTGGAGCCGCTTTTCGGCGTAGTCGGTCACCGCCCGCGCGGCGAGCAACTCGAGGGCGGCGTCGTGTATCTCCGCGGCGCGCTCGGTCGCGAGGAACTCGCCGTCGTCGTCGTGGCGGTGCCGGATGGCGGCCCGGGCGATCCGGGCCGCGCGGGCCTCGCTGACGTCCGGCGCCCGCGCGATGGCGGCGACGTCGCCCGCGGCGATCGCGCCCTCGGGGTCCTCCAGTTCGGCCAGCCGGGCTGCGGTCTTGTCGCCGACGCCGGGGACGGCCTCCAGCTCCTCCAGCTCCATCTACGCCGTGGTGTCGCCACCGTTCGGCAAAACTCCATCGGCGAGGCCACCCGCACGCCCGCGCGCCGAGGACTTCCCCGGTCGAGCACCGCCCCGTCGAGTGTCGCACCCAGACCTCTATAACCGGTGTAGCTGTCAGTGGAACACTCCGGGCGCCGTTCGGGGCCCACCGACGCGCGGGGCCGGCAGGCAACTGTCAATCACCGCATGTTTATACGTACCACACCCCTACCGGCCCGCGAGAGTCACCGATGGAGCTACCCCCGTTCGCCGGCGACGACCGCGCCGTCCCGCCGGTCGTCGGCGTCATCCTCATGGTCGCCATCACGGTCATCCTCGCGGCGGTCGTCGGGACGGTCGCAGTGGGGTTGACCGACCGGTTCGAGCAGTCGACGCCGCAGTCGTCGTTCGGGTTTGCGTACGACGCCGAACCGCCTGACGACGGGGCGTGCAGCACAGACCTGACCGACGGCGGCGACACCGGCAACCTGACCGTCACCCACGAGTCCGGCGAGGCCATCGACGGGGACCAGCTGTACCTCCGCACGGACGCGGGTGAAGCCGAGTGGAAGGCGGACTGCGACAACTCCGACACGGTCTCGACCGGCGACAGCATCGACGTCGCGGTTGACGCCGACCAGACGCTCCGGGTGGTCTGGGAGGCCGAGGACGGCGGGCAGACGAAGACCATCGTCCGGTGGGACGGCCCCAACGACTGAGACCGCCCGCCACGGGTCGGTCGCCGGCGCCCACGGACCGGATGGTGGCACCCGGCCGTTCGGCCCCGCCCCCGGCCGCGGGTGCCCTGATTTGGATGCGAGTCGCCGCACGCTCCGTGACTGCCGTTCGCCGCCCCCGAACCCGGGTACCGGCGGCACCACGCTCCGTGACTGCCGTTTCGCCTCCCTCGGATACGCATCCTGACCGCAGCACACTCGGGGGACTGGCCGTCGGACGGTAAAGGGACGGGCCGACCGGCCGGCGGCGGGCAGCCCGATCGGCGACGCGCCGCGGGATTTCGGAGACTCAAGTTGATCGTCCCCACCCGGTCGCCGCCGTCAGCTACAACACCGACCGGATCCGAACGACCGTCCGTGACGCGGCAAGCAGCCCGTAGCGGGTTCGAGGACTTCGTCGACGACGCGCTGGCCTACACGGAGGCCGAGTTCAGCGTCGCCAAGGCCCTCCGGGCCGGCGGGGCCGGCCCGGGCGGGGCGGTGCTCGACCGCCTGCTGGAGGACTCCGAGGCGGTCCGCCGGCACGTCGTCGCACCGGAACTCGACGCTTACCGGGAACGGATACTCGCCCAGTTCGACGTCCTCTTGGACGCCGTCGCGGCCGACGACGCCATCGACGCCCATCGCGACGCCATCCTCGCGTCCGACGTCTACGCCGCCAACCTCCGCCCCGACCTGTCACCCGACCGCCGCGAGGCCGTCACCGAGCGGCTCCTCGACCGCCAGCGCAGCCTCGCCGCGGCCGTCAAACCCCTCGTCGAGGCGCCGGAAGCGGACTTCTGGCAGGCCGCCGGGACGGCTTACGACCGCGGCGAGATGACCGATCTCGTCGAGGACCACTTCGCCTTCACCGACCCCATGGACGCCCACCACGGCGCGTTCCGGATGACGACCGCCATCGACCCGGGTGAGGTGCTCGGTGGCGGATTCCTTGTGGGCCGGTTGCCGGAGATCGAGGTGGAGTACACCGAGGAGGCACTGCGCTCGATGCGGCGGGCCGAGCGCCGCGTCATCCGGGAGACGACCGCCGAGATCGACGAGCGGTTCTGACGACGGGCCTCCGAGCGGCGTCGCTTACGGACCCGGCTGGGGCGATGCGTCCGGCGGCGAGGTCGAACATCTCGCCCCGTGGCCATGCGTCGGAATCGAGTCGACGACCCACTCGCCCCGTGGCAATGTCGAACGACCCTGCCGTCGTCGAAGGACCGTACCGACGGAGGTGACCGCTACATGAAGTCCGCGATGCCGCTCTGCTTGTTCGTGTCGTCCTCGAAGATGGACTCCAGCGAGCGATCCAGGATCTTGAGCCGTTGTTTCGTGTATTCACGGCAGTCGTACTCCTGGGCGACACGCAGCGCGGTGTCCATGTACTTGTTCACGGAGCCCTCGTGGACGGTGAGGTTCACGTCGCCGCCACAGACCCGGCAGTCGCCGGACAGCGGCATCCGCCGATAGGTATCCCCGCAGTCCAGACACCGCGTCTTCTGCCGGGAGAACGCCCGCAGGTTCCCGATGAGGTCCGGGAGGAAGTGGTACTCGATCACGCGCTCGGCGACGTCGGTCTCGTCGACCGACCGGAGCTTCCGCGACAGCTCCAGCTGGGCGTCCATCTTCTCCATCATGCTGCCCAGTGTCTTGTACGCCGACAGGTCCGGGCCCAAGGCGATGTCGCCCGTGTCGTGGGTGTGCCGGAAGCCGCGGTACTGCCCGTCGGTCCCCACCGTGTCCTCCCCGAGCCGGACCAACTCCGCCACCTCCTCGGGGTCGGCCATCTCCCGGGTCGCCTCGTAGAACGCCCGGGGATACGCCGTGTCGATGTCCACGTTGTGGGCCTCGTCGTCGATCTCCGCCGGGTCGATCCGCGAGGACATGACGAGGGGGGCGTCCATGGAGTTGTGCGCGTAGAGCCAGTTGGCGGTGAATATCGGCTCGCCGCCGACCTGCAGGTCGTACAGGTACCCCTCGTAGTCGACGGGTTCGATTTCAGTAACCCTGAGATACGAGAGGTCGCCGTCGACGAGTACCCGAATCGATTCGAGCTTCGGCTCGGCCTCGGAGGGAAGATTCCGTTCCTCGAGTTCCACTACGATCTCGCCGAGTTTTTCCAACGACACGTTCTCCCGGCGCCGGAGGTACTTCGGGATAATCCGTTTGACGCCTTCGATGTCCATATTCCGGAGGTCCAAAAGGGGATCCGGGATGCGAACGACGAGGCTTTTCGGGTGGTAGGATTCATCGTCGTTCAGCAGACGCCGGAGTGGATTATCCGTCGCGCCGCCGGAGACGTTTACTGCGTAGATCGGCTGCCGTGGGTCGTCCCGTTCTCGCTTGGAGACGTTCGCGAGAAGACCCAATCGGTGCAGAAGGAAGACGAATCCGTCCTTGACGTCCTCGCTCGTCGTGAACAGACCGATGTTCGTATGGTTATCGTTCGAGGATTCGCTCCCGTCGCCAGCGACGAACCCCCGGATGAAATCGAGCACGACCGGACGTGGCGCCCGAAGGATTGCATCCGGGATCGCTTTCTCGCTGGAGCTATACGTATCAAGATCCCGGAACCCGAGGTCGTAAAGCACGTCGGCGAAGACGGCGGGGAACCAGACACGATACGCTCGGTTAGACCATTCGACCGTCGGTTGGATATGGAGAGCCGACTCGGCTATCTCCGTGATTCGATTTATGAGTTCTTCGTCGGCGTTGAAAAGGGTTGGATTCGTGCCGGAAAGCGACCCCTCCGCGACGAACAGGCCGAGGAGCCACGCGACGTCTTCATCTATGCGTATGGTCCGTGCAATCCCCTCCTCCGAACCGAACCGTGCGATCTCGAGGCCCTGGGGGAGAGTGAACCCGCAGGTGGTGAGTATCTGATCGAGATTCTCGAGCGGGATCTTGTTCTTCGAAAGCCGGTGTGAGAGTCCGTTGTCGAATGCATCGTGGGTCGGACTTCCCCATCCGGTCGTCTCCCATGCTGTCTCTAATAGGTCCTCGACGTGGTCGTCGATGACGACGTACGGCTCATCGAGGCAGTCGGGGACGTCGATGGTCGTTTCGACCGGGTCGACGTCGAGTTCGCGGGGAGCCACGACGAGGTCGCCAGTTTCGAGATCGGCACCGGCCACCTCCTCGATACCGTCTTCGTACCGAAAGAGGCTGTGCTGTTCGGTGATGGTCAACGATCGACCGAACTGTGTCTCTACGCGGAGGAGCGTTTCCTCGCGGTCGGCCTCGTATCTGATAGCACGCTCGATCGGCTGTTGGCTGGACAGATGGTCGTCGTCGAACACGTACGTCCGCCATCCGGTGGTCCCGAGGAATTTCTTCTCGAATTTCCCGTCGTGGTGAACGGGTTCCTCCAGCGCCTCCCAGAACTCCTCGACAGTGAGAAACTCGACTTCGTCGTCAGGACCGACCGCGAGTAGTTTCGAATCTGCGGTGACGCTTCCTCCCCGCTGGTCCGGGAGATACGTCTTCGAGAAGTTCAGCAGGCCGTCCAGAAGGAGCATGACGCAGTCTTCATCGCCGTCGCACTGGCGAGCGGACAGGTCTTCCGCAACGACCGAGTGGGTCTCCTCGACCGTGAGACAGTACACGTGGTCCACGTCAGATTCGACGTATTCGACGTCCGAGACGGGGTCGAGCAGGTAGTCGTCGGTCCCCCCATCGTAGCAGTACGCCGTTCTACCGGCGGGCTGAACGCCAGCGACCTGTTCGTTCAGCGTTCGGTCCTTTCGCGAGAGGTGGAACCCGGACACGTTCGCGAAGCGGACGGCGTCGTCGCGCGAGACGGTTATCACGTATCCTCGTCGGGACAGGGAGTCGTCGTCCGCGTCGTAGAACTCGGGGAACTGCTCGCGGAGTGGGACCTGCGGACGATGGGTCACCTGGGCACTGATACCGAGTCGGGTGAGCAGCCCGAGAACGTCCGACTTGAGTTCGGGACTCACCGTGGTGGCAACGACGCGGGGTGCCTGGGCGTCGGCAGTGCCGTCGCCGCTGAAGTACCCGCTGAGGTACGCACCGATGATGTGGTCGGGCGCGGCGAAGATCGGCTGCGGGACTCGTTTCGTATGGGCGGCGGTTCCGGCATCCAGAACCCGGTCGAGGAAGGTTCTGAGGCATCGCCCGGACACCGTCACCTTCGCGTCGGTCGCCTCGTAGGGGTCGACGCCGAACTCCTCGCTGAGCACGTCCAGGAAGAACTCGCGGGATTCGGTTTCCGTCCCACAGACAGTCGTCTGGTGGATCGTCCCTTTTGATGTTTCCTGGGACCTGGCGAACCCGTCGGCCGCGTAGTAGCCCAAAAGCGTTGCGACCCGCTCGTTGAGTTCGATGGTCCGATCGATTTCGGCTCCATCCCGCTTCATCCCCAACCGGACGGTGCCGGGGACGAACTCGAGGAGGGCCTCGGACGTGTCGAAGAACTCCGCCAGGACACCGAGCGGGATACTCTCCCGATAGAGGTAGTTGCTGAGCCGCTTCTTCGTCAGGTCGAGGTGTTCGGCGGTGCTCAGCAGTGGATAGAACTGGCCGTCCCAGTCGGCCTCGAGACGGTCGGTGAATAGCTCGTAGAGTGCGTCCTTCTCGAGGCCCTTCACCATCAGGCGGTCGGGGTCGATGCTCGGCTCGTCGATGAACGCAGCGAGGAGATCGAACTGGCGTTCGGGTTCGCCACAGGGTATGCTCTCGAGGTCTCGCGGCGTGACGAGCCGACAGGTGTCGTCCAGTTCGCGGGCATCGGCCGAGACGATTCGACCGAGGTCCGCGTCGTAGACGTGAACTCCGTGGTCGGGGGTGACGGTGAGTTCCCGCCCCGACCCGGTCGTGATTCGGACCATGTGGTCCGGAGCGGGGTGTTTGCTCACTGCATCGACCGACTGGAGTGACTGTGAGCCGTCGTCACACACCGACGGAACGCGGGGACCGGGGTCGGCGTGGTCGAGCTGTGCGACGACCGTCCCGAAGTCGTCTCGCTCCACCGTCCCTTCGCCGAGTCGTTCCTCGACGAACGACTCGATATCTTCGTGACGGGTGGCTCCGTCCTCATCCACGAACCACAGCTTCGTCTGCGGGTGGAAGCAGTTGCGACGCTTCGCGGCGTGGAAGTATGGGTGGGCGTAGCCCACGGACGCGGACGTAAAACCGATCACCCGCCCGACGACGGCGGCGGAGGGGTGCGGCGCCATCCCGAAGACGAGTTCGCCGACGAGGTCATCGCGGTCGTCTGCCTCGTAGTACGGCTCCAGCCCGTAGTACTGCGTGAGCAGGTCGTCGACGAAGTCGGCGGTCCGCATCACGTGGTCGGCTGCGCCCTCCGAGAGCACGACGTCCTGGACGCGGAGCTCGACGAGCCTCCCGGGGGCGGACCGACGTGACCGGGAGGTCGGTCATGTCGTACCGGACGGTGCCGTCCTTGAACGCCGAGACGCCGTGCTTGGCGCGCAGGACGCCCTTCTCGATCGGCTCGGGGACCTTCTCGGCCGACGTGAGCCCCTTCACGCCCTTCAGGACGTCGAAGGCGTTCGCCCGCTCGCCGACGGCGTCGAGCGCCGACCGGTACTCCTCGTCGACGTCGACGGTCTTCCGCTGGACGGCGTCGACCGCCCGCTCGCAGCGCGGACAGACCGCGCCCCCGGCCCCGTCCGGTTCGATGTCGACGTCGCAGCTTCGACAGACGTACTGCGGGTCGGTGACGCCGTTGCAGTCCGGACACCGCCCCCGGTGGGTCGCGGTCCCGCAGTCCCGGCAGCGCCGCCGGGCGATCTGGACGTCGACCAGCCCGGGCGTGTCCTGCATCGTCTCGGCGTGCTTGCCGGCGGCGGCGAGGTCCCGCTGGGCGCCGCCGGCCTCGCCGATGGGAAACAGCGTGTGGACCGCC
>PXQY01000121.1 GCA_003021745.1 Halobacteriales archaeon QH_7_69_31
AACGTCCAGGACGTCTACCAGTGGCAGGCCGAGACCGACGAGTTCCTCCAGATGGGCGAGTCGAACACCCTCGACGAGATCCAGTTCGACCGCGGCTGGACCCGCGAGCGACTGGACCGGGAGGTGTTCATTCGGGAGGTCGTGCTGGCGTACCTCGTCGAGCAGGACCTGAACACCTACACCCAGGTCGCCGCGTCCCTCCAGGCGTTCATCAACGACCCCGACTCCATCCTGAAACTCATCGCGACCGACGAACTGGAGCGGTCCCTCGAGGACCTCCGGGAGATGGAGTCCGTCGAGATCGAGATCGACCCCGACAAGGAGGCCATGGTCCCGCGACCCTCGGCGGAGGGAGAGATCCTAACGGAGGCCGAACGGGTACTCGACCAGGGCGAGGACCTGCTGTCGGAGTACCGCGAGGAGCCCGTCGACGCGGACGTCGCCGACGCGCTGGAGATCGAGGAGGCCGACGACGTCGCCCCCGAGGAGGGCGAGCCCGCCGAGGACCTGGGCAGTTTCTCCTTCGAGGCCGGCGGCGACGGCGAGGCGACCACCGACGGTGGTGAGACGGCGCTCGACGCCGACCGGGAGGACCGATGAGCCTCCGCTCGGCCGGCGGCACCCGCGCCGGGTCCAGCCAGACCCTGCTGGCCGACCTGTTCTACCCCCTGTACGTGCGGCTGTTCGACGAGGACAGCGACTTCGTCGGCACCCTCGAGAACAAGCTCGCGGAGGCCCGCATCCCCCAGACCGTCGAGATCTACCTGTCGCGGGCGCTGGGCATCGGCGTGCTCACCGGCGCGGTGCTGTGGCTGCTCGGGACGGCGGTCGGCTGGGCGGTCGTCACCTTCCTCGTCACGGAGCCGCCGACGTTCCTCGGGTTGCCGCTGCCGGACCCCTACCTCGGCCTCGTCAACGCGCTGAAGCTCCCGTTCATCGTCGTGGTGTCCGGACTCGTCTTCGGCTCGATCGGGTTCGCCACCGGCTTCGGCGGCATGGCCGGCCGGCCGTACCTCCAGGCCAGCGCCCGGAAGCGCGAGATCAACGTCCTCCTGTCGGACTCGGTGTCGTTCATGTACGCACTGTCGGTCGGCGGGCTGAACCAACTCGAGATACTGCAGGCGATGGCGAAGGCCGACGACACCTACGGCGAGGTCGCCCAGGAGTTCCAGTCGATCGTCCTCGAGACCGAGTACTTCGACACCGACTACCGGACGGCCATCCGGAACCAGGCGGCCCAGACGCCCTCCGACGAACTCAGCCAGTTCCTCACGGACATGCTGTCGATCATCAACTCCGGGGGTGACATGGAGAAGTTCCTCGAAGACCAAAAGGAAAAGCACATGCGGACCTCCAAGCAGGAGCAGGAACTGGTGTTGGAGACCCTGGAGTTGTTCGGGGAGATGTACATGACGCTGTCGCTGTTCCCACTGCTTCTCATCATCATCCTGGTGATCATGTCGATGCTCGGGGAGGCTAACGACATGCTCCTGTACGGCACCGTCTACGGCCTGATCCCGCTGATCGGCGTCGGCTTTCTCGTCCTGGTGTCGACCGTCGTCCAGGACGAAGTCGGCGACGGCTACCTGCGGGACGAGACCGGCGAGGTCGTCGGCGAGTCCGGCGGCATGTTCGACCTCGGGCTGGCCGACGACTACGCCGGCGACTACGCGATATTCGACCGCGTGAAGTCCAAGGAGGGCGCCTACCGGATCGCCGGCGTCCTCAAGGCACCCCACCTGTTCTTCCGTGAGTACCCGCTCGCGGTCCTCGGACTCACGCTGCCGATTTCGCTCGTGCTCGTCGGGCTGTCGGTGATGGTCGGCTACGCCCCGACGAGGATCGAGGGCATCTTCGCCGACCCGGTCATGGGCACGTTCTTCTGGCTGTACGTACCGCTGTACGTCAACATCGTCCCCCTGACCATCTTCCACGAGTGGAACATCCGCTCCCGGAACGCGATCACGAACAAGCTGTCGGACAACCTCCGGAAGCTCTCCAGTGCCAACGACACCGGGATGACGCTTCTGGAGTCGTTGAACGTCGTCGCCGAGACCTCCTCCGGCCGCCTCGCCGGGGAGTTCCGGACGATGTACGCGAAGGTCAACTACGGCACCAGCCTGAAGACCGCGCTGCGGGAGTTCAACAACGACTACCACATCCCGCGGCTCGCGCGGACGGTGAAGCTCATCTCGAAGGCCCAGGAGGCCTCCAGCCAGATCACGCAGGTCCTGTCGACGGCCGCCCAGGCCTCCGAGAACCAGGACGACATCGAGCGCGACCGGAAGTCGCGCACGCGGATGCAGATGGTCATCATCATCATGACCTACGTGACCCTGCTCGGCGTCATGGCGCTGTTGAAGGTCAAGTTCCTCGAGACGATGGCGGGGCTGACCCAGCAGGCCGCCGAGGGCGGCAGCGGCCAGTTCACCGGGGCCCTCGACATCGAGATGCTGACGCTGCTTTTCTTCCATGCCGTCACGCTGCAGGCGATCATCTCCGGGCTCATCGCCGGCTACATCCGCGAGGTCAGCCTCAGGGCCGGCCTGAAGTTCCTCGTCGTGCTCCCGACGCTCGCGCTGATCACGTTCATGCTCGTCTGACACCATGCCGGACACCGCACGCGGCCAGACCGTGATCGACTTCGCCATCGCGATGGGGGTGTTCCTCGTCGCCGTCGCGTTCGTCTTCACGTTCATCCCCTCGCTCACCACGCCGTTCGTCGAGGGCAACCAGGACCGCAGCGTCACCGCCGACCGCGTCGCCAGCCACCTCGCCGAGGGCGCGCTGGGCGACCCCGCCGACCCGTTCGTCGTCGACGGCGCGTGTGCGGAGGTGTTCTTCGACGGCTCGACGGACGACGGCGACATCCCCGCCGGCTGCGGGTACAGCGGCGACTCCATCCACGAGCGGGTCGGCGTCGACGGCGACCGCCTCCACGTCAACGTCACGGTCGAACAGGTCGACCCGGACCCGGACTCGCCCGGCGACGACCGGTTCCGGACGGTGTGTACCGACGATGACACGGACGGCGTCACCCACAACGGGATGGAGGACTGCGACGGGGTATCCTTCGTCGTCGGCGACGTCCCGACCGACCGTGACTCCATCGTCCTCGCCCGCCGCATCGTCACCATCCCGGATTGTGAGTTCGGCACCGGCGACGACACCTGTGACGCGACCCTGAAGGTGAGAGTATGGTGAACGACGACCGCGGCCAGGCGTACACCCTCGAGGCGATCATCGCCGCGGTGCTTCTCATCTCGAGTCTCGTGTTCGCCCTCCAGGTGACGGCGGTCACCCCGCTGTCGGCCAGCACGTCCAACCAGCACATCGAGAACCAGCAGCGGGCCTCCGCCGCCGGCGTGCTAACGGCCGCCCAGGAGGCCGGCGCCCTGAAAGAGGCCGTACTGTTCTGGAACGACAGCCAGGACGAGTTCCACGGCGCGGAACGGATGTCGTTCTACACGAACGCCTATCCACCCAACGAGTTCGGGAACATCACCGAGCGCGCCTTCGACGGTCGTGGACTGGCGGTCAACGTCCTCGTCTACCCGGACGCCAACGCCGACCCCTCGCGGATGGTGTACCGTGGCGAGCCGAGCGACAACGCGGTCAGTGCCAGCCGGACGGTCACCATCTACGACGACGACGAGCTGACCGGGACGACGGCGCCGGACACCGCGGTGACTGCGTCGGAGGCAGACTCCTTCACCGATGTCGTGCCGGCCGACGCCACCTCGAACGGCGTCTACAACGTCGTCCGCGTGGAGGTGGTCGTGTGGCGGATGTGACGCCGGACGGCCCCCGACATGGGCCGGCCGCCGCCGGCCGCGACCGCGGCGTCTCGCCGGTGCTCGCGTACGTGCTCACCCTGGGCATCGCCTCGCTTCTCGTCTCCGGGCTCGTCATAGCCGCCGGCGGGTACGTCGAGACCCAGCGGGAGGCCACGAGCCGGAGCGAACTCCGCGTCCTCGGCCAGCAGGTTTCGGCCGACATCGCCGCCGCCGACCGCCTCACCCGGACCGAGGGCGCGACGGAGGTCTCCATCTCCCGAACCCTCCCGGAGCGGGTCGTCGGCTCCCAGTACAGCATCTCCGTCAGAAAGGACTCGAACGGCCCGACCGACCCGTACCTGGAATTGACCACGGTCCGGCCCAACGTGACCGTCGAGGTCGGCGTCGCGACGGAGACGGACGTCCGCGAGACCACGATAAGCGGCGGCGGGTTGGTCGTCGAGTACGACGGAGCCGCCGACGAACTGGTGGTGACGAACGGATAGCGTGCTCCGAAACCCCCGGGCCGCGAGCGAGGTCATCGGGTTCGTCCTCGTGTTCTCGCTCATCCTCGGCACCATCACGATCGTCTACGTCGGGGGCCTCTCCGGGCTCGACGACGTCCGGAACGCCGAACGGGTCAACAACGCCGAACGCGCCTTCGACGTGATGGCGAACAACTTCCAGCAGATGGGCCGCGGCGACGCCCCGAACCGGGCGACCGAGATCAAGCTGGCGGACGCCCAGCTGACGACGTCGGGCACCCGGCAGGTCAGCATCGAGAGTTCGGAGATGTCGACGACCGTCGCGGCCAGTCCGGTCACGATCCGGTACGACGCGCCGGGTGACACGCGGATCGTCTACGAGAACGGCGCCGTCATCAGGGTAGACGACGGCGAGGCCATCATGCGGCGGGAACCGGACTTCCTGTTCACCGACGGCAAGGCCGTGATCCGGTTCATCGAACTCCGCGGGAGCAAGCAGGGCGTCGGCGGGACGGCCTCGACAGTGCTGGTCCGGGCCGAGCGGACACAGAGCCAGGTTCTCGTCAATCGGGGGCAAAGCACCGACGTGACCATCGAGATGCAGACCCATCCCGACCGGGCCGACGTCTGGGAGGACTACTGGGTCGAGCAGGTGGAGGCGGCGACCGGGTCGCCGCCGACCTGTTCTCAGTCTACGATCGACGCCGACACCGAGAAGCTCACGTGCTCGGGGTTCGACGTCGAGGAGCTCGCCGTCTCGAGAGTCCGCGTCCGCGTGACGCTTACTTGATACGGCCGGACGTAGATCCGTGGATGGCAGTCCGGTCTCCCGTCACGTCCGGCCGGGTATTAGGGCTGTGGCAGGTCCGGGGCCGTCTACCGCCGGCTGAGATTAATATGTTATAATGTGTTATAAGCAGTTCCAGGCAACCCTTAAGTACACTCGGCGTGCTACGCCGTCCCACGATGTCCGAACACGACACGCTGGCAGACGTCACGCACACACCGCCGACCGGGGACTCCGTCTCCAACGTCTGGGACCGGGGCCGGGAAGGGGCCGACTGACGGCGACGCCCTTCTCGCGCACGCCGTCTCCCGGGCGACTGCCCCCGAATTGAAGAGGGCCGTCCGGCTGGGGAGTTGTAGACGGCCGTCCGGCCTGCGGATCTCATCGTGCGACCCGTCGGCCCGTGGCCCGAGGCCGAATATTCGACCAACTATCCAACCCACAGCAAGCGGCGTCGCCTCGATTAGACGGATGCCGCCGACCTATCCCATCGGGAACTGGCCCGCGAGGGAGCCGAGGTGGCGGTCCCGCTCGTCCGTCCGGGACGCTACTCCTCGTCGAACATCGCGTCCAGGAGCTGGTCGATGGCGCGGCGCCGGTGTTCGTGGAAGGTGGCCGAGGTGATGTCAAGCGACGCTGCGACCGCTTCGCCGTCGTTCCGCCGAGGGCGCTCGAAGTACCCGGCACGGTGGGCGGCCCGGAGCACCTCCTCCTGGCGGTCAGTGAGATCCAGCCGGCCCCGCTCGACCGCGTCTGCGACGGGGTGGGGACTCTCGCGAACGTGTTTACCGACGAGTTCCGAGTCGGGGAACGTCGTGGTGACCACGGCCGCGACTTCGGAAACGTCGGCCGCGTGCGGCAGTTCGACGGTCGCACGAGCCACGTCGGGGTCGACCGTCATCCCCGAGAGCGCGGCGCCGTGTTCGGCCAGGACGGACGCGAGCGAGGGCCGGACGAACTCGAGTCGGACCACGTCGTCGTCCTCGACGGGGCGGGCGTCCGCGACAGCGACGGAGTCCGCGGCGGCATCGGCCACCGCCGCCGGGGTCGCCCCTCTCACGGTCACGTACCCGTACGTCAGGTCAGCGGCTTGCCTGACCACGCCCTCCAGGTCCAGGTGACAGTCCGCCCGGTCGGCCAACCGGAGCATCGGACACCGGCCGTCCCGGACGTCGAAGACGAGTTCGACGAGCCGGTCGCCGACGAGGCCATTCGTCCGGTCGAGGGCGGCGAAGCCGAACGCGACGCGCTCGCCGATATCCGTCAGGACGGACCGCACCCGCTCGTGGAAGGCCGACGGCCGGTCGGCGTAGACCCCGAGGACCCCGTACCGTCGGTCCGAGAGCGCGACGGGGACGGCAAGCACCGCACGGAACTGCCGACTCAGGGCAGCGTGGAGCCAGGGACCCCTGTCACGGCGCGTCGAGACGTCCCGGACCACCGCCGCGTCGCCGGACCGGGCGGCCCGGAGGGCCGGTTCGTCGGCACCCAGATCCAGCGAGACGGCGTCGAGGTAGCCCCGGCCGTCGCCGCGCCGGGCCATCGGCGCGACGGCGCCTGCGGTCCGATCGATGACCCCGAGCCAGGCGAACGCAAAGGCGTCCGAGGCCGTCACGGCGTCACAGACCGCCGCGGCGAGTTCCTCGCGGGTCGACGACGACCGGACCGCCCTGCCGACGCGACTGTTGATCGTCCGGAGTCGGTTCTGCTGCCGGATGCGGTCCATCGTCCGGTCGAGTTCGGCCGCCCGCACCTCGCGCGAGGCGCGGTCGGCACGGGCTGAGAGTGCGGTGTCGAGGGTGGCCCCGACCGCAGCGGCGACGTCGAGCGCCGCGTCCGGGAGTCGCTCGCGGTCACGGTCGACGGCGACGATGGCCCCGCCACCCTCGAGGGGGACGACGACGCATCGGTCGACCCCGGGCTGCTCCTCTGGGTCTTCGGCTACGACCGGTTCGTTCCGAACGAACGACCGCCAGGCCCGCACGAGGAACGGTTCGAGGAGGGTCGTGGGGTTGGCGCTCACGGCGTCTCCGGCCCTGGCGTCAGCCAGCGAGGCGTCCTCGCCGGTTCGGTCGAATCGCCAGACGCCGACCGCGGTCGGTGACAACACCCGCTCCCAGACGTCGAGGGCGTGCTCGAAGACCGCGTCGGCGTCGCCCGCCGCCGGTACGGTGGCCTCGGAGAACTCGCGGAGCGCCCCCGCGACCGCGTCGAGGTCCGGCGCGGACGCCGTGCGGTCCGCGAGTGCCCGGCGGTCCGAGGCCGTGGATCCGTTCGTCTCCTGCGGTTCGTAGGAGTCGCTGACCGTGGCGCCACCGGCGCTCGCGATGCAGGGATGGGTCCGGAGTACGCCATCGACGGCGGACTCCTCGAAGACCGCCTCGTCGTACAGACATAGGGCCGGGGCGTCGTACTCGCCGAACACCTCGCGGTTCACCCGCGTCTCGTACTCGAGGAGGTCCGCCGTGGCGACGCCGTCCTCGGCGAGACCCGTGGGGTCGCCCACGAGGCGGACCCCACCGTGGTCGGGCGACGACGCCCCCTCCCTCGCGAGTGCTCGAAGCGCCTCGACGGCCGCATCGACGGTGAACTCGCCGTCCGTGAGGTAGACCTCCGGGGCGTCGACCGCGACGAGCGACCCCGATTCGAGTGCCGCCTCGACAGCGACGCCGGCCGACCGCAGGCCATCGAGGGCCTCCTCGCGGCGCGTTTCGGTCCAGCAGTAGCACCGCTGGCCGCGTCCCAGCCCCTGGGCGACGAACGCGCCCGCCGTCGCGTACTTCTCGCTGCGGGATTCGTACAGCGAGGCGTAGTGATTGGGCCGATCGGACGGCCCGACCGGCTCGGTGAACCCGTCGTTCGCCAGCGGTGTGTCACTCCCGTCCATCCGATTCATCACGTGCCGACGATACCGGTAACACCTACCGGGTAGTATATAAGTGGTTTTTCAACTTTCTGATAGCAAACGTATGGATGCAACTCGGACGGCCATGGTGTCGGCGGCGCCCGACTGGTGGCAGGCTCCGGACAGACGGTACGTTCTCCCCGACAATGTGACAACCGTTCGCACAATTAAGCCGTATCCGACGGTTTGCGTATATTATTCCTGATATTTAGTGACTGTATCGGAACTGGTACCCCACCAGGTGGGAAGGACCCGGCAGTATATATCCGCCCCTCTTTAGGTCTAGCCGTATATATTTGGGTGCGTCTCCCTACATGCCTTACATATCGGCAGGTAAGCTTACATCCCTATATGTAGTTTCGTCCACAGAGTATGTCAGATAGTGAACGTAACCGAACGCTCCCGATCGTCGCCGCCCTGCTGGCTATCGCCGTAGCCAGCGCGGCGCTCGGCGCGGGCACATTCGCACTGTTCAGCGACACCGAGACCGAAAGCGGGACACTCGACGCAGGCACGCTCCAGCTCGACGTCGGGCACGCCCAAAACCTGAGCTTCACCGCGGCGGACATCAAGCCGACCGACAGCGATTCCAGCTACACCGACCTCTCGCCCTCGGGGAGCGTCACCGGCGACCTGAGCGTCTCCGTCCAGTCGCTCAGCACGGTTGCCGGCGAGGACGACAATGCCGACCTCCAGAACCACCTCGAGTTCAGGATCTGGCTCGACGAGGGCGCGACGGACGACGGCTCCTACGACAGTGGTGGGGACATCGGGCTGCTATCCGACGGCACCACCGGGTCGCCGTCGTTCGCCACGGTCTCGAGTTACGAAAGCACCGAGTGGACCGATGTCATCACCGGGATGGAGAACGACTGGTCGCTCCACGTCGAGTGGCAGTTCCCCAGCGCGAGTAACGACAACGACGCTCAGGGCGACGAGGTCACCACCACGTTCGAGTTCGTCCTCGAACAGCAGTAACGGATCCCCTCCCAATCGGCCCATCGCCGTCCGTCGGTGACGGCGGATCGATGCGACCGGCCAGATCCAGCGTGCCACGGTCTCACGGATGTACTCGACGAGCGATGCTCGCCAGTACGGGCGGCCTGGGAGTCGCAGTGCTGGGGCTCGAGACGGGAACCCACGCTCTCTTTTCGGACACCGAAGCCGAAGGAGACACCCTCGCGACGGGGACCTGGGCCGACCACCACGCCGTGTTCACCCGGAACGGTGACCTCAAATCCGTCCGCGAGGGCATCGCGGTCATCGATCCCGGCCAGGCTGGCGTCGACGCCGTCGGGTCGACGACGCTCGAACTCGGCGGGAACTACGCCATCCCCTTCCACGACGGCACCGACGGGCTGCAGTACGTCGACCACACGGGGTCCGCTTCGCAACTCGCGACCGGCAGCACCACGGTCGACAACCAGAAGACCATCCTGGCGAGCGGGTCCTACAACGGCAGCCCCACGTCGGTGTTCTACCCGGACGGCGACCAGAGTGCCATCTACCGTGTCGCACGGGACGAGTCCGAGCCGACGATGGTCCGAGCCCTCGGAAACGGCGTGGGGGCCGTCCTGGGGCCCGGGGACGTCGACGGTGACGGGACCGTCGAACTCACGTACGTCGACAGCTCCGCCATCGTTCGGTACATCAAACCGAACGACTCGACGGAGTACCGCGTCGGCGGCGTGGGCGCGAACAACAACGTCGCCGTCGGTTCGCCCGCAGAGTTTTCCACCTACGGCGTCCGCTTTCCCATCGTCGACGGGAGCAACAACCCAGCGCTCATGGACTACCAGGGGAACAAGACGACGCTGACGTCGGCCGAGCCGGCGAAGAAGACCTGCGTGTCGGGCCTCGACGTCGACCTCGACGGTGCGGTCGAGCACGTGTTCGTCCACACGGACGACAAGCTGGCCTACGTCGACGACATCGGGGGTGAAGAGCGCATCGAGACACTGACCGACGACGCCGGCGACCCTATCACCACCATCGACAGCAAGCGAGGGGTCCAGTGACGGGTCCCGGGAGCGGCGGTGATCGGTCGTGACGGGACGCCTCGACAGGGTCTGCGACCCACTGGGGGCCCTCGAGACGGCCGCAACCGTGGTCTGTGTCGTCGTCGCCGTCCTCTTCGTGGTCATCGCCGCCCCACAGGTCGTCGGCGCCGAGGCGAGCTACGTCGTCTTCTCCGACAGCATGGAGCCCACGTTCTCCTCTGGCGACGTCGTCGTCATCGACGACGTGGACCCGGCGTCGGTCGAACGCGGGGACGTCATCACCTACCGCGACCCGCGGGTCGCT
>PXQY01000122.1:0-8710 GCA_003021745.1 Halobacteriales archaeon QH_7_69_31
CCCCCTGGAGAGCGCTGAGCCTGGAGTTGACGACGGCCGCGAAGCCGGCAAACAGGATGGCGAGGACGAACGTCGCGGCGATGAGCGTCGCCGGTTCCCGCGTGGTCACGTCCGTCACGTAGACGTACAGCGCGAGCAGGCCGGCGGGCAACACCGAGAGGAGGACCAGCCCGAGGATGATCGGGTTGTCGACGATGACGGCCCCGTAGGTTACGACGACGATGAGTCCGGAGATGACCACTCCGAGGATGTAGAGCGTCCAGCGAGCGATGCGCACGCCGCCGCGGTACATCCCGACGGCGACGTTGTCGAGCGCGGTCCGTGGCTCCCAGGAGGCGACGTCGTAGAGGTCCTCGGACTCGTCGGCGCGGGCCTCGACCGGGTCTTGCATACCGGATTCTTTGTGACGGCAGTGGCCTAACTGTTGTGACACGAGCCGGGGTGCCAGCGCATTCGCTCGGCCGATGAGGGGAGGCCTGCGCAGTACCGGCCGGCGAGGGTCGCGAGCCATGGACGCCTCGGTCGTCCGGGTGCCGTTCGGCGTCCGGAGCGTCCGGCCGACCGTCCGGCACCCCGGGCAGTCACCGCCCCGAGTCGGGACGCTTTCGGCCCCGCGGCTCCCAGCGACGGGTATGTACCACGAACAATCTCCACGGGCGGGCGCTCCGACCGCGGGTACACAACGTTCCAGGACCAGGGAGGTCACCGGGCCGGGCCAGGGCGACGTCCGGGTCGACGTCGGGACGGGCACGGATGGCCGGTGACCGAACGGCAGGTCGTCCGTCGACGGACGGCCGGGGGCGCCGGCGATGACCGTCCGGGTCCGCGGCATCTACGCGACGGCGCTCACCGAGCTCCTGGCCGACGACCACGACGTCGTCCAGGCCTCCCCGGCCATCCGCGAGCGGTTCGACCGCGAGTTCCCGGTCGACGTCGCCGACGCGAGCGTCGAGACGACCGACGACCGGCAGGGCGTCGGGGTCGCCGGCGAGCCCCAGGCGGTCGCCGGCGTGGGAGCGCCGACGGCCGGGACGTCGAGGGCTTTCTGCCGTACGACCGCCTCGAGGACTACGTCGACGAGGGCGACAGCTACCGGCTCCAGGTCGCCGGGCCGGCGCCGCCCTGGGGCGACGCCCGGCCGTCGATGGCGACCGACCTGCGTGTCCCGGGCGGGCTCGTCGACCTCCGCCGCGGCTCGGCGCCGGCGACCGACGAGACGGCGCGGCTGGCGGAACTGCTCCCGGTCGAGCCGCCGGAGGGCTGGACGCCCCGGTGGCGCCCGGCGGCCGAGGACGCCGACCTCGAGGCGTTGGCGGCCGCCCTGGAGCGCGCCGGCGACCGGGCCGAGACGCTGATGGCGGCGGTCGCCGACGCCGACGGCGACGGCCCCGGTCGGATCGCGACGCCGCAGGCCGGGGCGTGGGTCTGGTTCGGTCGGGAGGCCCGGAGCAGGCTGGACGAGGTCCGCGCCCGCGTCACGGAGACGATGGCCGGCCACCACCGGATCAAGGCCGGCACCGGGTCGGCGAGCACGGCGGTGGATTTCGTGGAGGCCGTGTGTCCACCGAGCGAGGCGACCTCCGACGGCGACGGGGACACGGCCGGCGAGGACGACGCGCCTGGGGCGGGCGGCTGGGCGGCGGCTTCGTTCCCGTTCGAGGCCGTCGCGGACTGCTTCGGCCCCCGCGAGGGCGACGAGTTCGCCATCGCCCACGGGAAGCCGAGCGGCCGGACCATCGTCCTCGGCCGCGGCGAGGTCACCGAGGTGACCGCCGACGGGTCCGTCACCGTCGAGCGAGCGATCTCGTCCGGCGGCACCTACGACGCCCTCGGTATCGAGCGCCGCGCGGGCGACGTCGCCCGGACCACGTTCGTCGAGGGCCGGTGGTGGTACGCGACGGTGTACGTCGGCGAGGACGGCACGCGCCGCGGGACCTACGTGAACGTCTGTACGCCCGTGGAGGTGTTCCCGGACCGGGCGCGCTACGTCGACCTCCACGTCGACGTGGTCAAGCGCCCGGACGGCGAGGTCCGCCGCGTCGACGACGACGAACTCGACGCCGCCGTCGCCGCCGGCGAGGTCCCGGAGCCGCTCGCCGACCGCGCCCGCGAGGTCGCCGCCTCCATCGAGCACGCCCTCTAATCGCGCCACCGACGACGGGCCCACGCCGCCAGCCCGACCGCGCCGGCCCCGGCGAGCGGGCCGAGGCCCGTCCCGTCGCCGCCGGTCGTGCCGCTGCCCGGCTCGCCGTCGGGACGCTGCGTCGCCGACGGGGTCGGGGTCGCGCCGCCGTCCGGTCGGAACGTGTAGACGGCCGCGGCCTCCTCGGGTCTATCGGCGGAGGCGTCCCGCCAGCTGCTCGCGACGACGTGGTCGCCGGCGCCCTGGGCGGTCCAGAAGTTCGTCGTCGCCTCGTCGCGCCAGTGGGCCACCTCGACGGGCGCCGCGGGGTCTGCGACGTCGTGGACCGTCACACCGCCGCGGTACCAGGCGGTGTAGAGCCGGTCGCCGACGTAGTCGAAGTTGTGCGCGGTGGTCCAGGTGCCGCCGTGAGTGGGGTCTGCCGTCGGCGGGGCCTCGATGCGTGCGCGGCGCTCGCCGGCACGCCGGTCCCACAGCTCCACGCCGCCCTGGGCGGTCGCCGTCGCGTCGGCCTCGGCCGCCCAGGCCTCCTCGTTGAGCGCCACGAGCGGGCCGTCGGCGGCCCCCTGGGGGATGGCGTAGTGGTCGTTCCCGGGCAGCGCGAACCGCGCCTCCCGGATGGCGGATTCGGTCTCGAGTTCGGCCAGCGCCGCCGGGTCGCGGCCGCGGAGCACGGTGATCGGTTCCGGGGTCGTCGGGTCGGAGACGTCGACGAGCCACGTGCCGGCCTCCCAGTAGGAGCAGTACGCGACGCCGTCGGTCACGGAGACGTCGTGGAGCTCTCGGAGGCCGGGGTGGACGTCGGCCCAGCGCTCGTCGGCGTCGATGACGGACCAGCGGCCGCGTTCCGCGCCGGTCGCGACGTCGACACAGACAAGCGGGTTCCGGTCGCCGTCGTTGCCACAGAGGTACAGCGTGTCGCCGTCGGTGGCGAGGTTGTGGTGGGGGAAGTCGGTCTCGTGGGCGAGCACCCGCTGTGGGTCGGCGGGGTCGCTGACGTCGAAGACGAGCGCGGCATTCGGGACGCCGCGTCGCGGTTCGGCCGGACCGGCGACGGCGTAGCGGTCGCCGCCGACCTTGCCGTCGTGGACGACGGACAGCGGGCCGTCGGGGTGGTCGTCGAGCAGGCGGCGGCGTTCGGCCAAAAGCGTCGGGTCGGCCGGGTCGGCGATGTCGACCGTCGCGAACCCGTCGGAGACGGCGACGTAGGCGACGCCGTCGTCGACGACGAGTTCCTTCGCGCCCGCCACCGGGAGCCGGCCGTGGTAGTCGAACGCCGGCTCGGCCGGGCCCGACGGCGTCTCGGCGGGCGACCGGCCGGCAACCCGCCCGGCGGCGACCGACGACAGCGTCGCGGCACCCGCACGCAGGACGGTCCGTCGTCGCATTGGACGCCGTAGGGCGGGGGCTGGCCTATCGGTTTCGCCCCGCGGGCGGCGTGGCCGCCGCGTTGCGGGCGTCGACGCCGGCGGCGGGACCGACCCGTAGAGGTAAGGCCCGGCCGGTCCGAGGCCGGCCTGTGGTCGAGCCCGACCTGTCGGGACGCGTCGCCCTGGTGACCGGCAGCAGCAGCGGCATCGGGCGGGCGTTCCTCCTCGCGTTGGCCGACGCCGGCGCGGACGTTGCGGTCCACTACAACGAAAGCGAGGCGGCCGCCGGGGAGACGGCCGAGACGGCCCGCGAGCGCGGCGTCGACGCGGTCACCGTCGGCGCGGACGTCACCGACCCCGACGACGTCGATCGGTGTTTCGACGCGGTGGAGGCCGACGTCGGGACGGTCGACGTCCTGGTCAACAACGTCGGGCCGTTCGCGCCCGACCACTGGGCCGACATCGAGCTCGACACCTGGCACCGCGTCCTGGATGCGAACCTCACGGGGACGATGCTGTGCTCGAAGCGGGCGCTCGGGCCGATGCGCGAGGCCGAGTGGGGCCGCATCGTCAACGTCGGCTACGCCGCCGCGGAGCGTGCCGCCGTCGCCCCGGAGAACTTCCCGTACCTCGTCGCCAAGACCGGCGTCGTCATGTTCACCCGGATGCTGGCCGCCGACACCCAGGACGACGGCATCACGGTCAACGCCGTCTCACCGTACGTCGTCGAGACGAGCGACACCTTCCCCGAGGAGGCGCCGCGCGGCCGCTGGGCGCGCGAAGCAGACGTGGTGCGGGCGATGCTGTTCTTCGTCGACGAGGCCTCGGGGTACCTGAGCGGCGAGAACCTCGAGGTCGACGGCGGCTGGCTGCCGGAGGACGTCTGACTGGCCCGGGTCCGGCCCATCGGGTGATGGCCCCCGGGTAAACGGCGACTGGCCTCCTGGTGAAGACCCTCAACAGTTGGCGGCCGGCCCACCGTCCACAGCGGCGGCCACAGCTGCCATCCCGGCCCCGGGTGGGAACCGGGTTGGGGACCGCGTCGGGCCGTCGACACACGGGCCACCTGAACCGTCGAGTTCGACGGCCGAGGCTCCGGGTAGTTTCATGTGTGTGGCCGTCGATAATCCTTCACCCGAATGCTCCGACCGGAGGACGGCTGCGACCGCGGTCAACTGCTCGTCATTATCGCCCTGGTTTTGGGCATAGTGTTCGTGGCCCTCGCCATCGTCGTCAACGCCGCCATCTTCACGGAGAACCTCGCGACGCGGGAGACGGTCGACTCCGAGCGCACCGCCGCGTTCACCGGTGACGTCGAGCGGGCCATCGAGGTGCACTACAAGCAGACCAACAGCAACGGATTCCACACGGCCTCGGACGCCCGCGAGACATTCGACGACACGTTCCGGACCTGGACCGACCAGCGGTCGAACGTCTCCGCGACGGAAGGTGGGTACTACGGCGCGAGCTGGACCACCCACGTCGGCTGGCGGCTCGACCAGTCGACCGACGCCTCGTTCGCCCCGGCCGACAAACGCGACGAGACCGAATGGACGCTCGCGACTGACGTCGAGAACATCGCGGCGTTCGAACTGGACGTAACGAAAGACGATCTGCACGACAGCGCCGACGGCGCATTCAACGTATTCGTCACGGACTCCGACGTCACCTGGGAGCTGTTCGTCTATCGGAGCGACGGGAACGTGGTGGTCACGAACGACCCCGCGACGAGCGACGAGTGTATCGATGGGTCGTCCAGGGTGGAGATCGACGTCCGCGCGGGCAAGCTCAACGGGAATGACTGCGACGAGCTCGACCTCCCGGCGTCGCTCGACGGTACGCTCGAGGTCAAGTTCCGGAACGTCCAGGCGGCGGACGAAACCGAGCGCGTCTACGGCACCTACACCGTCGTCGTGAATGGCTCCGACGCCGTCGCTACGGACGGCGACGGCGAACCGACCAAGTTCAACCGCTCCGGCGAAGCGCCGCCGACGGCGGCCGCCGTCGTCTACGCCGTGAACTACACTACCACCTACGAGCGGGCGGACGTCGCACACCACCGCGACCCGCAACCGACAGGGTTTCACTCCGCGCGTCCGTGACACGTTCCAATGACCGACGACATCGTCGTCCGGGGGGCCGCCGAACACAACCTGGAGGACGTCGACGTGTCGATCCCCCGCGAGGCGTTCACCGTCGTCACGGGCCTGTCGGGGTCGGGGAAGTCCTCGCTGGCCTTCGAGACCGTCTACGCGGAGGGCCAGCGCCGCTACATCGAGTCGCTGTCGGCCTACGCCCGGAACTTCCTCGGGCAGATGGACAAGCCCCAGGTGGAGAACGTCGAGGGCCTGTCGCCGGCGATCAGCATCGACCAGAAGAACGCCGCCAACAACCCGCGGTCGACGGTCGGGACCGTCACGGAGCTGCACGACTACCTCCGGCTTTTGTACGCCCGCGTCGGCACGCCGCACTGTCCGGAGTGCGGCCGCGAGGTCGGCGAGCAGAGCGCCCAGCAGATGGTCCGCCGGCTCCTGGAGCTGCCCGAGGGCACCCGCGCGAAGCTGTGCGCGCCGGTGGTCCGCGACCAGAAGGGCGCCTTCGCCGAGCGTTTCGACGCGCTCGTCGGCGAGGGGTACACCCGCGTCGAGGTCGACGGCGAGGAGTTCGACCTCGCCCGGGAGACGCCCGAGTTGGACGAGAACTACGACCACACCGTCGACGTCGTCGTCGACCGCGTGAAGCTCCGCGAGGAGGACCGCTCGCGGATCACCGACTCCGTCGAGACGGCCATAGCGGAGGCCGACGGCGTCCTGAAGGTGATCCTGCCGGATCCGCCGGCGGACGTCGAGGTCGGGGCGCGGTCCCGCTCGACGGGCGATCTGGCGGGCAGCGGTGACGACCGCGCAGTCGTCGAGTTCTCCGAGGACCTGGCGTGTACCCACTGCGGCATCGACCTCCCGGAGATCGAGACCCGCTCCTTTTCGTTTAACTCCCCGCACGGCGCCTGCCCGGGGTGTGAAGGGATCGGCGAGACGAAGGAGGTCGACGAGGCGCGCGTCGTCCGGGACCCGTCGAAGCCGCTGAAGGACGTCTTCGAGGCCTGGAGCTACAGCCGGTCGTACTACCGCACGCGGCTCGATGCGGTCGCCGAACACTTCGGCGTCGGCGTCCGGACGCCGTTCGAGGACCTCGACGACGACGTCCAGGACGCCTTCCTGTACGGGACCGACGACCAGGTCGTCTTCGAGCGCCGGACGAAGAACGGCACCCGGCGGAAGGAAAAGCGGTTCGAGGGCGTCATCCCGAACCTACAGCGCCGGTACGTCGAGACCGACTCCGAGGGCACCAGAGACCACATCGCCGACTACATGGCGACGACGACGTGTCCGGCCTGCGAGGGGACGCGGCTGAAACCGGAGTCCCGCGCGGTGCTGGTCGCCGACACCGCCATCACCGCGGTCAACCGGATGTCCATCGGCGAGGCGCTGTCGCACTTCGAGGGCCTGGAGGCCGACCTCGAGGACCGCCAGCGCACCATCGCCGAGGAGATATTGAAGGAGATCCGCGCCCGCCTCGGCTTCATGGAGGAGGTCGGCCTGGAGTACCTGACGCTGGACCGGGAGGCCTCGACGCTGTCGGGCGGCGAGAGCCAGCGCATCCGGCTTGCGACCCAGGTCGGCAGCGGCCTCGTCGGCGTCCTCTACGTGCTCGACGAGCCCTCCATCGGCCTCCACCAGCGGGACAACGACAAGCTGTTGGACACCCTCGAGGGGCTCCGGGACCTCGGGAACACCCTCGTGGTCGTCGAGCACGACGAGGAGACGATGTGGCGGGCCGACAACGTCATCGACCTGGGGCCGGGGCCGGGCAAGCGCGGCGGCGAGGTCGTCGTCGACGGCGACGTCGAGGCCGTGATGGCCGCCGAGGAGTCGATCACCGGCGACTACCTCGCCGGGCGGCGGACGATCCCGGTGCCGGACGGCCGCCGCGACGGCGACGGGTACCTGACCGTGCGGGGCGCCCGCCAGCACAACCTGAAGGACCTCGACGTCGAGTTCCCCTTGGGCTGCTTTACCGCCATCACCGGCGTCTCGGGCTCCGGGAAGTCCACGCTCCTGCACGAGGTCCTGTACAAGGGGCTGGTCCGCCGGATGAACGACACCGACGTCTACCCGGGCGAGCACGACGCCATCGACGGCGTCGACGAGATCGAGACCGTCCGGCTCATCGACCAGTCGCCGATCGGCCGGACGCCCCGGTCGAACCCCGCCACCTACACCGGCGTGTTCGACCACGTTCGGGAGCTGTTCGCCGAGACGAAGCTCGCAAAGCGCCGCGGCTACGACAAGGGCCGGTTTTCGTTCAACGTCAAGGGCGGCCGGTGTGAGTCCTGTGGCGGCCAGGGCACCGTCAAGATCGACATGAACTTCCTCAGCGACGTCCACGTGCCCTGCGAGGAGTGCGACGGGTTGCGGTACAACGACGAGACCCTGGAGGTCACCTACAAGGACGCGACCATCGCCGACGTCCTCGACATGGAGGTCGACGAGGCCCACGAGTTCTTCGAGGGCCACACCGGCATCCGCCGGCGGCTGAAGCTCCTGTCGGACGTCGGACTGGGCTACATGCGGCTCGGCCAGCCGTCCACGACGCTGTCCGGCGGGGAGGCCCAGCGGGTCAAGCTCGCCGAGGAACTCGGCAAGCGTGACTCCGGGGACGCGCTGTACCTGCTCGACGAGCCGACCACGGGGCTGCACAGCGAGGACGAGCGGAAGCTCATCGACGTGCTCCACCGGCTGGTCGACGACGGCAACACCGTCGTCATCGTCGAACACGAACTCGACCTCGTGAAGAACGCCGACCACATCGTCGATCTCGGCCCCGAGGGCGGCGAGGCCGGCGGCGAGCTGGTCGCGGCCGACACGCCGGAGGCCGTCGCCCAGGTCGACGCCTCCCACACCGGCCGGTACCTCCGGGACCTCCTGCCGGCCGTCGACCTCGATGGGCCGCGGGGGCGGGGCGGGCGGGCTGCCGTCGGGGATGATTAGGGGGCGCGAGGCGCGACCCGGGCGGCGCGAGCGGAGTCAGCAACGAGTGCGGTGAGCCGTGAGCAAGGGAGCGCCTCGGAACGGGCGAGCGGGAGGCGCGAGGCCGAACGAAGTGAGGCCTCGGAATGAGCGAGCGGGGAGCGATAGCG
>PXQY01000122.1:8863-21878 GCA_003021745.1 Halobacteriales archaeon QH_7_69_31
CGAGCCGGGCGACCCGACCGGAGGGAGGGTCGCCGAACGGGCGAGCGGCGAACGGAGTGAGCCGCGAGCCGCGGACGAAGCGACGCCCGACCCAGAGACCCCCGATCGGCGCCCCCCATCAGCCGCCAGCGACACGCGTCGGCGGTCGCTCGGCCGGCCTTTCCCCGCCAGCGGCTTTATGCCGGCCGTCGACGACGGCACCACATGGTCCTGGCAGAGGTCGCCCTGGTCACGGCCGGACTCGTCCTGGTGTTCCTCGGCGCCGCACTCTCCATCTACGCGGTGGCGCTGGTCGGCTTCCTCCTGGGTGCCGGCGGCGCCTACGTCGTCGCGCCCTCCATCCTCGGTGCCGTCGGCTCCGGCGGCCTCGTCGGCCTCGCCGTCGCTATCGTGGTCGGCGGCCTGCTCGGCGCGGCCCTGGCGTACGTCGCCCTCTCGGCGGCGACGGCCGTCCCGTCGTTCGTCGTCGGTGCCTACATCGGGCTCTACGTCGTCACCCCGCTTTTCACCGACGGTGGCCTCGTCACGTACCTCGTGGCGATACTCTGCGGCATCGCCGGTGCCGCGCTCGGCTTCACGCTGACGAAGTTCGCGCTGATGTTCGTCACGTCGTTCATCGGCGCCGCACTGGCCTCCGGGTCGCTTCCCGCCGCGGCATTCCGCGCGGCCCGCGAGGACACGACCGTCGAACCGCTCCTCTTTGACCCGCTCGCGACGACCGCCGTCGGGGGCGTCGCCGTCCCGCTGTTCGCCGGGCTGTTCTGCCTCGGCTTCCTTTCCCAACTCGGGCTGTTCCGCCTGGGCTGGGTGGCCCGCCTCGCGACGGTCTTGCCGGGCGTCGGCCGGGTCGTGGGTGACGATTGACCCGGGCGGGCCGACAACTGTGTCCGGCGCTGGCTCGGTGCTGCGGCTGGCAGAGGTGCGCTCGAAGAAGGTGGCCGGCGGCCCTACAGGTCGCGTGGCTGGACGGTCTTGCGGTCGTTCGCCTCGGCACGCCGTGCGGCGTCCTCGAGGAGCTGGTCGGCCTCGTCGTCGAGGGCGTCGTAGAAGTCGGAGGCGACGTTCATGTCATCGAGCGCTTCCTTCACTGCGGCTTTGACGATCAGGTCTGCCATACGGTCGCCGGTAACCCCGGGTCCTATATATAGTTTCCCGTTTGAACCGGACGACGCCGCTTCTACCGGCCGTTTAGCCGTCGACGCCCGACTGACGTCCCGGTTGTATCCGTCGAAATCCGATTCGGAAACTTACACGTATCGGGCCCGGTGGACGTTCGACGCGACTGACTCGCCGTGATACCCTTCCGGTGGCGACCGCACGGCCCGGAGACGACAGATTCGTTGTCGCCCGCCCGAAGCCGGTGACATGCGCGAGATACTCGAGGCGGTCGCGGCCGGGGAGCTGTCGCCCGCCGAGGCCGAGGCGGAGCTCCGCGGCTACGCCCGGGCGGGGGCCGGGCGGTTCGACGCCGCCCGCGAGGCCCGGACCGGCGTGCCCGAGGCCGTCCTCGCAGACGGGAAGCGGAGCGAGGAGGTGGCGTCGATGGCCGCCGTCGCCGTCGAGACCACCGGCCGCGCCCTCCTCACTCGCGTCGACGACGACGCGGTCTCCGCCTGCCGCGCGCGGCTGGCCGACGACCACCCGGACGCCACGGTGACCCTGGACGACCGCGCGCGGACGCTCGTCGTCCACGGCCCCGCCTACGAGCCGCCGGACCTCGACGCGGCGGTGACGGTGGTCACGGCCGGGACGTCGGACGCCGAAGCGGCCGGGGAGGCCGCTGTCGTCGCCGAGGAGATGGGCGCGACCGTCGACGTCGTCGACGACGTCGGCGTCGCCGGCCTCGCCCGCGTGCTGGACCGACTGGACGCGCTCCGGGACGCCGACGTCCTCGTCGTGGCCGCGGGCCGTGAGGGCGCGCTCCCGACGGTCGTCGCCGGCCTCGTGGACGTCCCCGTCATCGGCCTCCCGGTCTCGACCGGGTACGGCCGCGGCGGCGACGGCCGTGCCGCGCTCGACGGCATGCTGCAGTCCTGTACGGCGCTCACCGTGGTGAACATCGACGCGGGCTTCGTCGCCGGGGCGCAGGCCGGCCTCGTCGCCCGCACCGTCGCGGCTGTGCGGGACTCGTGACCAGGGGCCGAGGGGTATTTGTGCGTCGGGGCCCTCTCTCGGGACGCCGACAGCAGGTCGGCGGCCAGAATGCCCAGGTGTGACCACTGTGACGCGCACGTCTCGGACCGGTTTGCCCGGGTGTTCGCCGAGAAGGGAGGACACGTCCACGCGTGCCCGAACTGCTCCGCGAACGCCGGCATCGCCGAGGTCTCGAGAACACGCGCACACGAGTAACGGCCGTGCGGCCGTGGAACTGTGTCTCAATCAAAGGGTGCCCCTCACTTCGACGCCACATGACCGGTAGGGACCACTACGTCTACGTGCTGGAGTGTGCCGACGGCACGCTGTACACCGGTTACACCACGGACGTCGAGCGACGCGTCGCCGAACACGACGCCGGCGACGGCGCGAAGTATACCCGCGGCCGCACGCCGGTCGAGGTGGTCCTCACCGAGAGCTTCGACACCCGGGCGGCCGCCATGCGGCGGGAACACGAGGTCAAGGCGCTATCTCGCCGGGAGAAAGAGCGCTTGATCCGCCGGGACTGAGGGTTCGGCGCAGACGGAGCGGATATCGTCGTGTCGGAGTGACCCACGGATTCATGTGGTCGGTGGCCGCAGAACGCCGCGTGGCACTCCAACCGGGCGACCCTGCGCCGGAGGTGACGGCCAGAAACCAGGCCGGCGAGACGGTCTCGCCGGCGTTCGCCGAGCCGACGGTCCTGTACTTCTACCCGCGGGACGGCACGCCCGGCTGTACGCTCGAGGCCCGCGAGTTCGAGGCCGACATCGAGTCGTTCCGCCGGACCGGCGCGGCCGTCTACCTCCTGGCCGACCCCGACGGCACCGTGGCCGACGCCTTCGACGTCGAGGTGCAGGGCGATTTCGTCGACCGCGTCACGTTCGTGCTGGCCGACGGCGAGGTCCACGAGGTCGTCGACGCGGACACGATGAACCCCGAGGGCCACGCCGCCGACGTGCTCGAGGCGGTGGAGGCCGTCGCTGAATAGGCGGGTCGGGAGCCATCCCGGGCAGGCTGACGGACTGCCAGGGGCCCTCACCGGCAGGTACATAGACGACAGACTGCGTACAGTGATACACGTGATCCCGCCCTTCGCACGCCAGTGTCCGGACTGCGGCCACCGGGGGCTGCGCCGCGGGTTCGAGCGGGTCGGAGACGACGGCGCCCCGCGCCGCGTCGAATGTCCGGCCTGCGGGCACCGGTTCGAGCCGGTCGAGCACCCCTGGCTGAACTGAGCCCGCTTCAACCGCCAGGCGCCGTGTCCATGTCTAGTCGAACGACGTCCTCGACGGCGTCGAACCCACCGTCGAAGGAGTAGAGGTATTCGAGGTTCCGATGAGCCATCGCACCGGCGATGATACCGTCGGTCAAAGAGAGGCCCTCATGCCGTCGGAAGATGGAGCGTCCGGCGTCGAAATCTCTCGGCTCCGTCCGGACTATCTCGAAACCGTTGCTCTCTATCATCGCATCGAGGGTCCCCACTGCGACGTCGTGGGTACTCCGCGCCTGAAGGTAGTTGAGTATCTCCCCGAGGGTGGTGTCGAAGACGGCGCCTGCCGGGAATCGTCCCTGGTCGAACGCCGTCGTGATCGCCCGGGCTCTTTCGTGGTTCTGGTCTCTCGAGAGCCGTGCGGCGATGATGACGTTCGCGTCGACCACCGGACGACTCATCCGGAGTCCCCGGGGACCAGGTCGTGGTCCGTCGCCGCGTCGGTTTCCTCGCCGATGTCGACCGGCTCGAGGTCAGCGAACGCGCCGTACCGCCGGTCGACCACCTCGACGGAGAGGGACCCGTCCACCTCCACGCGCCAGCGAAGGGTGTCACCAGCGTCGATGCCGACGGCCCGCCGAACGGCCGCCGGGACGGTGACCGAGTAGCTCTCGTTCACGGTGGTCTCGTCTTCGGCTCGCTCCGACATGGTTCGCCGTACGGGGCCGACCCGGAAGTAATTTGGTGTCTAATTACCCGCATCGTCGCCGGACGGCCCGGTGTCAGCCCTACTCCGCTATGTCGATGGCCGGCCGGCCGGGTTCGGCCCTGGCGACGATGTCCTCGGGCGCATCCACGGCCCGCAGTACCCGCACGTCGGCGTCGAACTCGCGTTCGAGGAGCCAGGCGGCCGCCCGCAGCGCCGCGTGCTCCGTCTCGGGGTCGAGCGGCTCCGTGAGCGCCTCCCGTTCGGCCTGGAGGTCCTTGCCGTAGTCGGCGGCGGTCTCGCCGTGCCGTTTGATGTCGTCGTGGGCCATCAGTTCGCCGACGAGGTTGTTCGCGTCGCTTTCCAGGGCGACCCGCAGGGCCTCGTGCTTCCAGGCGGGCGTGACGACGATGTCGATGCGCTCGGGGTCGTCAATGCCCGCGACGTCGCTGATCTCGCGGACGTCCTCGCGGGTGTTCTCGACGAGGCGACGGCGCTTCTCAACGGTCTCGCGGTCGGCCTCGGTTTCGGGCCAGTCGGCGTCGACGACGAACCCCTCCCGGCCCAGTTCGTCCCACAACTCCTCGGCGATGTGGGGGGTGACGGGCGCGAGCAGCCGTAGGGCGACCGACAGCCCGCGCTCGAAGACCTCGGGGTCGACGGCGGCGTGCTCGCGGTACTGCCGGAGCGTCCCGACGAGATCCTGGACCTCCCGCAGCGCGGTGTTGAACGTGAGATCGTCGTACTCCGGTGTGGCGACGGCGACCGTGGCGTCGGTCTCGCTTTCGACGTAGTCGGCGACGGTACCGGGGTCGTCCGCCCGCGGGATCTCGCCGGCCCGGTAGTCCTCGACGGTCGTCTTCAGCCGCGTCAGGAAGGCGTGGGCCGACCGGACGCCCTCCTCCGACCAGTCGAAGTCCCGCTCCGGCTGGGCGGCCTGCATCATGAACAGCCGCGCGGTGTCGGCGCCGTACTCGGAGACGATGGCCTGCGGCGAGACGACGTTGCCCCTCGACTTGGACATCTTCTCGCCCTCCAGCTGGACCATCCCCTGGGCCAGCAGGTTCTCGAAGGGCTCTCGGTGGGCGAGGCCCTCCTGGTCGGCCAGCACCTTCTGGAAGAACCGCGAGTACAGCAGGTGCATCACCGCGTGCTCGATGCCACCGACGTACTGGTCGACGGGCAGCCAGTCGTTCGCCCGGTCGACGTCGAAGGGCGCCTCGTCGAGGTCCGGCGAGACGTACCGCAGGAAGTACCACGAGGAGTCGACGAAGGTGTCCATCGTATCCGTCTCGCGCTCGGCGTCGGCGCCGCAATCCGGGCAGGTCGTCGCCTTCCACTCGTCGGCCTCGTCCAGGGGGTTGCCGGTGACGTTGATGAACTCCGGTAGCTCGACAGGGAGGTCCGCTTCCGGCACCAGCACGGGGCCGCAGTCGTCGCAGTGGACGACCGGGATGGGCGTGCCCCAGTACCGCTGCCGGGAGATGCCCCAGTCCCGCAGCCGGTAGACGGTCTCGAAGGCGGCGCCGTCGACGTCCTCGGTCAACTGCGTTCGGGCCGCCTCGCTGGTGAGCCCGGAGTACTCGCCGCTGTTGACCAATACGCCGTCCTCGGTGTAGGCCTCGCGGTCGACGTCCGGCACCTCGGCGTCGGCGTCCGGCGCGACGACCGGCCTGATGGGCAGGTCCATCTTCTCGGCGAAGGCGTGGTCGCGGTCGTCGTGGGCGGGGACGCCGTACAGCGCGCCGGTGCCGACGTCCGACAGCACGAAGTCGGCGACGAAGACGGGCAGCTCCTCGTCGGTGACGGGGTTTTCGGCGGTGAGGCCGGTCCGGATGCCGTTGGGCTCGTCGCCCTCCGGGTCGGCCTCCTGGTGGAGGAACTCGTGGACGGCGTCGTCCTCCTCGGCGAGCCGTTCGCTGACCGGGTGGTCCGGCGCCAGCGCGAAGAACGTCGCGCCGTGGATGGTGTCGAGCCGGGTGGTGAAGGCGTCGATCTCACCGTGACCCTCGAGTGTGAATGGCACGCGGCTGCCCTCCTGGCGGCCGATCCAGTTCCGCTGCATCTGCCGGACGGAGTCGGGCCACCCCTCTAGCTCGTCGATTGCCTCGACCAGTTCGTCGGCGTACTCGGTGATCTCCAGGAACCACTGCTCGAGCTCCCGTTCCTCGACCGGGGTGCCGCAGCGCCAGCACAGCTCCTCGTCCTCTTCGACCTGTTCGTCGGCCAGCACCGTCTCGCAGGATGGACACCAGTTCACCGCCGCGTCGCGCCGCTCGGCGAGGTCCTCCTCGACGAACCGGCGAAACAGCCACTGGTTCCACTTGTAATAGCGGGGCCGGCAAGTCGTGACCTCCCGGTCCCAGTCGTAGCCGAACCCCATCGCGTCCATCTGGTCCTTCATCCGGTCGATGCAGTCGAACGTCCACTCGCGGGGGCTGGTGTCCCGCTCCTTGGCGGCGTTCTCGGCGGGCAGCCCGAAGGCGTCCCACCCCATCGGGTGCAGCACGTCGTCGCCCTGCATGCGGCGGAACCGGGCGTAGGCGTCGGTGATGGTGTAGTTCCGGACGTGGCCCATGTGCATCTCGCCGGACGGGTATGGGTACATGCCGAGGACGTAGGTCGGGTCGGCGACGTCGTCCGGCGTCCGGTAGGCGTCGGCGTCTTCCCACGCCGCCTGCCACCGCCGTTCGACCTCGGTGTGGTCGTAGCCGTCGTCGTGCATGGAGGGGTCAGTTGTCGGAGGTGAGTGGCGGTTCGGCCCTTAAGCTTTCCATCCCGCGGGCGAGGAGCATCCGGGATGCAATCGGTCACTCGATGGCGGCCGGACCACTGGGCACCACGAACTGGATTCGCTGTCCCGTTCGCTTTCACGTGAGTCCCGACCCTACCGCACCTCGGTGTCCACCAAGGCATACGGCGTGCCCTCGTCGTCCTCGTTGGCGTGCTCGTAGACGACGTGGGCGGCGGCGATGTCCTGGATGGCCAGCCCGGTGGAGTCGAAGACGGTGACATCGTCGTCCGGCGTCCGGCCCGGGCGGTCGCCGGTCACGATCTCGCCGAGTTCCCCGTAGAGGTCGTCGTCGCCGACGGTGCCGGCGTCCCAGGGGACGTTGATCTCCCCGGAGTGGGTGCACTGCTCGTAGTCGTCGATGACCACCGTCCCGGCGAGCAGGATCTCCGGGTCGAGTTCCTGCTTGCCGGCGGCGTCGGCCCCCATCGCGTTGACGTGGGTGTGGTCGTCGACGTCGGTCGCGTCGACGACCGGCGACTCGACGGGCGTGACCGTCGAGAGCACCTCGCAGGACGCCGCCTCGGCGACGGTGCCGCCGCGGACGTCGAAGCCGTCCTCGAACCGGTCGACGAACGCCTGGATCGCCGCCTCGTTCCTGTCGGCGACGACGACCTCCTCGATGGGGCGGACCTCGGCGATGGCCTCGAGCTGGGTGTACGACTGGACGCCGGCGCCGACGATGCCGAGCGAGGTCGCGTCCGCGACGGCGAGGTGGTCGGTCGCGACGGCGGCCGCGGCGCCCGTCCGCTGGCGGGTGAGCGTCGTCCCGTCCATGATGGCCAGCGGGAAGGCGGTCTCGGGGTTCGAGTAGACCATCGTGCCGATCACGGTCGGGAGGTCGTGGTCGTCGGGGTTGTCGGTGTGGACGTTCACCCACTTGATGCCGGCGGCGTCCCAGTCGTCGGCCGCCATGTAGGCCGGCATCGACCGGAAGTCGCCGTCGTAGGCGGGCAGGTCGATGTAGGACTTCGCGGGCATCTGGACGGCGCCGTGCTGGTAGGCGGCGAACGCTTCCTCGACGGCGTCGATGACGGCCGGCATCCGGGCGTTGTCGGCGACGTCACCCCGGTCGAGCAACAGCGTCTCCATGCGGCGAGATTCGCACAGCGGCCCCTTATACTGTCGGTCGACGGGCGGCGACGCTCGGGACGACGCCTCCGGGACCGTGTCCTGGCCGGAACCCGTCTCCGGGACCGTGTCCGGGCCGGAGCCCGTCTCTGGAACCGGGTCATGGCCCCGGTCGGTCGGGCGTCAGACCCACTCGACGGCCGGTCCGAGGTCGAAGGGGAGCCGGCCGTGGAGGTAGCCCTCCACGGTGCCCGACGGCCGCGCGCGGAACACGAGGGTGGGCTCGTGGCCGACCCCGGGCGTTTCGCCGCGGAGGGCGGCCCACTCGTCGTCGCGGAACGAGGTGCAGTCGATGAACAGCGCCGCCTCGGGGTGGGTCGCGAGCTGCTCGGTCCGTTTGGCGCCGCCGGTCTCCCGGACGGCCGCGACCGGGTGGTCGGTGTTCGAGCGGCGGGCCGGCGGTGCCGGCCGTGTCACCTCCACCAGGTGGTCCTCGACGGCGAAGTCCAGCGCGTGGCCGCTGTCCTGTTCGACCTCCGGGACGAACTCGAGGCCGGCGTCGACAAGCAGCTTGGCGGCGGTGAACTCCGCCATCGTCGCCCGCATCCGGCCGACGTCGTAGCCCGGGGAGGTCCCGAGCTTCGAGGCCATGGTGTAGCGGTGGGCGTCCAGCGCGCCCGTCGACAGGAACGTCTCGTAGAAGGCGAGGCCCTCCTCCCGGGTGGCGTCGGGAAAGCCCGCCGCGTCCTCGGCGAAGAACCGTCGCGTGGTCTGGCGGCCGTCCTTCGAGCAGAACACGGGGAGGAAGAACCACGCGAGGTACTCGGCGGCCGCGAGCCAGGGGTCGGTGAGTTCGACGCGGGCGAGGAGTTCGCGCTGGGCCCACCGCGAGACGGCGTAGGGCGCCTCGTCGAAGGTCTCCTTGTCGGTCCGCCACAGCGGTTCGGGCGTCTCGGTGTTGCCGAGCCAGTAGGCGCGGCCGGGGCGGGCACAGAACAGCGCGATGTCGCCGTTGTCCATCTCGATCCGGCAGGCGTCGTAGCGGTCGTCGGCGACCGGAAACCAGGGGGTCTCCAGGTGCGCGCCGAACGAGGACTCGAGCGGGGCGAAAAGCTGCGACCGCACCCGGTCGCGGCTCCAGGTCTCGTTCGACCGGCGGAATCGGAGGGGCCCTGCCACGGTCGCGGTAGGCGGTCGCGGCGTTTACCGGTTCCGTTCGACCCCCGCCAGCACTTAAACCCCCGGGCATCAAGCCCGACACATTGATGGTGGACAACGCGGTAGTGAGTGTGTGGTTACCATGTCAATGGGTGCCTATGACGAGGACGAACACGAACGCCGCGAGCAGAAGACCTCCAGCGTCGACGCGTCCTTCGACGACGAGCGGACCGACTACGAGGGCGACCTGGAGTACGAGTCCGGCGACTCGACGGAGGCGCTCCTTGAACAGTTCCAGCAGATGAAGTCCCAGTGACGTCAGCGCGATTCTGCACGGCCTAGCAGCACCAGTGAGCCCCCGGCGACCACCGCCACGGCCAACACGTGGCCGACCAGCGCGACCAAAAGCGGCGGGTGGCCGACGAGAAACGGCACCAGCCCCAACTGGAGCGCGCCGAACGCGAGTGTCTGTCGGTCGGCGCGGCGGAGGGTCGCGGCGGTGTCGGCGTCGAACTCGGTCCGGTAGCGGACGGTCCGGACGAGGGCCACCACGGCGGCCCACCACCCGGTCCCGATGCGGTAACAGAGGTCCCACAGCACCAGGAGCATGACGTAGACGGCCGGCAGCGGCGGCTGCGGGCCGAGGAGGTCGGCCACGAGGCCGCCACCGGACCGGGTGTCGGCCACGAAGAGGTAGGTGACGAGGGCGACGTAGGCGAGGACGCCGAGGGCGACCTCGATGCTGGATCCGAAGAGGAGCCGGCGGTAGGCGGCCGGGGCGTCGGCCGCCCGGGCGGCGCGGCCGATGCGGAGCATCTGGAGACTGCCGGCGGCCGCGACGACGACCGCCGCCGTCCCGGCGACGGCGCCGCGCGGGAGCCCGTAGTACCACGCCAGACTGACGACGGCGGTCTCGAAGCCGAGAAACTGGAGGGCGACGGCGGTCCGGGCATCGAGGTCGACGCCCGGGAGGGCGTCGACGAGGCTCTCGTAGGTCCAGGTCTCGCCCCGGGCCGGCGGCATCTACCCGTCACCGGCCGTCGCGGGCTCGGCCGCCGCCGGCGTCGTCCGTCGGTCATCGAGGGCCCGGCGGACCGCCTCGTCGAACGGCGTGGGGTCGACCCGGACGTGGGCCGCGATGGCGTCGTCGGTGACGACGGCGGTGTTGCGGAGGCCCTCGACGAGCGGGCGGGCGACGTCGATGGAGACGTCCGTCAGGAGCCACAGCCAGCCGGCGGAGAGCCGCGGCGACAGCACCGGCACCGGCACGATGAGCGGGGCGCGGCCATTCGCGAGTTCGGCGGTCCGCGCCATCATCGCTTCGTAGGTGAGCACGTCCGGGCCGCCGACCTCGTAGGTGCCGCCGCGGGTCGCCGGGGCGTCGAGGACGCCGACGAGGTACGCGAGCAGATCCGCGGCGGCGATGGGCTGGCACTCGGTCCGTACCCAGGAGGGCGTCACCATCACGGGGAGCCGCTCGGCGAGCTGGCGGATCAGCTCGAAGCCGGCCGAACCGGCGCCGACGACGATGGCGGCCCGGAGGACGGTGAGGTCGGCCGCGGCCGAGGCGAGAATCTGTTCGACCTCGCGGCGGGACGCGAGGTGGTTCGAGAGCGCCTCGTCGTCGCCGCCGAGGCCGCCGAGATACACGAGGCGGCCGATGCCGGCGGCGTCGGCGGCATCGACGAACGTCCGAGCCGCCAGCCGGTCCCGCGCGGCGAAGTCACCGCCGGCGCCCATCGAGTGGACCAGGTAGTAGGCGGCCTCGACCGCCGGGAGCTCCACCGGCGGCTCCAGCAGGTCGCCCTGCCGGACGGTCACGCCGTCGGGCGCGTCGTACCGGTCGGGGTCCCGGACCAGCGCGACCACGTCCTTGCCGGCGTCGCGGAGGGCGGGCACGAGGCGCCGGCCGACGAAGCCGGATGCACCCGTAACGAGGACGTCCATGTCGCCCCGTGGACCGCCGGCATCTTAATGGCATCCCGCCGCGGCCGCGAAAGCCTCGCTTCGCCTCCCACCGCCACAGTCGTCGTCAGACGGCATCGCCGCGTGGAGGGCGTCGGCTTAACTTCCTCCGGCCGCTACCGAGCCCCATGGCGAGCGACCCCTGTGAGGCCTGTGGCGCCGACGTCCCCATCGGGGGCGGCATCGCCGGCTTCTGGTCGTCGGCGCCCCGCGGGACCGGCGGCATGACGCTGACGTTCCACGACGGGCGCGAGTTCTTCCTCTGCTTCGACTGCATCGAGGACCTGCCCGCCGAGCCGCGTGCCGAGGACGTGCCAGCGGCCGGCGGGAACTGAACGCGCGTCGGCGCCGGCGCCGACCGCGATCGCGCGGACGCCCCAACGGGTCCGTCGGCTCGTCAGGTGGCTGTACGACACCCATGGTGACCGGCTGACGTTGCTCATCGCTGCCAGCCGGGCGCTATTCCACAACGGGTCGCGGCCGCTCGAGGAGATCGAGCCATTTTGGGCCGCTACCACGGCGCGCGTGCGGGTCGAGCGACTCATCGACGCCGACCATCCCAGTTTCGACCAGGTCGTTTACGTGAGCGACGTCTCGCCCCGCGTCGACGGGACCTCGACCGGCAGTGAGTTCGCGAAACGCACCGTCTGGTAACGGAGCAACCTCGATGGCATCCTCGTCGAAGGGGACATCGTCCTGGCGTCGAACGTCAAGCCCGGCCTGTTCCGGCGGCAGTCGACGCTGGCGGCAACCAGCGATAGCAGCCTCGTCCGCGGCCATCGCGGCGATGCATCGGCCGTCCCGGCGACCAGCGACGCACCGCCCGGCCAGACCCCGGAAGATCTCGACGCGCTCATCTGGCCTGCCGACCTCACCGTCTAAGTCGCCGCCGGCGTGACTTGACGGACGTTCACAACGGGGCAGGACCGAATCCGGCGTTTCGGCGGCCGGTGAAGCCACAGAAGATTTATACCACAGACGGATTTCCCGAACGAACATGCAACCACGGTCGCGTCGCGGCCTCCTCCGTGCCGCCGGCGTCGCGGCCTGCGGGGCAGTAGCCGGATGCGCCGGCGAGAGGCCGGAAACGCTCGAGGAAAACTGTACAGAGGGGCTGACCGAGGGGTCGGCGTCGGCCGGCGGAACCGGTCGCTGGGCAGGTTACGGCGGCGGCCCCGACAATGCGGCGTCGACGGCGGCGAGCGGTCCTGACGAGCCGGCACTGGCCTGGCGGTACGCCACCTGTAGCGGTCGACTCGCCGATGGGAGCCCGCTCGTCGCCGACGGCAGGGTGTACGTGACCAGTTCGGGGTTCCCCGGCGTGCAGGCGTTCGACGCGGTACGCGGTGAACTGCTGTGGGAGGACGAGCCGTCCAGTGGGACGCCGCGCCAGGCGTACGCCGACGGTACCCTCTACGTCGTCCAGGGTGGTCTGCTGGCACGGGACGGCAGCGACGGCAGCGTCGAGTGGACGTTTACGCCGGAGGGCGACTCGACGGACGACCAGGGCGACGACAGGCGACCACGGACCGTCGGTTCCCCGACAGTCGCCGACGGTACCGTGTTCGTCACCGCCGGTGTCGGGGACACCCGCCTGTTCTCGCTCGACGCTGCCGACGGGAGCGTCAGGTGGGTCGAACCAGTCGGGGACGAGTTGCGGTCGCCCGCCATCGCCGTCGGCCCGGACGCGGTCTACGTCGCCAGGGGTGGAGGCGAACTGGTCGCGCTCGACGGCGAGACCGGGTCGGCACGCTGGAGCCTCGACGCAGTCGGGGAGCCCATCGCGTCGCTCGTCGTAGACGACGGGCGCCTGTTCGTCCAGGCGGAGGACCGACTGGCGGCACTCACCGCCGACGGCGAGACGATCTGGACCGTCCACGACGGCGTCGGGTCGACGGGGATTGCAGTCGACGGCGACCGGGTGTACGCCGTCGCGGGCGGCACCCTGTCCGCACTCGGCGCCGAAACCGGAGAGACG
>PXQY01000123.1:0-16151 GCA_003021745.1 Halobacteriales archaeon QH_7_69_31
GAAGCTCGCCCACAACGCCGAACTCACGCTCGGCGTCCTCGAGGAGTACCGCGGCAGCGGCATCGGCAGCCGCCTCATGGAGCGCGGTCTCTCGTGGGCCGAGGAGTCCGGGTTCCACAAGGTGTACAACAGCGTCCCGGCGACGAACCAGGACGGCATCGAGTTCCTCGAGGACCACGGCTGGACCACCGAGGCCGTCCGCCGGGACCACTACCGCATCGACGGCGAGTTCGTCGACGAGGTGATGTTGGCGGTCGAACTCGGGGACTAACGGCGCGCCGGAAGCCTACCGCGGGGGCCCGATCGCGGTCGTCGAGGACGGCGACCCGGTCGTCGTCGGCGTCCCGTACCGACGCGTCGACCTGGCTCCCCGACGCTGAGATCCGGTGCCCCCTTCGAGCAGTGCGAAACGTCCGAGCCCACCTACCCGCGTCCGCCCCGGGATGGAGGGCCCGGATTCCAGAGGGGGTAACGCCGTCCGACCCGGGCGGTCAGCCGAACATCTCGACGAGGTCCGGGACGACGCCGAGGCGGACGGCCGCGCCCATCGCGCCGAAGAAAAGCACCGCGACGAGGCTGCACACGTAGTACGCGTTCCAGGCCGGGCTCGGGTGGAACTCCTCGGGCAGATTGTTCGTAACGACGTACCAGTTCGCCGGGTAGAAGAGGATCTCCGTGACGGCCAGGAGTGCAGCGATGTAGACGACGAACGTCACCGGGATGTTGCCGAGGACGAGCACCGTGGCGCTGCTGACCACGACGATGAGCGAAAGGACCGCCCGGCGGATCAGTTCGGTGTCCATGCTATCGTCGTCCATCGCCATCGGGAGGACGTCACCGACGGCACGCGACGCGCCGTCGAGCAGCGTGATGACCGTCGAGTACAGCGCCGCGAACGCACCGACAATCATCGCCCAGTAGGACCACTCGCCGAAGGATTCCGAGAGGATCTCGCCGATGGCGATGGCGAAGTTGGCGTCGCCCGGCGGGTCCGGATAGAGGACGTTCGACGCCAGGACCACCATCGCCGCCACGAGGACGAAGCTGAACGCATAGCCGATGTTGAAGTCCCGGCGCCCCGTCGCGATCCACGCGCGGATGTAGTCGTGGTACTGCGGGTCCTCCGGGTCGAGGCCCTGCGCTTCGAGCTGGCTCGCCCCTTCCCCCTTTGCCATGCTCCAGGAGCCGATCAGCACGCTCGTACTGAACCCGGTGGGCGCAAAGCCCGCCGCGGCCGCGAACAGGGCGACGAACGCGACCGTCCGACCGCCGCCGAGGTCGACCGAGAAGGCGGTCTCGGCGATGACCTCGCCGGCCGGTGGACCGACGATGACGCCGAGGACGAGCAGGATCCCCAGCGCGACGGTGAAGCCGATCAGGATCGTCTCGAGGAGACTGTACCGCGAGACGAACACGAGCACCCCGGCGCCCCCGACCAGCAGGACGAACAGGACGGGGACGCCAACGCCCGTGATAGGCGCGAGCAGCGCCGCCGTGCTCATCCCGACCGCCCCGGTGATAGCGGCGTAGAACACCCCGAAGACGAGGACCGTGAACCACTGCATCCAGTTTTTCGGTCCCGGGAGCTGATCGTACGCCTCGACGGGGTTGCCGCCGGCGCCGTAGTTGTAGCGGATCCCGAGCTCCCAGCACCCGTACTTCGCGAGGTAGATGAGCCCGAACATCCAGACGGCGAAGATCCCGAACGTGCCGCCGAGTTCCGGGCCCAACACGATGTGACTGCCGCCGATGCTGATCAGTGCCCACAGCATCGACGGACCGAAATGGTTCCGGAAGAAGCCGGCCCAGCCGGAGGCCGGGTACGTCAGGTCGGCGGCCGTCTCGTCGGCGTCCCGGGCCTCACCGGCCATCGGCGAACCCTCTCTTCGGCCCCGGACGGTTCGGTCCTACCCGCCGCCGCGGCCCGGCTGTCCCTCCGTCTTCGTGCGCCGCGCTGTCGGTTATCATGAGCGATACCCGGTTGTATCGAGCCGATGGTATATAGTACAGGGAGGCGAGCGCCGACCCACGGGGGATACGACGCCGATCCCCACGCCCGCATATAGGGTGGCCGCAACGCTCGGTTCCGGCAGGTCTTTCACCGCCGGTCGCGCACCGACACCCATGGTATCGCTCGGACTGGTGGTCGCACAGTTCAACAAGGAGCGACCCATCACGCCCGAGATGGCGGCACGGGGTCGGGAGGCGGCCGCCGAGGCCGGCGCCGAGATCGTCGAGACCATCGAGGTGCCCGGGACCTACGACGCGCCGTTGGCGGCCGACCGGCTGGCGCGGCGCGACGACGTCGACGCCGTGGCGGTCATCGGCGCCATCGTCAGCGGCGACACCGACCACGACCGGGTGATCGCCGACGCCGCCGCCCGGGGGCTGACCGACGTGTCGCTGGAGCGGGACACGCCGGTCACGTTCGGCGTCACGGGGCCGGGGATGAGCGCCGCCGAGGCCGACGAGCGGATCGACAGGGGCGCGGCCGCCGTCGAGAGCGCCATCGCACTCGTCGAGGAACTCCGATCATGACTATGGACTTCGCGGACCGCGTCGAACGCGTCGCGCCGAGTGCGACGCTCGCCATCAGCGACCTCGCCGCCGACCTCGAGGCCGAGGGCGTCGACGTCGTCGACCTCTCGGTCGGCGAACCGGACTTCCCGACGCCCGCCCACGTCGTCGAGGCCGGCCGGGATGCGCTGGACGCCGGCCACACGACCTACACCCCATCGAACGGCATCCCCGAACTCAAGACGGCCATCGTCGAGACCCTCGCCGGCAACGGCCTCGAGTACACCACCGACGAAATCATCGTGACGCCGGGTGCCAAGCAGGCGCTCTACGAGACGTTCCAGGCGCTCGTCGACCCTGGCGACGAGGTCGTCCTGCTCGACCCGGCGTGGGTGAGCTACGAGGCGATGGCGAAGATGGCCGGCGCCGACCTCGCACGGGTCGACCTGGCCCGACAGGACTTCCGGCTCGAACCCGCCCTCGATGCGCTCGGCGAGACCGTCGCCGACGACACCGACCTCCTGGTCGTGAACTCGCCGTCGAACCCCTCCGGCGCCGTCTTCGCCGACGCGGCGCTGGCGGGCGTCCGCGACCTCGCCGTCGACCACGACGTCACCGTGGTCTCCGACGAGATCTACGAGGCCATCACGTACGGCGTCGAGCAGACCTCACTCGGCACCCTCGACGGCATGGCCGACCGCACCGTCACGATAAACGGGTTCTCGAAGGCCTACGCGATGACGGGCTGGCGGCTCGGCTACCTCGCCGGCCCGGCGTCGCTGGTCGAGCAGGCCGGGAAGCTGCACTCACACTCGGTGTCCTGTGCCGCGAACTTCGTACAGCACGCCGGCGTCGCCGCCCTGGAGGGCCCGGACGGGCCCGTCGCCGAGATGCGCGAGGCGTTCCGGGCGCGCCGCGACATGCTCGTAGACCGGTTCGCCGAGCACGGGATCGACGTCCCGGTGCCGGACGGCGCGTTCTACCTGATGCTGCCCGTCGACCGGGACTGCGACGCCATGGACGGCAGTCGCGGCGGTGACGGCGAGGCCCTCGACCAGGCCTGGTGTGAGGGCGCCATCGAGGAGGCCCACGTCGCCACCGTCCCCGGGAGCGCGTTCGGCACGCCGGGCTACGCGCGGCTCTCGTATGCGGCGAGCGAGGAGCGGCTGGCGGCCGGCATCGACCGACTGGCCGACGCCGGGTACCTCTGAGGTATCGGGGTCGAGAGAGTGGTTCCGAGACCGGTTCGCCGTCGCGGCGGTCGGGACTATGTTTCTCCACAGCGGGGGACCGGGACCGGCTCCCGGTGGCGCCACGACGTGCTTGAACGACGGTTGCGTGGCCGCCGAAGGCGGGAGATCCACACCTGCCGGTCATCAACCCGGTGGGTGGGCGCCCGGGGGTTGCTGGCGCCGAAATCCGGATACTCGCGGTCATTCCTGCCGTAGAGGTGGACGCCCTCGCCCCGCTCGATACCGATCGGTGACTCGGAGAAGCCGAAGCGGTGCGATAATGCCTGCCCCTTTCGGGCCACTATCGAGAACTCCCCGGAAGCCCTCGTGCTCCCGCTAGTCGCCCGCCTGGCTCGCGTGTCGTCCCTCCCTCCGGTCAGTCCTCCCGCTCGCACAGTCGGCGGTGCTCGCTTCGCTCGCGCCGCCCGGCTCGCGGCTTGCTCCGCTCACCGCTCGCTCGTCCGGCGACCCTCCCTCCGGTTGGGTCGCCCTGCTCGCGGGTCGCTTCGCTCGCGGCTCGTTCCACTCGCCGCTCACCCCTTGGAGGTCTCGCTACGCTCGACCTCCCGCTCCCCGCTCACCAGTCCGAGGCGCTCCATTCGATCGCGCCTCGCGGCTCGCGTGTCGTCCGTCGCTCCGCTCCCTCCTCCCGCTCGCACAGTCCGAGGCCTCCCTCCGGTCGGCCTCGCGGTCACTCCTCGAGCGCGTCGGCGATCCGCTCGAGTTCGCGCCGGACGTCGTGGAGTTCGTCACGGACCTTCCCGACCTCCCGGACCAGTTCCTCGTTGTCGGACTCGCCGCCGGGACCCCCGCCCATGGCGCCGCCGGGGCCGCCGCCACCCATCATGCCGCCCATCATCTGGGCAAACGGGCTCCCCCCGCCGCCCCCCATGCCGCCCATGCCGCCGCCGGGGCCGCCGCCACCCATCATCTCCTCCATGCGCTCCTCGCGACCGGGGGCCTCGCCCTCCTCGCCCTCGCGCTCGTCGGCGCGCTCCTGGCGGATCTCCTCGACCCGCTCGCGGAACGACGTCTCCTCCTCTCCGTCCTCGGCGTCGTCCGTACTCTCCTCGTCGGGTGCGTCTTCCTCGTCCGTCATGTCCTCCAGTTCCGGCTCCCGCGGGAAAAGTCCCCAGGTCTCGCGGGCGGGTTACAGCCGGCGGAGGAGGACGGCTATCCCGGCCGCTGCGGCGCACAGCACGGCGAAGTTCAACATGGCACGGGCGAGTGGCCGGTACCGATCGCCGATCCAGACGTCGATCAGCGACGAGAGGCTCGTGTAGAGACCGGCCGCGGCGACGACCGCGAGCACGGCGAGGCCGGCAATGGCGCCCCACAGGAGGTAGGTGGTTAGCTTCCCGGCGTCGAGGCCGGACGCACGACCGGGCGCCACGGCCGAGGCGTCGTCATCCCGGTCCGGGTCGCCGACGTCGGTGGTCACTGCGTCGTCCGTCGGGTCGGCGTCGTCGCCGACCCACTCGTCGTCGGGGTCGCTCACGCCGACCACCGCCGGGCCGCCAGCAGACCGGAGAGCAGCGCCACCACGGCGACGACGGGGCCGAAGCCGGGCTGTTCCCCGGTCGATTCCTCGGCTTCCGGCCGGTCAGCGGCCGACCCGCCGCCGGTCTCGAAGTCGCTGGCCTCGAAGCCGACCTCCCGCCGGGTCTCGTTGACCGACAGGGTTTCCTCGGGGTCGAGGTTCGCCGCGGCCCGGGTCGTGTCGATGATGACCCCGTCGCGCCACAGCGCCACGTCCAGGTAGTAGTTGTAGTCGTCGGGCACCGACAGGCGGACGTTCGGCCGGGCGGTCCGACCGGCCGCGAGGTCGCCGAGGCGAGCCTCGCTCCGGTCGGCGACGACGTCGGAGTCGGCCTGGCGGGCGGTGACCTCGAGGCGGAGGCCGGACTCGGGGTCGTCGCCGCCGTTCGTGAGGTAGCCGGTCACGTTCAGCGTCGCGCGGCCGTCGTCGACGGACGCGACCCGGTACTCGACCGACGGCCGGTCGGGGAACTCGTGGAACCGGGCGGTGGATTCGGCGTATGGTGGCGTGAGCGCGCCGACGCCGCGGACGCTCGCGCTGGCGTCGTCGACGCGCTCGCCGTCGACGTACAAGAGCGTCGTGACCTCGTAGCCGCCCTCCCGGGGGACCGTCACCGGGAGGGGCACCTCCCGCTCGCCCCGGTTGTCGACGGTGCCGAGGTCCCGGCGGGTCGTGTCGGCGACGAGGCCGCTGTCGGCGTCGGTCGCGCGCACCTCGACACTGACATTTTCGGCGCTGCCGCCGTGGTGCCGGAGGAAGACGGTGGTTTCGAGGGTCGCCGTCTCGCCGGTCACCGCACCGGCGGACAGCGTCATCTCGGCGACGTCGAGTCTGGCGGGCGGTTCGTCCGGTTCGGGGGCCGGGGCGCTGACGAACCCGGGCACGAACACCGCGAGCGCGACGGCCACCAGCACGCCGGCCGCCGCCGCGCCCCCGAGGAGGGCTTCGGGACGCATGCCATCGCCTGGCACGCCCGGCGGTAAGTGTTTTCCCCTCCAGGGGGTGCGAGAAGGCGCCGTCGGCCCGGGCCGCGGCCCCGGTCAGCCGAAGGCGCCGAAACTGGACTGGACGTCCCGGGAGGAGACACCCTCCCGCAGTTCGTGTCCCAGGAGGTCGCGCACGTCGACCGCGACCGTGCCGCCGGCCCGGTCGAGGACCAGAAGGCGGCCCTTCGTCCCCCGGACCGTCCCGGAGGCGATGATGTCGGGGACCGGCGCCGCCCCGAGGTCGAGGCCGTAGTCGAACCGGTGGCGACCCTGGACGTCGAACCCCTCGAGCAGCCGCTCCCAGGCGGTGGCGTCGACGTCGCGGGCCATGCCCTCGACCTTGGCGTCGGCGCGGACCGCGTCCGGGACCGGCACCGACTCGGCGAGGTCGGCCTCGATCTCGCGGGCGATCCGGCCGTTCGCGACGGTGTAGATCCGGGCGCCGCGGTCGGCGCCCTGCTCGCGGAGCCGCGTCTCCAGCCGCGGCCGCGTCGTCACGCCGACCTTGAACGTCGCCGGCGCGAAGGCGGCGAGGTAGACGGCGTGTTCGGTGTGGCAGTCCATCTCGGCCTTCAGGCACGTGCCGGTGCACTTCGCGCAGATCCACGTCGAGTCGTGGGCGTCGCAGTACGGGGCCGTCGAGTTGTCGCACGCGTGGTGGTCGGTGCCGGAGAGCTGGCCCGCACAGCGCCGGTCGCCGAGCGTGTAGGCGAGTTCGCGGCCCGTCGGGAGCGGCTCGCGGTCGACTGCGTCGTCCCGGGCGACGTACAGCGCCGGCTCCCGATCGATGCCGACGCCCGTGTCGTACCCGACAACCTGCACAGCTCGCCGTAGGCCGTACGGCGGTTTAGGCGTTGCTCCTCACCCGTGTTATTATAAAATACCGGGTAACGAAGGGAAAACCTCAATTGGAACCCCTCCTCAATTGCTGCCATGACTTCGCGTACAGGTCTATCCCGGCGCAGAGCGCTCCAACTGGTCGGTGGTAGCCTCTCGAGCGGGGTGGTCACCGGCACCGCGGCCGGGACGGACGACGGGGACGGCATCGTCCGCGTCAACGTCGGCTACGCGAGCCCGAGCGGTCGGAAGGCCGCCGCTGACCGCGCCGAGGCGATCTACCACGACCTCCAGATCGACGTCCTCACGATCGGGGTAGACCGGAATGCCATCCCCGGCCTGCGGCAGCGCCGGGATATCCGGTTCGTGGAGGACGACGTCGAACTCGAGGCCATCGCCCAGGAGACGCCGTGGGGCATCGACCGGGTCGACGCCGAGGTGGCCCACGCCAACGGCGACACCGGGGACGGCGTCGACGTCGCGATCATCGACACCGGGATCGACCGGGACCACCCCGATCTCGCGGCCAACGTCGGCGAAGGCGTCACTATCGTCGCCGGGGCCACCACGCTCAACGGGGACGATGACAACGGTCACGGCACCCACTGTGCGGGGATCGCCGACGCGGTCGACAACTCCGAGGGCGTCGTCGGCGTCTCCACGACTGCGACGCTGCACCCCGTGAAGGTCCTGTCGGCCACCGGGGCCGGACTGACCTCGGACGTCGCGAAGGGCATCGAGTACACCGCCGACCAGGGCTGGGACGTCGGCTCGCTGTCGCTCGGCGGCGGCGACTCACAGACGCTCGAGGATGCGTGCAGGTATGCCTACTCGAAGAACGTGGTGCTCGTCGCGGCAGCCGGCAACGACGGTCCCTGCAGCCACTGTGTCTCCTATCCAGCGGCCTACAGCGAGTGCATGGCGGTCTCGGCCACCTCGAAGGACGACTCGCTTGCGGGCTTTTCGTCCGCCGGTCCGGAGGTGGAGATCGCCGCCCCCGGCGACGGGATCTACTCGACCTATCTGGGCGGGTACGAGACGCTCTCGGGGACCAGCATGGCGTGTCCCCACGTCTCCGGCGCCGCAGCCCAGGCCATCGCCGACGGAACGACCGACAACGACACGGTCCGCTCGGAGCTGAAAGAAGACGCCGAGGACATCGGGCTCTCCAGCGACGAGGCCGGCGCGGGCCTCCTGGACGTCGCCGCCGTCCTGGCCCCCGAACCCTCCGACGGTCAGTAGCGCTCCTACCTGACCCGAACCGAAGTCCCAACGGCCGTCGCACCGGTGCTCGGGCTCCGAGGTAACGCTATAGGGCCGGAGCGACAAGGGGTCGCATGCTCGATGCGTCGCTGGAGGTGACGGTCGGTGACGGCGTCGCCTTCACCTTCACCGTTGAGAACGGCGGCGACCGCCCGGTCGAACTCACGTTCCGGGACGCCTGCAAGGCGGACTTCGTGGTCTACGACGACGACCGGGAGGTCTGGCGGTTTAGCGAGGGCCGCGCCTTCGCCCAGATGCTCACGAGCGCCGACCTCCAGCCCGGCGAATCCGCGGCCTTCGAGGAGACCTGGCCGGACCCGACGCCCGGCGACTACACGGCCGAGGCGACGCTCCGGGTCACCGAACACGAGATCACCGCACGGACGCCATTTTCGGTCTAACCCGCCCGGGGGAGTGCCGGACTCTCCTCGACCCGTCGGTGCGGATCAGCCCAGGTCCGCGTCCAGAAGCTCCCGGGTCGCCCGCCTGACCGCCTCGTCGGAGGAGTCGGTCGGCTCGAAGCCGAGCCCGGCGAGCTTCTCGACCGAGAGCCGCATCCGGGGGACGTCGCCCGTCCAGCCGCGCTCGCCGCCGGTGAACTCGTATTCGGGGTCTGCGCCCATCTCGTCGGCGACGATGTCGGCGATGGTCCTGACCGACGTGGTCGTCCGCGTCCCCAGGTTGTAGGTGTTCACGGGGGCGTCGGCGTGCTCGACGACGTGGACCATCGCCTCGATGCACTCATCGATGTGCATGTAGGACTTCTCCTGGCGGCCGTCCCCAAGAATCTCCAGGGCCGTGGGGTCCCGGCGGAGCTTGAGGATGAAATCCGGGACGACGGCGCCGCGCTGGAGCCGCGGCCCGACGATGTTCGCAAAGCGGAACGTCCAGACGGTAACATCGTGGCTGTGGGCGTATACCGACAGCAGCGACTCCTCGGCGAGCTTCGCCGCGCCGTACATGCTGATGGGCTCCAGCGGCGCGTAGTCCTCGGGCGTCGGCCGCGGCGCCTCGCCGTACACCGTCGACGAGGAGGTGAAGGCGACGCTGCGACAGCCGACCGCGTCCATCCGCTCGGCGACGTTCGCCGTCAGCGCGGTGTTGCGCCGGAACTGCTCGTCGGGGTCCTCGGCGTCGATGCGCTTGTCGGCCGCAACGTGGAAGACGACGTCCGTCTCCGTGTCGATGGCCTCGGCGACGATCGCCGGGTCCTGGAGGTCGCCCTCGACGACCGTCGCGCCGTCCGGGACCCACTCGCGGCGGCCCGCGCCGAACCGGTCGGCAACGACGACGTCGTTGTCGGCGACGAGGCGGTCGGCGAGGTGCGAGCCGACGAACCCGCCGCCGCCCGTGATGGAGACCCGCTTGCCGGACAGCTCCATTGGCGGTCCTGCGGCCGGTGGCGGTTTGGTCGTTACGGGTTCGGCCGGGCGCCGACACGGCCGCGATCCACCCGAGGAGGCGCCCCACCCCGCCGGCGACGCAGCCACCCGGGCATCGAAACCCCCTAACGCACGCCCTGCCAAGTCCGCCCGTGCAGGGCACGAACGACGTCGTCGTCCTCCGGCTCGGCCACCGGCCCGGCCGCGACGAGCGGATGACGACCCACGTCGGGCTGACGGCGCGGGCGCTCGGCGCCGACCGCGTCGTCATCGCGGGCGAGGCTGCCGAGCCGGCCGACGTCCGGGACGCCCACGACGCATCGCCACTGCTCGTCGTGGTCGGCTCCGAGAAGGTCCCGTTCGACGTCTACGAGGCCGCCGACCACAACGTCGCCGTGACGAGCCAGCCACACTCCGAGGTGGCGGGGCTGGCCGTGTTCCTCGATCGGCTGTTCGAGGGCCGGGAGCTGGACCGGGACTGGCGCGACGCGACCCACCGGGTGGTCCCGCAGGCCACCGGCAAGCGGGTCGAACCGGTCGAGGGGGACGCCGGCGAGCGGCCGCCCGAGTAGCGCCGCCGGCGTCACCCGAGTTCGCGCCACACCGCGAGGACGACGCCGACCCCGAACCCCGTCGTCGACCAGACGAAGCCGATGCCCGCCGGCGAGCCCGCCACCACGGCGGCCGCCGCGTCACCGGCGAACACGACGACGTCGAACGGGCCGGCGACGGCGACCAGTCCGGCGAGCACTACGCCGGGGGCGAGGCCGGCGGCGACGGCCGCCGGGTAGCCGCAGTTCCGGTAGCCACACGCACCGCCGGCGACCGCCGGGACCGGGCCGAACAGCGCCAGGAAGGCCGCGTCGCGGACACTTGCCGATAGCGCGGGGCTGGCGGCGCGAAGCGCCACCAGCCAGAGGACCGACAGCGCGAGGACGCCCGCCACGACCGCGCCGCCGAGCCGGCGCCGGTCGCCCACGGCGATGGCACCGACGTCGACCGCCTGGATGTCGTCCACACCGGCGGTGGGGGCGTCCGGCCGATAAAGACAGCGGCGAGCCGCGCCGGGACGATACCCGCGCCGGCGTAGCCGCGGCCGCGAACGGAGCGTTGAAGGGGCTCCGAGGCGGACAGAGGGGTAATGGCTTTTGAGGAACTACTGGCCGACCCGGTGATTCAGAAGTACCTCCACGAACTCGTCGGCCCGACGGGGATGCCCGTCGCCGCCGCGCCGCCGGACGGCGAGGTGACCGACGAGGAACTCGCCGAGGAGCTGGGCCTCGAACTGAACGACGTCCGCCGGGCGCTTTTCATCCTCTACGAGAACGACCTGGCGACCTACCGGCGGCTGCGGGACGAGGACTCGGGGTGGCTCACCTACCTGTGGACCTTCGAGTACGGGAACGTCCCCGAGCAGCTCGAGGCGGAGATGCACCGGCTGCTGGAGGCACTCGACGAGCGCCGCGAGTACGAGCGGGACAACGAGTTCTACCTCTGTGGCCAGTGTCAGCTCCGGTTCGAGTTCGGCGAGGCGATGGAGTTCGGCTTCGAGTGCCCCCAGTGTGGCGCCCAGCTCGAGACGATGGACAACCAGCGGCTCGTCGCCGCGATGGACGACCGCATCGCGGCGCTCCGCGAGGAACTGAACCTCGACCGGGAGCCGCTGGAAGCCTGATGGTCGTCCTCGCCACGAAGGTCTACGTCGACGGCGAGGCCCGCGAGCGGGCGCTCGACGGCCTGGAGGCACTCGTCGCCGACGCCCTCGCCGACCTCGACGTCGAGTTCACGCTCGGGCTGCGGGATGACGGCTTCCCGTCGGTCACCGTCACCGGCGCGGACGCCACCGCCGCGCGGAACCTCCTGGCGGCGGAGTGGGGCGCCGTCACGCCGCACCGGGAGCCCGGCGAAACCCACGTCGGCACGCTGGCGTCGTGGGACGAGGAGGGCTTCGTCCTCGACGCCGGCGAGGACGTCCGCGTCCCGGCCGACGGCCTCGGCCTCGGCCAGGGGACGCCCGCCCAGATCCGGAGGCGGTTCGGGCTCGTCCAGCACCTGCCGCTCCGGTTCCACGAGCCGTCCGAGGCGGACGAGCCCCGACGGCTGGCCGACGCCGAACGGGACCGGCTCTACGAGTGGACCAGAGGTACCGACCGCCTGAACGTCAACAGTGCGACGCGGGCGGAGGTCCGCGCGACCGTCAACCGCGCCGGCCACGCCGACGACATCGTCACCGTCGAGCGGCTCGGCCTCCTCGAGCAGAGCGTCGTCTGCCGGGAGGGCACCGACGCGCCGGGCCTGCTCGCCGAGGTCGGTCCCCACCTCCGGTCGGAACTGCTCGCCGTCGTGCCCTGACATGGCCCGCCGCGTCCTCGCCGCCGTCGCCGTCGTCGCCCTCCTCACGCTTTCGGGCTGTACCACCTTCTTCGGTGACGAGGCCGCCACCTCGGAGGACCTCTCGGCGGAGGCCACCTACGATTTCGACACCGACCGGGCCGGCTACGTCGTGGTCAACGAGGACAACTACACCGCCGTCTACGACCTCGCCGACCGGACCGGCGAGACCATCGACCTCTACACCACCGACTCGCTGTCCGTCGAACAGCCCCTTTCGATCCGCGGGCTCCGGTACCGCTACGCCGACGAGACGCGGTTCCCCGACGGGACCATGCTCCGGTACGCCGACGCGAACGCCACCAACGCGTCCCGGGTGTACCCGAACGGGACCACCGAGTCCGTCGGGGCGCTGCAGGTGTCGACCACACGGAAACGAACGAGAGTCACGCTCCCCGACGAACCCGGCAAGCTCGCCTTCACCGCGCCGAAGGAGGGCAAGGAACTCGCCCTCCGGCCGCCGGTCAACGGCTCGTTCGAACTCGTCCTGCCGCCCGGTACCGACGCCCGCCTCCCGCTTCTGTCCCAGGTCCGGCCCTCCAATGACGGCCGGAACGTCGAGGACGGCCGCGTCCACCTCACCTGGCAGGGGCTGGACACCTCCGTGCTGGTCGTCCGGTGGTACCTCGACCGGGACCTCTGGCTGTTCGGCGGGCTCGCCCTGGTGGGCCTTTTCGTCGGCCTGTTGGGCGTGGGCTACTACTACATCCAGGTCAAGCGGGCGAAGAAGCGCCGGCAGGCTGAGGGGATCGACGTGGATTACGACGACGATGACCGGCGGGATCCGCCGCCGGGGATGGGGTAGGGAGGCGGCCGAGCGGCGGGCGGCCGACCAGCCGCGAGCCGGGCGGCGCGACCAACTGGGAGCGACGCCGAAATAGCGAGCGGGAGGCGCGAGGCGCGACCCGGGCGGCACGAGCGGAGCGAGTGCCGCCGACTGTGCGAACGGCGTCCTCGCGAGCGAAGCGAGCGAGGGCTCGGCAGAGCGAAGCTCTGCCGGCGAACGGAGTGAGCCGTGAGCAAGGGAGCGCCTCGAATGGAGCGAGCGGCGAGCGGAGTGAGCCGCGAGCAGTGAGCGCAGCGACCGACTACACGCGAGCCGGGCGGTGGGAGCTTCACGAGCCGCGATGCCGGGCGTATCGCCCCCCGTCAGCGACGCGTGATCAACCCCACCGGGTCGGCGACCGAACCCCGAGTCCTATCGCCTGCTGAGAGCCGTGCCGTTTACCCGCCGGCGGCCCAACCACCGCTCATGGAGGTCGCGCTGGTGTGTGTCGGCGACGAGTTGCTTGCCGGCGACACCGTCAACACGAACGCCGCCTGGCTGGGCGAGCGGCTCACCGAGCGTGGCGTCGACGTCGACCGGATGACGGTCGTCCCCGACCGCGTGGCCGAGATCGCCCGGACCGTCAACGAGGACCGCGCCCGCCACGACGCGGTCGTCGTCACCGGCGGCCTCGGCCCCACCCACGACGATCGGACGATGGCGGGCGTCGCCGCGGCCGTCGGCCGGTCGCTCGCGGCGAGCGACGAGGTCTTCGAACGCCTCACGACCGAGGGTGGGTACGCGAACGGGGACCTCGCCGACGGTACGACCCATATCCCCGAGGGCGCCCGCCCGCTGCACAACCCCGAGGGCGTCGCGCCCGGCTGTGTCGTCGAGAACGTCTACGTCCTCCCCGGGGTCCCCGCGGAGATGGAGGCGATGTTCGAGACCGTCGCCGGGGAGTTCGAGGGCGAGCGCCGCCACGTCGGCTCCGTCGCCGTCGACGAACCGGAGAGCGCGCTCGTCGATCGGCTCGCGACGCTGCAGGAGCGGTTCGACGTCACGGTCGGCAGTTACCCCGGCGAGGCCGTCCGGGTGAAACTCGAGTCCGCCGACGAGGCGGAACTGGAGGCGGCCCTCGAGTGGCTGCGGGCGAACGTCGAGGAGGCATAGCTACCGGTAGAGGTATCGGATCCAGGCGCCGGTGAGGGCGAGACTCGACAGCAACACCAGCCACCCGGCCGCCGAGATAACGCCTGGCCGGACGCCCTCCTGCAGGACCGCGATCATTGGCGGGCATAGTGCCGCCGAGGTCTTAAATTGAGTTGTCGGGTGGGCGGCGCGAGCGGAGCGAACGCCGCTGACCGAGCGAGCGGGAGGAGTGACCAGCGGGAACGACGACACGTGAGCCGGGCGAGGTGACCGGAGGGAGCGTTGCCCGGCTCTCACCCAAGGTGCTTTTCCCACCCGCCCGCCCTTGTCCAGGCATGCGACGCGTCGGGCTGGTCGTCAACCCCATCGCCGGCATGGGGGGCCGCGTGGGGCTGAAGGGCACCGACAACAAGGTCGAGGAGGCCCGGCGCCGCGGCGCCGACCCGCGCTCGCCCGCGCGGGCCCGGGAAGCACTGGACCACCTCCACGAACAGCCAGTAGACGTCAGCCTCTACACCTACGGCGGCGAGATGGGCGAGGCGGAGGCCGTCGCCGCCGGCTTCGACCCCGACGTCGTCGGCCACCCCGACGGCGAGGACACCACCGCGTCGGACACCCGGGAGGCCGTCCGCCTGCTCGTCGAGGCCGAGGTCGACCTCGTCTTCTTCGTCGGCGGCGACGGCACCGCCGTCGACGTCGCCGAGACGCTGGACGCGCTGGACGCCGAGGTCCCCATCCTCGGCGTGCCGGGCGGCGTGAAGGTCTACTCCTCGGTGTTCGCCGTGACGCCGCGGGCCGCCGGCCGGATCGCCGCCGCCTTCGACCGAACGGAGACCCGGGAGGTCAACGACGTCGACGAGGAGGCCTACCGCGGCGGCGACGTCCGGACGGAGCTGCAGGCCCTCGCGGAGGTGCCGGTCGGCGAGGAGGTCCAGTCGTCGAAACAGATCGGCGGCGGCACCGTCGAGGCGCTCGCGGCGGCCGTCGCCGGCGACATACGGGGAGAGGACGGCACGTACGTCCTCGGGCCGGGCTCGACCGTCGACGCCGTCAAGGCCGAACTCGGCTTCGACGGGACGCCCCTCGGCGTCGACGTCTGGCGCGACGGCGCGGTCGTCGCCGCCGACGCCGCCGAGTCCGACATCCTCGACGCCCTCGGCGACCGGAACGTCGTCGTCGTCTCGCCCATCGGCGGCCAGGGGTTCGTCGTCGGCCGCGGCAACGACCAGGTTTCGCCCGCGGTGCTCCGCCGCTCGACGATGGCGGTCATCGCCTCCAGGCAGAAACTCGACGACATCGGCGTCCTGCGCGTCGATACCGGCGACCCGGGCCTCGACGAGGAGCTGCGAGGCTGGCAGCGCGTCCGCGTCGGCAAGTTCGAGCGCCGCCTCCTGAAGGTCGTCTGAACGGCCCTCGCGGCGCGGAGCTATCCCGTCCGGCCGATACGGTCCCGAGACGAAACGCCGAACACGCCTCGACCGTTCCTGTCGGGACGACGTGGTCGACCCACTGCGACCGGTCCCGACCCGACTCCGGGCGCTCGTCGTGGACCGGGGCGTCGACGGCCCGACGCCGGTGCTTGCAGCCGTGGCGCTCGGGTGGGCACTCTCGATCGGCGTCCGCTTCGTCTACCCCGCCCTCGTCCCGTTGCTGCGGGCCGAGTTCGGCTTCGGCCTGTCTGCGGTCGGCCTGTTGCTCTCGCTTTTGTGGGGGGCCTACGCCGCCGGCCACGTCCCGGGGGGCGCTCTCGGCGACCGCCTCGGGGAGGGTCGGGTACTGGTCGTGAGCGCGGTCGTCTCGACCGCGGCGATGGCGGCCGTCGCGGGCGCGACCGGCTCCGTCGCGCTGTTCGCGGCCACGGTCGCGTTCGGGCTGGCGACGGCGCTGTACGGCCCCACCCGGTTCACCGTCCTGACGGACCTCTTTCCCGACGACCCGGGATCGGCGGTCGGGCTCACGATGGCCGCGGGCAACGTCGGTAACGCCGTCCTGCCGGTGGCCGCGACGGCGCTCGCCGCCGCGCTCACGTGGCGGGCCGGCTTCGGCGCGTTCGTGCCCTGCTTCGCGCTGGCGGCGCTTGCCCTC
>PXQY01000123.1:16168-16775 GCA_003021745.1 Halobacteriales archaeon QH_7_69_31
GGGTCGCGCTCCGCGGCGGCGCGATCCCGACGGTCGTCGCCGTCCAGGTCTCGCTCAGCTTCCTCATCCAGGGCTTTGCCTCCTTTTACCCGGCGTATCTGACGACGACGAAGGGTCTCTCGCCCGAGGTCGCGGCAACGTTGTTCGGGGCGTTCTTCGCGCTCGGCGCCGTCGTCCAGCCGGCCGCGGGCGCGCTCATGGACGGGGTCGGCGTCCGGCCCACCCTGCTGGGCTGCTTAGGGACCTGTCTCGCAGCGCTGTGGGCGCTCCCCTTCGTGGACGGCCTCGTCCCGATCGCCGTCCTCACCGCGCTGTTCGCCACCTGGAACGGGACCATCGTGGTCACCCAGACGTACATCGCCGACACACTGCCGGCGGCGCTCCAGGGAACCGGCTTCGGGACGCTGAAGGCCGCCTGGATGCTGTTGGGCGCGACGGCGCCGCTCGTCGTCGGGGTAATGGCCGACGCCGGACTGTTCGACGAGGCCTTCATGCTTCTGGGCGCGGTCGGCGGCGTGGGCCTGGCCGTCGCTGCGCTCCGGCTTTGATCTGCTCGACGGGGTATCGGACCGGCTGTTCGTGATCTGCGGAGCGGAACCACAGCCCG
>PXQY01000123.1:16968-26315 GCA_003021745.1 Halobacteriales archaeon QH_7_69_31
GTGAGCGGAGCGACCCGCGAGCCGCGTCGGCGACCCAGGCGGCTACAGTCCCAGTTCCCGCCCCAGGACGAGGTGCTGAATCTCGCTGGTGCCCTCGCCGATCTCCATCAGCTTCGCGTCGCGGTAGAATCGCTGGGGCGCGAAGTCCGTCGTGTACCCGTAGCCGCCCAGAACCTGGACTGCGTCCTCGGCGACCTCGCGGCTGATCTCGGAGGCGTCGAGCTTCGCCAGCGAGGACAGCCGCGTGACGTCCTCGCCGTCGTCGTACGTGGTCGCAGCCTTGTGCGTCAGGAGGCGGGCGCGCTCGATCTTGCGGTCCATCGAGACGATCATGTCGCGGACGGCGTCGAACTCCGAGATAGGCTGGTCGAACTGCTCCCGATCGGTGGCGTACTCGCGGGCGGCCTCGAAGGCACCCTGGGCGAGTCCTGTCGACAACGCCGCGATGGAAATGCGGCCGCCGTCCAGCGTCTTCCTCGTCTGCTCCCAGCCGTCGCCCTCCTCGCCGAGCAGCCGGTCGTCGGGGACTCGCACGTCGTCGAGCTGGATCTCGCAGGTCGGGGAGGCGTTCAGCCCCATCTTGTCCCAGACGGTCGAGACCTCGAAGCCGTCGTCCTTGTCCGGGTCCACGATGAACGTGGAGATGCCATCGTAGCCCGCGTCGGGGTCGGTGACGGCCTTCACCAGGACGCTGTTCGCCACGTTGGCGTTGGTGATGAACTGCTTGGTGCCGTCGAGGACGTACTCGTCGCCCGATTTCTCCGCCATCGTGTCCATGTCGCTGGCGTCCGACCCGGAGGAGGGCTCGGTCAGCGCCCACGCGCCGATACCCTCGCCCTCCGCGAGCGGTCGCGCCCACTCCTCGATCTGTTTCTCGGTGCCGAAGTTGACGATCGGCATCATGCCGAGCGACGTGTGGGCGACGTAGGAGAGCCCGACCGACCCGGAGACGCGACCGATCTCCTCGGCGACGAGGGCGTACATGAGGTAGTCGCCACCGGCGCCGCCCCGGTCTGCGTCGACGGGGACGCCCATCAGGTCCAGCTCGCCCAGCTCCGCGAAGATCTCCTCGGGGAACCGGTGGTCGTCCTCGATCTCCTGGGCGATCGGCGCCAGCTCCGCCTCGCAGAAGTCACGAACCACGCCCTGGATCATCTCGTGTTCGTCGGGGAGCGTGAAATCCATACACGGGTCTACGAGCACTCCCGGATAAACGTGCTGGGACGCGGTGCCCCTGCTGGGGCGGTGCCGCGGCGGGACGGGTTCGCCCATCCACCACGGCCCGACTCGGTAGGATGGGCACCGCCCCGGCACTGTTCAGATTAGGATACCGTTTGTCAAACTGCTCATCTCACGCGTCTCGGGGCCACAGTCGGCCCCTCGGTCAACCATATCGGGTGGGATTCCGCAAGGGGCCGGCTTCTCGGGGAAGGCCGGCGACGGTGAGTCGAGCGTAGCGAGGCGAACGTCGCTGGACGAGCGGCGCGAGTCCAGCGTAACAAGCACTGCAGCGAACGACGTGAGCGAAGCGCGCAGCGAGCGGGCGGCCCGACCGCAGGGAGGGCCGTCGGACGGGCGAACGGTGAACGCAGTGAGCCGTGAGCCGCCCCACCCGAGAAGCCGGGGGCTTGCGTCCACCGGAAGAGTACTCCGCGCGTAAACAGAACACTGCCATCGCACCGATGACACGACTTAAGACCGGCGGCCCGCTATCTCGACCGGATGCCACTCCGCCGGCTCCTCCGGGCGAGCGTCCCCGACGAGGCCCTCCTCGAGGTCGCCGAGGAGGTGGTCGGCCGCTACGGGGGTGACGGGGCGAAGTTCCACCGGCTGGAAGCGGACAACTGGCTGTCTATCCCGCTGGTCGTCGACGACCAATGGTTCGTGAAGGTGATCGGCCAGCAGCACTCGCTGGTCCACGGCGTGCTGACGACCGGCCGGAACATCGGTGCCTTTTCCTCAGGGACGGAGGGGTTCTTCGAGCACTTCTCCACGCCGGTCGAGATGGCCGAACACGAACTGGCGGCCACCCGGTCGATGCGCGACCTGGGGCTGAACGTCCCCGAGCCGCGGGCCGCCTTCGAGCACGATAGCCTCGGCGTCCTCGTGATGGAGTACCTCCCGGCGTTCCGGACGCTCGAGGACCTCCCGGACGACGAGATAGCGGCGTGGGCGCCGACGCTCTTCGAGCACCTGGCCCGGATGCACGACGCCCAGCTCGCCCACGGTGACCTCCGGGCGGAGAACGTCCTGGTCGCGAGGGCCGACGACGGCGAGCCGGCGCTGTACTTCATCGACGCGACCCGCGTCCAGGCCATCGAGGACGCGAAGGCATACGACCTCGCGTGCGCGCTGGGGGCGCTCGCGCCCCGGATCGACGCCCGCCCGGCCGTCGATGCTGCGCTGTCGCAGTACTCGACCGAGTCGCTGCTCGCCGCGCGGGAATTTCTCGACTTCGTGAACCTGCGGCCGGACCACCAGTTCGAGGCGGCCGCGGTGAAGGGCGAGATCGAGCGGGCGGCGGTCTGAGGGCTTGCGGATCGTCGGTCGCTCGTTCCGAGGCCTCACTTCAGTCGGCCGCACGTGGCTCGCGGGTCGCTTCGCTCCCCGCTCGCTCGTTCCGAGGCGCTCGCTGCGGTCGGCCTCGCGGCTCCCTGCGGCTCGCGGCTCGCTGCGCTCACCGCTCGCCGGTTCGGCGGCGCTCCCTTCGGTTGCGCCGCCCGGCTCGCGGCTTCGCCGCTTGTCCATTCCGAGGCCTCACTCCGTTCGGCCTCGCGGCTCGCGGCTCACTCCGTTCGCCGCTCGCTCGTCCGGCGACCCTCCCTGGGGTCGGGTCGCCCGGCTCGCGTGTCGTCCCTCCCGCTGGTCGGTCTTCCCGCTCGCCCGTTCGGCGGCGGGCTCGCTACGCTCGCCCGCCGCCCTACCCCTCGAAGTTCTCGTCGATGAACTCGTGGGCGTCCTCGAGGATCTCGCGGGGCCCGTCCTGCGTGATAGTGTTTATCGCCTGGTCGTAGTCGCGCCACTGCATGTCGCGGTGTTCCTCGGACAGCTCCGCCGAGGCCTCGTGGGACCTGGCGACGAACAGGTGTACCGTCTTGTGGATGGTGTCGCCGCTGGCCTCGAAGACGTAGTCGTAGTCCTCCCGGAAGCCGTCCAAAAGCCGGAAGTCGGAGATTCCGGCCTCTTCTCTCACTTCGCGGATCGCGGTCTGCTGGAGTTCCTCGCCGCCCTCGACGCCCCCTTTCGGGAACTCCCAGTCCCCGGGTCGGGACTTCAACAGCAGGTACTCGCGGCGGCCACGCGTGTCGCGAAAGAGGATCGCTCCCGCGCTCGTGGCCTCTATCATACGCGCTACGTACAGGGTCGGGCTGTAAAGGGATATCGGACCCCGGACGAGCCACTATCCGGTGAGAGAGTAAGGGCGGTGGCTGTGTTCCGATTCGACCGCCCACAGTCAGGTACCGACTCACGGCAGTCACGATAGGTGTGTTTTTACCGTTCGGGCGACCACAAATGGACGTGCCGTTCGTCACCACCCTGACGCTCGAGAGCGGTGATCGGGCCGTCCTCGAGCGGGTGGTGGGCGAGGTCAAGCGGCGGGCCGAACGGAAGGGCGTCGAACTGAAGGGCCCCCACGCTGAGACGCCCGTCGAACACAGCGTCCCCCAGGCCAAGCGCTGTGATCCCGACGGCCCCCGGTTCTCCTCCTGGCAGTACACGGTCTACGTCCGGCGGCTGGAGGTCGTCGGCCACGACGGGTTCGCCCGCTCGGTCGCCGAGGAGCCGCTCCCCGAGGGCATCCACCTCGACGTCGAGGTCGACCGGGTCTCCACACCCGACGGCCGGTAGCGGCTCGGTTCGCTCTCGGGCGCGCTAACCCAAGTTCGCCGTCGACGCTGTACCTCCCGGAAGGCAGATGCCCACGTGGCCCCGCACCCATCAGTCGATCCGCACCCGACCGGACGCCGGAGGCTTAAGCCGCCTCGCCGTCTGGGTCCGGGCATGCCCATGACCGACGACGACCACCTGGTCGCGTTGCGACGCGACCTGCACCGCCACCCCGAACCCGCCTGGCGCGAGTTCCGGACGACCGCCCGCGTCGTCGAGGAACTGGACCGGATCGGCGTCGAGGAGGTCCACGTCGGCCGAGACGCCCTGGCCGACGCGCGGCTGTCGGTGCCCGACGCGGACGACCTGGCGGCGTGGCGAACGCGGGCCCGCGAAGCGGGCGCCGACGCCGACCTCCTGGAAGCCATGGACGGCGGCTGGACCGGCTGTGTCGCCGTCCTCGAGCAAGGCGAGGGCCCGACGGTCGGCCTCCGCGTCGACATCGACGGGCTCCCCCGCGAGGAGTCGACCGACAGCGATCACGTCCCCGCCCGGGAAGGGTTCCGCTCGGAGACCGGCGCGATGCACGCCTGCGGCCACGATGCCCACGCCACCATCGGCGTGGGCGTCCTGGAGGCCGTGACACGAAGCGACTTTTCCGGGACGCTGAAGGTGTTCTTCCAGCCCGCCGAGGAGGTCATCGGCGGCGGCAGGGCCGTCGCGGAGTCCGGCCACCTCGACGACGTCGACTACCTGTATGCGGTCCACGTCGGCCTCGACTATCCGACCGGCGAGGTGGTGGCCGGCGTCGGCGACTTCCTCGCGGTTACCCAGTTCCACGCGATGTTCACCGGCGAGCCGGCCCACGCCGGCGCCGCCCCCGAGGCGGGCCACAACGCCGTCCAGGCGATGGCGACGGCGGTCACGGACCTCTACGGCATCCCGCGGCACGGCGACGGCGACTCCCGGATCAACGCGGGCCGGGTCGGCGGCGGCACCGCCTCGAACATCGTGCCGGAGGAGGCGTTCCTCCAGGGGGAGGCCCGCGGCGCGACGACGGAGATCCGCGACTTCGTCTTCGACCGCGCCCGGCAGGCGATGGAGGGCGCAGCCTTCGCACACGGCTGCGAGGTCGACGTCGACGTGGAGGGGGAGGCCCCATCCGCCGACAGCGACGACGAACTGGTCGACGTCGTCCACGCCGCCGCGAGCGACCATCCGGCCGTCTCGAAGCCGACCCGCCGCGGCTCGCTCGGCGGCAGCGAGGACGCGACCTACCTCATGCAGCACGTCCAGGACCGAGGCGGCCACGCGACCTACGTCGGCGTCGGCACGGACCACCCCGGCGGCCACCACACCGCCACGTTCGACGTGGACGAGACGTCCATCGGTATCGGGGTCGACGTACTCAGCGAGGCCATCGTGGAGACGAGTCGGAGCCCGCCCTGATATCGAGCGCCCTGGTCCGGCGGCGGTCGCCGCCCTGCTGCCACGGTGGTCGACCGCGTGGACGGCCGAGCCCCGATCAATGTGACGTTCGTCTTATACTAACGTGGCCCGGACAGCGCCGTCCGGCGGCTCGAACCGGTTGGAGGACCGATACGTTCCCCGGTATTTATAAGTAGGTCCCGGTTAGAGTTGCCCCTATGTCGTCCATAGAAGAGGCGCTCACGTACCCGACCGAGAGCGACGACTGGATCGTCACCGTCCTCATCGGCGGCGTCCTGACGCTTCTCAGCATCCTGATCATCCCGGCGTTCGTCGTCTACGGATACCTCGTTCGGGCCATCCGAGCGAACCTCGAGGGCGAACCGGAACCGCCGACGTTCGGCGGCTGGGGCGAACTCGTCGTGGACGGCATCAAGGTCGTGGTCGTCGGGTTCGTCTACATGATCGTTCCCCTCATCGTGATGTCCGTTACTGTAGGCACAGCGGTCCTGGCTATCCTGAGCGGCGGCGAATCCGGGGCGGCCGCAGGCGTCGGCACCCTCGTCGTCGGCATGCTCGCCACCTTCGTCCTCGCGCTCGTGTTCGGCTACTTCGCGGTGGTCGGCATCGTCAACCTCGCCAGGGAGGACCGGTTCGGCGCCGCCTTCGACCTCGGCACCATCCGGTCGGTCGGCCTCGACGGAGAGTTCGCCATCCCATGGTTGATCTCCGTGGGCGTCTTCATCGGCATCGGCGCCGTCGTCGGCGTCCTCAACATCGTCCCGGGTCTGGGGGCACTCGTCGGCGCATTCCTCAACTTCTACGGCCTGATAGTGGCGGCGAACCTCTGGGCCGACGGCTTCCTCGGCGCCACCGAGAGCGGCGACCCCGGTGGGCAGCCCGGGGTCGAGGAAACCCCGGTGTAGGCTACAGCAGGAACCGCTCTACGTCGTCGCTCATGTCGAGGAAGTCGTCGGCGGCCGCGACCAGTTCCTCGGCCGTCGAGGACTCGAACCCGATCACCTCGGTGCGGACGCCTTCGTGGCGGAGGTGGGTACAGAGCCGTTCGAAGTCGCCGTCGCCGCTTGCCAGCACGACGGTATCGACCTTCGAGGCCAGCGTGACGGCGTCCAGACACATCCCGAGGTCCCAGTTGGCCTTCTGGCTGCCGTCGGCGAACGTCTTGATCTCCTTGATCTTCGTCTCGAAGCCGATGTCCCGCAACGCCTCGAAGAAGTCCTCCTCGGCCGGTGACTCGGCGCGGATGACGTAGGCGATCGCGCGGACGAGTTCGCGGCCGTCCACCGCGGCCTCGAGCAGGGCCGTGTAGTCGAGGTTCCGGGAGTGGAGACTGTGAGCCGTGTGATAGAGGTTCTGGGAGTCGGCGATGACCGCCACCCGCTGGCGGTCGTGGATCGGCGCCATACCGGCGCTCGGTCGGCCTCGGGCAAAGGCCTTGGTATCCGGACGGCGGGCCTCACGCGTCCTCACAGTGATGGCGAGCGAGGATTCCCCGGGTGCCGCCCCTGACGTAGACCACGCTGATCACGCACCCGTCGGTGACCCCGACCGTGACGGAATCGCCCGGCGTGACGACGGGCCCGCCGTCGCGGTCGGTCGCTTCCGACGCGGGCCAGGGCCCGGGCTCGGTTCGGTCGACGCCCGAGACGTCGTCGAACCCTTCGCCGTCGATGCGGAGGTTCTCGGCCGGGACGGCGTCCCCGCCGTCGTGGGTGATCACGAGCACCGTCCCGTCGTCCGTCTCGTACGTCGACGTCTCGAACGCTGCCTGCGGGATGCCACCCTCGTCCTGTTCGACGAGCGCACCCGCCGGGCCGGCAGCAAGGGTCCCGAGCAATACGCCCGCGATGAAGATCACGACGAACGCGATGTTGGCGAAGACGGCGAGCGGGGGTCTGCGGCCGACGTCGTCGGGGCTGCGGGCCAGCGAGAACCGCGGCTGACCGCCACCGCCCAAGCAAGGACGGGCAACCACGCGACCGCAGCGACCGCCCATGCGAGGTGTAACGACGGTCGCCGATCGTCGCCTCGAGTTGACACGTAGGCGACGGCGAACGGCAGCAGGACGTACACCGTCAGGACGCCGAGGAGTCCGACCCACTCGACGTATCGCGCACCGAACCGCGCTGCCGGGCCCGAGATCGCCGGATCGAGGTAATCGTGTGACCGGACGGGCGGGATCGACCGGTAGGTCCACGCGTCGACCAGGCCGGTCAACAGCCCGCCCAAAAGCGTCAGGCCGCCGGCGAACGCGAGGAGCCGCTGCCGATGGGTGTGGGTCATGGGAACAGCGCGAAGACGACGAGGGCAACGAGCGGCGCGACGAACAGCGCCATGACGGTCAGGTATGACAGCGTCGCCCGCCGCTTGAGCGCGTTGTCGGGGAAGGCGTCGTCGACGAGCCGGTAGCCGACGTACTCGATGGCGCCCGCCGCCGCGAGCCCGACGACCGAGGCGACGGCCCCGGCGGCCCAACAGGGAACCGGCCCACAGGTGGTGGCGAACTGGACGCCGCTCGGGTACGTCGGCTGGATCCGTGCGGCCTCCTCGCGAGTGAAGCCGTTGGCCTCGACCCACTCGACGACCGGGTGGTCGTCGGGCAGGTCCTCGACGTGGACCGTCGGCTCCTCGGCCATCACCGCCGCGACGAGGTCCTCGCGGCCGTCCTCGCCGAGGAGGTGGGCCATCGCACACGGCGTCCCGTCGTCGCCGACGAAAAGCGGGACGCGCTCCGGCTCCGACCGGTTGGTGGGGACCTCGCCACCCTCGCGGTAGGCGGCGAGCCGGTCGAGGTGGCGCTCGCGGCGGCGTCGCCGTTCTGGCGAGAGGTCGTACTCGGCGCTCCGGAGGGCGGACTCCGCCCGGCGGAGGTGCTCGCGAACCCTGATGTCGTCGACGGCCCGACGGAGCCGGTCCAGGCGGTCGGCCGGTCGGGAGGACGACCGTTCGAACGATTCGGGCATCGTGGTTGCCATGCTCCGGACTTGTTGCGACCGGAAAAGTTCCTGTCGGCGATTTCACGAACTGAATCGGCCGCCGTCCCGTCTGCTACTGGACGTCGCGGATGGGCTGGGCCGCCGTGCTCTCGCCGTCACCCTCCTGCAGTCGTTACCCATCTGTCCTGCGCCGGCTGTATCTCGTCGGCCTGCTCGACCTCGGGCAATGGCCTTCGTATCCGTCAATGGGGCTGGTCACGGACCGCCGCAGGCGTGTTTCCCGAGGGTGCTCCACGCGACTCCCCGCTGGTCCCGCTGATAGACCACGCGGATATCGCAATCGTCGGCGACACCGACGGTGACCGAGTCGTTCGTGACGACGTTGGGACCGTCGGGCCCGGTCGCCTCGGACGCGGGCCAGGGCCCCGGCTCGGTGCGGTCGGTGCCGGACACGTTCTCGAAGCCCTCACCGACGATTCGGAGGCTCTCGACCGGAATCGGATCACCACCGTCGTGGGTGACCTCGAGGACCGTCCCGTCTGCCGTCTCGGTTTCGGAGAACGCGAACACGGCCTGCGGGACAGATCCGTCCGACCGCTCCACGAAGGTGCCGGCTGGACCGCCAGCAACCGTGCCGAGCCAGACGCCCCCGACGAAGAGCACGACGAACGCGAGGTTGGCGAAGACGGCGAGCGGGGGCCTGCGGTCGACGTCGTCGGGACTGCGGGCCAAAGCGATCCGGTGGACGGCGACGAGCCCCGCCGAGAAGACAACCGGGATGCCGACCCCGGCCAGCAGATGCACCTCTGTCGTATAGAGGTTCTCGAGTTGGATCGCCAACATTACCACGCCCAGCACGGGTAGCCACGCGACCGCAGCTAGCGCCCACGCGTAGTGAAACGAGGGGCGCCGCTCGTCCCCTCGGGTGGCCACGTACGCGACGGCGAACGGCAGCAGGACGTAGAATGTCAGGACGCCGACGAGTCCGACTCCCTTTACGTACCTGGCGCCGAACCGTGCTGCCGGGCCCGAAATCGACGGTTCGAGGCCCGCGAACGTCGGCCCGTACAGCGAGCGGCCCGTCAGGACGTCCACGAACCCGGTCAACAGCCCGACGACGAGCGTCAGCCCGCC